>NC_015588.1:1804221-2104925 GCF_000215105.1 Isoptericola variabilis 225
AACGTCCCGCGACCGGATCCGAAGGAGACCGACATGAGGTACGCGCTGCTGCTCCACGCCGACGAGCCCGCCGAGGGCGAGATCCCTGCCGAGGCCATCGAGGCGATGCAGGTCGCGTTCGCCGACTACGGGAAGGCGCTCGAGGCCGCCGGCGTGCTCGTCGCGGCGGAGGTGCTCGCACCCAGCCACGCGTCGTCGACGGTCACGCTGCGCACGGGCGACGTCCAGATCCAGGACGGCCCCTTCGCGGAGACCAAGGAGGCGCTGGGCGGGGTGTTCCTCGTCGACGTGCCCGACCTCGACGCCGCCCTGGCCTGGGCGGAGAGGTGCCCCGGCGCCCAGTACGGGGTGGTCGAGGTCCGGCGGGTCGCGACGTCGTTCGTGGACGGCGCGTGGACGTGAGCCTCCCCGCGGGCACGGGCGACCGCGAGCCGGCGTCGGTGCGGGCCGCCTGGGCGGCACGCACCGGCTACGGCCGGCTGCTCTCGCTCCTGGCGGCCGCGGGCGGCGACTCACCACGGCGGAGGACGCACTGGCCGACGCGTTCGAGCGTGCGCTCGTGCGCTGGCCGCGCGACGGCGTCCCCGGCAACCCGGAGGGCTGGCTGCTCACCGTCGCGCGCAACCGCCTGCGCGACGTCGCCCGCTCGGCCGCGGTGCGCCGGACCCACCCGTTCGACCCGGCCCGCCACGACCCGGCGCGCCTGGACGACGTCGACCCCGACGCGATCGGGGACCGCCGGCTCGAGCTGATGCTCGTGTGCGCCCACCCCGCGATCGACCGCTCCGCGCGCACGCCGCTGATGCTCAACACCGTGCTGGGGCTCACCGCGAAGCAGGTCGCGGCGGCGTTCGCGCTGCCCGCCCCGACGGTCGCCGCCCGGCTGGTCCGGTCGAAACGGCGGATCGGGGCGGCGCGAATCCCGTTCGAGATCCCCGACCGGTCCGTCCTGCCCGAGCGCGTCGACCACGTGCTCGAGGCGGTCTACGGCGCGTACGCCGTCGAGTGGCGCATCGCCGGGGCGGTCCCGCGCGGGACGCCGGCCGACGAGGCGCTGTACCTGGCCGAGACCCTCGCCGACCTCCTGCCCGGCGACCCGGAGGCACACGGACTGGCGGCCCTGGTCTGCTTCTCGACCGCACGGGCGCCGGCACGCCTCGACGACGCCGGCCGGCTGGTGCCGCTCGGCGAGCAGGACACGACGCGCTGGGACGGCGCCCTCCTCGAGCGCGGCCGGCTCCACCTGAGGGCGGCCTACGCGGGCGGCGAGCTGGGCCGCTTCCAGCTCGAGGCGGCGATCCAGGCCGTGCACGCCGCACGCGCGACGACCGGCACGACCGACTGGCCGGCACTGCGCGACCTCCACCGCCATCTCTCCCGCCTCTTCCCGAGCCTCGGCGCCCGCGTCGCGCTCGCCGCGGTCACGGCCGAGACCGACGGGCCCGAGGCCGCGCTCGCGCTCCTCGACGAGCTCGACGAGGACGGTGCCCGGTTCCAGCCGGCCTGGGCGACGCGTGCCGACCTGCTGCGACGCCTCGGCCGCCGCGCCGAGTCGCGCGCCGCGTACGACAAGGCGGTCTCGCTGACCACGGACCCGGCCGAGCGGGCGTTCCTGCAGTCCCGGCGCCCGGCCGCCTGAGGTACCCTGCGATCGTCGAGGCGGACACCGTCGCCGCCTGCGCTCGAAAAAGGGGCGCGCCGCCGGCCCGCACGGGCCACCGGGACACATACGGACCGCAGCACTCATCCGTCACTGTTTCCTCGGGAGGCCCCCATGCCCACCGTGTCCGCGCACGTCGCCCACACCCTCGCCCGCCACGTCGACCACGTCTTCGGGGTCATGGGCAACGGCAACGCCTGGTTCCTCGACACCCTCACGCGCGAGACGGCGACGCGCTTCACCGCGGTGCGCCACGAGTCGGGCGGCGTGGTCGCCGCCGACGCCCACTTCCGCGCGTCGAACCGCCTCGCCGCGGCGACGGCGACGTACGGGGCGGGGTTCACCAACGCGCTCACGGCCCTGGCCGAGGCGCGGCAGGCGCACGTGCCGCTCGTCCTCGTCGCGGGCGACGAGCCGACGTCGGGTCCCCGGCCGTGGGACGTCGACCAGATCGCGCTCGCCGCGGCCGTCGGCGCCCGCACGTACACCGTCGGCCGCGCGGACGCGGCCGCGACGACCGTCATCGCGATCGAGCACGCGCTCACGTACAGCGTCCCCGTCGTCCTGGCGATCCCGTACGACGTCGCGGCGCGCGAGGCCGGTCCCGTGCCGTCGGCACCCGAGCCGGTGCTGCCCGGACCGCTCGCGCCGGTCGGCCCGTTCGACGCGGCCGCCATCACGGACCTGGCCCGGGCGCTCGCCGAGGCCGAGCGCCCGTTCCTGCTCGCGGGCCGCGGCGCGTGGCTCGCGGGCGCCGGCCCCGCGCTCGGCGAGCTCGCCGCCGCAACGGGTGCCGTGACGGGCACCACCGCGCTCGGCCGAGGCGTGTTCCCCGACGACCGCCACGACCTCGGCGTCACCGGCGGCTTCGGCGCGGCGGGGGCGATGGAGCTCGTGCGCGAGGCCGACGTCGCGGTCGTCTTCGGCGCGTCCCTCAACCAGTTCACGATGCGCTTCGGCGAGCTCTTCTCCCCCGGCACGCGGGTCGTGCAGGTCGACACGGGCCCCGCGGCCACGCATCGCCACGTCGGCGGCTACGTGCGCGGCGACGCGCGCCTCGTCGCGGACGCGCTCGTCGAGGAGCTGGCCAAGCTCGAGGCGCGCCCGTCCGGGTGGCGCGAGTCCGTCGACGTCGTCACCCTGCGCGCGCACGACCCGGGCCCGGCCGACGGCCTCGCCGAGGACGGCCGCCTCGACCCGCGCGCCGTCGCGCACCGCCTCGCCGCGCTCCTGCCCGCGGACCGCGTGGTCGTGTCCGACGGCGGGCACTTCATCGGCTGGGCCAACATGTACTGGCCCGTCGCGTCGCCCGACCGGATGATGATGGTCGGCACCGCCTACCAGTCGATCGGGCTCGGCTTCCCGAGCGTCGCCGGCGCCGCGACGGCGCGGCCCGAGGCGACCGTTGTGCTCACCACGGGCGACGGCGGCGGGCTCATGGCGCTCGCCGACCTCGAGACGGCCGTGCGCACCGCGCGCGGGCGCGGCCTCGCGGTCGTGTGGAACGACGCCGCGTACGGCGCCGAGGTGCACGTCTACGGCCGGCAGGGGCTCGCCGAGGAGCCCATGCTCATCCCGGAGACCGACTTCGCGGCGCTCGCCGCCTCGGTCGGCGCCGAGGGCGTCGTCGTGCGCGAGCTGGCGGACCTCGACCGGCTCGCGGCCTGGACGGCCGAGCCCGCCGACGAGCGGCCGTTCCTGCTGCTCGACTGCCGCGTCTCCCCCGGCGTCGTCGCGCCGTACCAGGAGGAGATCCTCCGGGTGAACAGCCGGCGCTGACCGGCCCGCCCGGACGCGCCGTGGCCCGGTCCCGACGTCGGGACCGGGCCACGGCGCACGCGCCTGGGGTGGGTGGTGTCAGCCGAGCCCGCGGATCGCTCCCCGGGCCTGCAGTGCCTCGTGCTCGGGCCCGAGCGGGATGCCGGTCCGGTCGCGCAGGATCAGCGTGGCGGCGAACGCCACGACCATGACGGACGCGATGTAGAACGCGACGGACGTCGCGGTGCCGGTGGTCTGGACGAGCCACGTCGCGATCGTCGGAGCGAACGCGCCGCCGAGGATCGCCCCGATCGCGTACGTGATGGAGACGCCCGAGTACCGGATCGACGCCGGGAAGAGTTCGGCGAAGTACGCGGCCTGCTGGCCGTAGGTGAAGCCGTTGCCGACCGCGAACAGCGCGACGCCGAGGAACAGCAGCCACGGGTTGCCGGTGTTGACCAGCGGGAAGAGCAGGAACACCGTGGACAGGAAGGCGATCCAGCCGATGATGTACGTGCTGCGGCGCCCGATCCGGTCGGACACCACGCCGGCCGCGAACGTGCACACGAGCCAGACGACGGAGGCACCCGCCACGGCGAGCAGCACGGGCGTGCGGTCCATGCCCACCAGGCCGCCCTCGGCGATCGGCGTCGTCGCGTAGTTCTGCAGGTAGCCGCCGGTGGTCATGTAGCCGGCGGAGTTGTTGCCCGCGAACGTGAGGGCGGCCAGCAGGACGAGCAGCCAGTGCTTGCGGAACAGCGTGACGACGGGGATGTGGGCCTCCTTCTTCTTCTCGGCGAGCTCGGTGAAGACGGGGCTCTCCTCCACCGTCCTGCGCACGACGATGCCCACGACGATGAGCACGAAGCTCAGCAGGAACGGCACGCGCCAGCCCCACTCGAGGAACGCGTCGCCCGGCGAGACGACGCCGGTCATGAGCGCAAGCACGCCCGAGGCGAGCAGGAGTCCGATCGGCACGCCGATCTGCGGGAACGCGCCGAACCGGCCGCGCCTGCCGGTGGGCGCGTGCTCGACGGCCATGAGCACCGCGCCGCCCCACTCGCCGCCGGTCGACAGGCCCTGCAGGATGCGGAGCACCACGAGCAGGACCGGGGCGGCCATCCCGATCTGCTCGTAGGTGGGCAGCACGCCGATGAGGGTGGTCGCGCCGCCCATGAGGAGGAGCGTGACGACGAGCATGGCCTTGCGGCCGATCTTGTCTCCGTAGTGCCCGGCGAGGAACGCGCCGAGCGGCCGGAAGAGGAAGCTGATGCCGACGGTCGCGAAGGACAGCAGCGTGGCAGCCCCCGGCCCGGCCGGGGCGAAGAACAGCGCGCCGAAGACGAGCCCCGCCGCGCTGGCGTAGAGGAAGAAGTCGTACCACTCGATCGTGGTACCGATGACGGTCGCCATCGCGACGCGCCTGAGCTCCCGGCGCCGGGCGTCGGGAGCGGCGGTGGCAGCAGTGCTCACGGTCATGGTGCGGTCGACCTCTCTGTCAGTCCGCGAGTTGGTGGACGGCGATGATCGTATATGATCGCGGATACGACACGACAAGGGGGTCCCATGGTCACCGACGATCGACGCCGCCCCGGCAAGATCATCGCCGTCCACCTCAACTACGCCTCGCGTGCCGCGCAGCGCGGGCGCACCCCGGCCCAGCCCAGCTACTTCCTCAAGCCGGCGTCGTCCCTCGGCGTCACGGGCGGCACGGTCGAGCGGCCGCTCGGCACCGAGCTCCTCGCGTTCGAGGGCGAGGTCGCGCTCGTCATCGGCACCGCCGCGCGGTGGGTCTCCCCCGAGGACGGCTGGTCCCACGTCGCCGCCGTCACCGCCGCCAACGACTTCGGCCTCTACGACCTGCGCACCGCGGACAAGGGCTCGAACCTGCGCTCCAAGGGCGGCGACGGGTTCACCCCGCTGGGCCCCGAGCTCGTCCCCGCCTCCGCGGTCGACCCCGCGGGGCTGCGCGTGCGCACCTGGGTCAACGGCGACCTGGTGCAGGAGGACACGACCGACACCCTGCTGTTCGACTTCGGCCGCCTCGTGGCCGACCTCTCGCAGCACCTCACGCTCGAGCCCGGTGACGTCATCCTCACCGGCACGCCGGCCGGGTCGTCCGTCGTCGAGCCGGGCGACGTCGTCGAGGTCGAGGTCGACGCCCCGACGGCGCCCGGCGCGCCGTCGAGCGGCCGGCTCGTCACGACGGTGACGGCCGGCACGACGCCGTTCGGCGACTTCGGCGCGCAGCCCGCGGTCGACGACGTCCAGCGCGCCGAGGCCTACGGCACCGCCACGCCGCCCGCCACGGCGGACGAGCCCGCGTTCGAGCTCACGGACGCCCACCGGGCGCGCTTCGCGAAGGTCGCCGTCGCGACGCTGTCGGTGGCCCTGCGCCGGCGCGGCTACCACGACGTCTTCGTCGAGGGCGTGCGGTCGAACCGGCCGGGCGCCCGGTTCGTCGGCCGGGCCCGCACGCTGCGGTTCGTGCCGCACCGCCCCGACCTGTTCGCGCGCCGCGGCGGCGGCTTCAACGCCCAGAAGCGGGCGTTCGACACCGTCGGCGAGGGCGAGGTCCTCGTGATCGAGGCGCGCGGCGAGCGCGGCACCGGCACGGTCGGCGACGTCCTGGCCCTGCGCGCGCAGGTGCGCGGGGCCGCCGCGATCGTCACCGACGGCGGCGTGCGCGACTTCGACGCCGTGGCCCGGATCGACGTCCCGGTCTTCTCGGCCGGCCCCCATCCCTCGGTGCTCGGGCGCCGGCACGTGCCGTGGGAGACCGACGTGACGATCGCGTGCGGCGGCGCCGCGGTCGAGCCCGGCGACGTCGTCGTGGGCGACGGCGACGGCGTGATCGTCATCCCGCCGGCCCTCGTCGAGGAGGTGCTCGCCGAGGCCGAGGAGACCGAGGCGCAGGACGCGTGGGTCGCCGCCCGTGTCGCCGAGGGCGAGTCCGTCGACGGCCTGTTCCCGATGGACGCCGCGTGGCGCGCCCGGTACGAGCGCGAGACGGGTGGTGCCGGGTGAGCGCGGAGAGCAAGTCGCAGCAGGCGTACCGCTACCTGCGCGAGCGCATCGACGACGGGCGCTTCGTGCCCGGCTACCGGCTCGTGCTGGCCCAGCTCGCCGCGGAGCTCGGCGTCTCCGTGGTGCCCGTGCGCGAGGCGGTCCGCCGCCTCGAGGCCGAGGGCCTCGTGACGTTCGAGCGCAACGTCGGCGCGAAGGTCTCGCTCGTCAAGGAGACCGAGTACCTGCACACGATGCAGACGCTCGCGCTCGTCGAGGGCTACGCGACGGCACTGTCGGCGCCGTACCTCACGGGCGAGCAGCTCGGGCGCGCCCGCGCGATCAACGACGAGATGCGCCGCAGCCTCGACGAGTTCGACCCGCACCGGTTCACCGAGCTCAACCGCGACTTCCACTCCGTGCTGTTCGAGCCGTGCCCCAACCCGCACGTGCTCGACCTGGTGCACCGCGGCTGGAACCGCATGAAGGTGCTGCGCGACTCGTCGTTCAGCTTCGTCCCCGGCCGCGCGCGCGAGTCCGTCGCCGAGCACGACCGGCTCGTCGAGCTCGTGGCGTCGGGCGCCGACGCCACCGAGCTCGAGCTCGCCGCGCGGCGCCACCGCACCGCGACGCTCGACGCGGTCCTCGCCTACCAGGCCGCGCGCAAGCCACCGACCCCCTCGCCCCGCGACGACGCCACCCTCGCCGGGTGACGGCCGACCACGACGGAAGGACCACGCTCATGACCCTGCACCGCCCCGAGGGCCTGCCGGACCGCATTCGCCACTACGTCGACGGCGAGAGCGTCGACTCGCTCGGCGGCGAGACGTTCGACGTGCTCGAGCCCGTGACCAACCAGACGTACGTCCAGGCCGCGGCCGGGCAGAAGGCCGACGTCGACCGTGCCGTCGCCGCCGCCCGGCGCGCGTTCGTCGAGGGCCCCTGGCCGCGCATGCTCCCGCGCGAGCGCTCGCGCGTGCTGCACCGCATCGCCGACATCGTCGAGTCCCGCGACGCCCGCCTCGCCGAGCTCGAGTCCTTCGACTCGGGCCTGCCGATCACCCAGGCGCTCGGCCAGGCCCGCCGAGCGGCCGAGAACTTCCGGTTCTTCGCCGACCTGATCGTGGCCCAGGCCGACGACACCTACAAGGTGCCCGGCAGGCAGATCAACTACGTCAACCGCAAGCCGATCGGCGTCGCCGGCCTCATCACGCCGTGGAACACGCCGTTCATGCTCGAGTCGTGGAAGCTGGCCCCCGCGCTCGCGACGGGCAACACGGTCGTCCTCAAGCCGGCCGAGTTCACGCCGCTGTCCGCATCGCTGTGGGGCGGGATCTTCGAGGAGGCCGGGCTGCCGCGCGGCGTCTTCAACCTCGTCCACGGGCTCGGCGAGGAGGCGGGCGACGCGCTCGTCAAGCACCCCGACGTCCCGCTCGTCTCCTTCACGGGCGAGAGCCGCACCGGGCAGCTGATCTTCGCCAACGCCGCCCCGCACCTCAAGGGCCTGTCCATGGAGCTGGGCGGCAAGTCTCCCGCGATCGTGTTCGCCGACGCCGACCTCGAGGCCGCGATCGACGCGACGATCTTCGGCGTCTTCTCGCTCAACGGGGAGCGCTGCACCGCCGGCAGCCGCATCCTCGTCGAGCGGTCCGTGTACGACGAGTTCGTCGAGCGGTACGCCGCGCAGGCCGAGCGCGTCGTCGTCGGCTACCCGCACGACCCGGCGACCGAGGTCGGCACGCTCGTGCACCCGGAGCACTTCGCCAAGGTCATGAGCTACGTCGAGCTGGGCAAGGCCGAGGGCCGCCTCGTCGCGGGCGGCGGCCGGCCCGAGGGCTTCGAGTCGGGCAACTTCGTGGCGCCGACGGTGTTCGCCGACGTCAAGCCCGACGCCCGCATCTTCCAGGAGGAGATCTTCGGGCCCGTCGTCGCGATCACGCCGTTCGACACCGAGGCCGAGGCCCTCGAGCTCGCCAACGCGACGAGGTACGGCCTGGCCGCGTACGTGTGGACCAACGACCTCAAGCGCGCGCACACCTTCGCCCAGGCGGTCGAGGCCGGCATGGTCTGGCTCAACTCGAACAACGTGCGCGACCTGCGCACCCCGTTCGGCGGCGTCAAGGCCTCGGGCCTGGGCCACGAGGGCGGGTACCGCTCGATCGACTTCTACACCCACCAGCAGGCCGTGCACATCACGCTCGGCAAGGTCCACAACCCCACGTTCGGCAAGGGCGGGCAGCCCTCGCACTGACCGCACTCGACGAACCGACTCCGCACCATCTCGCGCAAGGACGCCGACATGAGCATCATCAGCCCCGACTCCCCCGAGCCCGTGGTCACCGACACCGACCCGATCCGTGCCGTCGACCCCATCCCGACGCCCACCTCCCCGCCGCCGGACGTCGTGCGGTGCGCGTCGATGGAGCTCGTCGTGACGGACCTCGAGGCCAGCCGCCGCTTCTACGTCGACGTGCTGGACCTCGTCGTCACCGAGGAGGACTCCGAGACCGTCTACCTGCGCAGCCTCGAGGAGTTCATCCACCACAACCTCATCCTGCGCAAGGGACCGGTCCCGGCCGTCGCGGCGTTCAGCTACCGGGTGCGCACGCCCGAGGACCTCGACCGGGCCGTCGCCTTCTACTCCGAGCTCGGCTGCCGGGTGGAGCGCCGCGCGGAGGGCTGGGTCAAGGGCCTCGGCGACACGGTGCGGGTCACCGACCCGCTCGGGTTCCCCTACGAGTTCTTCCACGACGTCGAGCACGTCGAGCGCCTCGCGTGGCGCTACGACCTGCACACCCCCGGCGCGCTCGTGCGCCTGGACCACTTCAACCAGGTCACGCCCGACGTGCCGCGCGCCGTGAAGTACATGGAGGACCTCGGCTTCCGCGTCACGGAGGACATCCAGGACGAGGAGGGCACGACGTACGCCGCGTGGATGCGCCGCAAGCCCACGGTGCACGACACCGCGATGACGGGCGGCGACGGCCCGCGCATGCACCACGTCGCGTTCGCGACGCACGAGAAGCACAACATCATCGCGATCTGCGACAAGCTCGGCGCGCTGCGGATGTCCGACGCGATCGAGCGCGGTCCCGGCCGGCACGGCGTGTCGAACGCGTTCTACCTCTACCTGCGCGACCCGGACGGGCACCGCGTCGAGATCTACACCCAGGACTACTGGACGGGCGACCCCGACAACCCCGTGGTCACGTGGGACGTGCACGACAACCAGCGCCGCGACTGGTGGGGCAACCCCGTGGTGCCGAGCTGGTACACCGACGCCTCCCTCGTGCTCGACCTCGACGGCAACCCGCAGCCCCTGACCCGGCGCACCGACACGAGCGAGATGGCCGTGACGATCGGCGCCGACGGGTTCTCGTACACGCGCAAGGGCGACACCGAGCGCGGGTTCAAGCTGGGGAACACGCTGTGAGCACGGGGCCGGCGGCGCCGTCGGGCGGGCGCACGCTCGACGACGACGCCGTCGCCGCGATCGCCGACGAGCTCGCCGAGGCCGAGCGCACCCGCACCCCCGTGCCGCTGCTCACCGCGCGGCACGCCGGGATGACCGTCGAGGACGCCTACGCCGTCCAGCGCACCTGGCGCGACCGCGGCGTCGCGCGCGGCCGGCGGCTCGTGGGCCACAAGATCGGGCTCACCTCCAAGGTCATGCAGGCCGCGACCGGCATCACCGAGCCCGACTACGGCGTCATCTTCGACGACATGGTGCTCGAGTCCGGGACGGTCGTGCCGCACGCGTCGTTCTCGAACGTGCGCGTCGAGGTCGAGCTCGCGTTCGTGCTGGCCGAGCCGCTCGCGGGGCCGGACGTCACGGTGTTCGACGTGCTGAGGGCCACCGACCGCGTCGTGCCCGCGCTCGAGATCCTCGACGCGCGCGTCGAGATGGCCGGGCGCACCATCGTCGACACGATCTCGGACAACGCCGCGATGGGCGCGATGGTCCTGGGCGGCCGGCCCGTGCGGGTCGACGACGTCGACCTGCGGTGGGTCTCCGCGCTGCTGTACCGGAACGAGACGATCGAGGAGTCGGGCGTCGCCGCGGCGGTGCTCGGCCACCCCGCCAACGGCGTGGCCTGGCTCGCGAACAAGCTCGCGGCGCACGGCGACACGCTGGCCGCGGGTGAGATCGTGCTGTCCGGGTCGTTCACCCGGCCGACGTGGGTCCACCCGGGTGACACCGTCCACGCCGACTACGGAACCCTGGGAGCCGTGACATGCCGATTCAGCTGACGCCCGACCGCTCGCTCGCCGCGATGATCGCCGAGACCGACCGACCGCTCGTCGGCGCCTGGTCGAGCCTCGGCTCGTCGCTCGCCGCCGAGATCCTCGCGGGCAGCGGGCTCGACGTCGTCGTGGTCGACGGCGAGCACGGGCCCAACGACCTCACGACGATCCTCGGCCAGCTGCAGGCGACGGCTGCCTACCCCGTCGCCACGCTCGTGCGCGTGCCGTACGGCGACCCGGTCGTCCTCAAGCAGGTGCTCGACCTCGGGGCGACGAACGTCCTGGTCCCCATGGTCGACGGCGTCGAGCAGGCCGAGGGCGTCGTGCGCGCCGTACGGTACCCGCCGGCGGGGATCCGCGGCGTGGGCAGCGCCCTGGCCCGCTCGGCGCGGTGGAACCGCGTGCCCGACTACGTCACGACCGCCGACGCGGGCGTCACGCTCGTCGTGCAGCTCGAGACGCGCGCCGCCGTCGCGGACGCGCGCGAGATCGCCGCGGTCGACGGCGTCGACGCCGTGCTCGTCGGTCCCGCGGACCTCGCCGCGTCGATGGGGCACCCCGGCGAGCAGGAGCACCCGGACGTCGTGGACGCCGTCCTCGCGACGGTCGCCGCGTGCCGGGACGTCGGCACGCCCGTCGGGGTCAACGCGTTCACGCCCGCGATGGCCGACCGGTACCTCGACGCGGGCGCCGCGTTCGTGCTCGTCGGCGCGGACGCCCTCCTCATCGCGCGCGGCGCCGAGGCCCTGGCCGAGCGGTACGCGCGCTGAGCCTGGCAGGCTCGGCCCATGAAGATCGTCGTCGCCGGCGGGTCCGGCACCCTGGGCCGCACGCTGTCGCGCGACCTGGCCGGCCGCGGCCACGAGGTCGTCGTCCTGACCCGCTCCCCCGGCCGGGCCGACTACGGCACCGACCCCGTGCGCGAGGTCGCCTGGGACGCCCGCACGGTCGGCCCGTGGGCCGACGAGCTGCGCCCCGGCACGGGCGTGGCGCTCGTGAACCTGGCCGGCAGGCTCGTCGACGCCCGGCCGACCCGCGAGAACGTCGCGGCGCTGCGCGACTCGCGCGTGGATGCCACCCGCGCGCTCGTCGGCGCGGCCGCGCGGCTCGGCACGCCCGTCGAGCGCTGGCTCCAGGCGTCGACGACCGCCGTCTACTCCGACGCCGGCGAGGCGAGGCTGACCGAGTCGAGCCCCGTGCCCGACGACGGGCTCCCCCAGATGACGGGCGTCGCCCGGCCGTGGGAGGAGGCGGCGTCGGGCGCCGACGCGCGGCACCTCGTCGTGCTGCGCACGTCCATCGTGCTCGACGCCGGCACCCCGGCCCTGGACCGGCTGCTGCTCCTGGTCCGCCTGGGGGTGGGCGGCACGGTCGGGCGAGGCGACCAGTGGTTCAGCTGGATCCACGTCGACGACTGGCTCGCGATCGCCCGGGCCGCGCTCGGTCTCGACCCGGAGCTCGAGCTGCCGGACGGGCCGGTGATCGCCGCGGCACCGCACCCGGTGCGCAACCGCGACCTCATGGCCGCCCTGCGGCGCGTCTCCGGGCGCCGCTTCGGGATCCCCACGCCCGTGCCTCTCGTCCGGCTGGGCGCCGTCGTCCTGCGGACCGACCCGCTGCTCGCCCTCACCGGGCGGCACACGACGTCCGAGGTGCTGGACCGGGCGGGGTTCCGCTTCCGGTTCCCCACGCTCGACGACGCGCTGGCGGACCTGCTCGGGTGACCGGCGGCCCGTCGCCGCCTCCGTCGTTCACCGTGTCCTCGATCAACCGTCGACCCGGATACATGCCCCCGTCAACGGATCGTCGGGGCGTGTTCACGTTCCGCTGTGAGCGTGGCGAGCGGCCGGCCGAGCGGCCGGCGACGACCCGACAGGAGGCACGTGACCGTGAGAAGCAGATCTCTGGTGCGCCGCCAGACCCGCCTGACCGCCACCGCCGTCACCCTCGTCGTGGGGGGCGCCTCGCTCGTCCCCGCCGCCGCGAGCGCCGCCGACGCCGCGACGGGCCCGTCCTGGGCCGAGACCGCCTACCGCGGCGGCGTCCACGTCGTCGAGGGGCCGGACGAGGACCAGAGCACCGTCGACGGCACCGTGTTCGTGGACAAGGACCGCGACTCCGTCCAGGACGCGAACGAGCCGGGCCTCGCCGGGGTGACCGTGTCCAACGGACGCGACGTCACCACGACCGACGCCCACGGCCGGTACGAGCTGCCCGCCTTCGACAACATGACCGTCTTCGTCACCCAGCCGCGCGGGTACCAGGTGCCCGTCGACGAGGACAACGTGGCCCAGTTCTTCTACCACCACCTGCCGTCCGGCTCCCCGGAGCTGCGGTACGGCGGGATCGCGCCGACCGGCGAGCTGCCCGACGAGGTGAACTTCCCGCTCGCCAAGAGCACGCTCACGCAGTCGCCCGAGCAGCACTGCGTCGTCGGCGCCGACGTGCAGACGTACGACCTGGAGGAGGTCGAGTTCGCCCGCAACGGCGTCTTCGCCGACCTCGCCGGACGCACGGACTACGCCGGCTGCGGCGCCCTGTTCATCGGCGACGTCGTGGGCGACGACCTGTCGCTGTACGCGCAGACGCGCGAGCTCACGCGCATGCTCAACGGCCCGGCCCGCTTCCTGCCGGGCAACCACGACCTCGACTTCGACTCGCCCGAGCCGGAGCACAACTTCGACACCTTCCGCGCGAAGCTCGGTCCGGCGTACTACTCGTACGACGTCGGCAAGGCGCACGTCGTCGCCCTCAACACGGTCGAGTACCCGACGGTCGTGCCGCCCAGCAAGAGCAGCTACACGAACGGCATCGACGAGCAGCAGCTCGAGTGGCTCCGCAACGACATCGCCCAGGTGCCCATGGACCGGCCGATCGTCCTCGCGGCCCACATGCCGCTGCTCGAGTTCTTCTACAGCAGCTCTCACCGGGTGAAGCAGGTCAAGGAGGTCTACGAGATCCTCGAGGGCCGCACCGTCGTCTCCGTCGGCGGGCACACCCACGTCTCGGAGAACCTGCGCGAGGGCGACCTCATGGCCGGCTGGACCGACGTCGTCGGCGAGGAGGGCCTGCCGTTCCCGCACCTGACGGTCGGCGCGGTCTCCGGCCACTGGTACTCGGGCCAGGTCCTCGAGGAGGGCTACCCGACGACGCTCCAGCGCGACGGCACGCCTCCCGGCGTCCTCACGCTCGACATCAAGAACGCCCAGATCCGCGAGCGCTACACGGTCCGCGGCGACGACGGGTCCGACCAGATGGCGGTCGGCCTCAACACGCCCCGGTACCGCGCTTGGTACGCCGAGAACGTGAGCGTCCCTCGCGGCACCGCCCCGGCGCTGGAGGACCCGCTCACGGTGACGCGCGACGACCTCGCGGGCACCACGTGGCTCACCGCGAACGTCTGGATGGGCTCGACCGGATCGACGGTCGCCGTCTCGCTCGACGGCGGCGAGCCCGTCGAGGCCGTCCGCACGCAGCAGATGCAGGGCGAGAGCCCGCGCGTCGGCGCCGAGTGGTCGGACCCGGTGGCGATCCAGGAGCAGTTCGTCCACGGCGGCGGGCTGGCCGACCGCACCATGCACCTGTGGCGCCTCGAGCTTCCCGCCGACCTCGCCGCCGGCGAGCACACCGCCGAGGTGACGACGACGGACGTCCACGGGCGCACCTTCACCGAGTCGCTGACCTTCGAGGTCGTCGAGTAGCACCGCCGTGGCCGGGCAGGGCGCGGGACGGCGCCCTGCCCGGCCGCTCGCGCTCGTCGGCGCCGCGGTCAGCGTCGGCGGCGGATCGTCCGGCCGAGCCAGACCAAGGGGTCGTAGCGCTGACCGGCCACGCGCTCCTTCATGGGGATGAGCGCGTTGTCGGTGATCTTGATGCCCTCGGGGCACACCTCGGTGCAGCACTTGGTGATGTTGCACCGGCCCAGGCCGTGCTCGTCCTGCGCCGCGGAGACGCGGTCCGAGACGTCGAGCGGGTGCATCTCGAGCTCGGCGACCCGCATGAGGAAGCGCGGGCCGGCGAACGCCCTCTTGTTCTCCTCGTGGTCGCGCACGACGTGGCACGTGTCCTGGCACAGGAAGCACTCGATGCACTTGCGGAACTCCTGCGACCGCTGGACGTCGGCCTGGCTCATCCGGTACTCGCCCGGCGCGAGGTCGATCGGGGGCGTGAACGACAGGATCTCGCGGGCCTTCTCGTAGTTGTACGACACGTCGGTCACGAGGTCGCGGATCACCGGGAACGTCCGCATGGGCGTCACGGTCACCACGTCGTCGGGGGCGAACAGCGACATCCGGGTCATGCACAGCAGCCGTGGGCGGCCGTTGATCTCCGCCGAGCACGACCCGCACTTGCCCGCCTTGCAGTTCCACCGCACCGCCAGGTCGGGCGCCTGGGTGGCCTGGAGCCGGTGGATGACGTCGAGCACGACCTCGCCCTCGTTGACCTCGACGTCGAAGTCGACGAGCTCGCCGCCGACCGAGCTGCCGCGCCACACGCGGAACCGCCCCGTGTAGCTCATGCGGCGCCTCCTTCGGGATGGGCCGTCAGCTCGGCGGGGGTGTAGTACTTCTCGAGCTCGGTGAGGTCGAACAGCGCGAGCAGGTCCTCGCGCATGGGGGCGCGCTCCGCGACCTCGACCTCGACACGCGGCACCGCGAGACCGTCGGCCGCCTCGCCGGGGACGCAGCGGGTCACGAGCACCCGGTGGCGCCACTCCGGGTCGAGCATCGGGTGGTCGTCGCGGGTGTGCCCGCCGCGGCTCTCGGTGCGCATCAGCGCCGAGGACGCGACCGCCTCGCTCACCATGAGCATGTTCCGCAGGTCCAGCGCCAGGTGCCAGCCGGGGTTGTACTGCCGGTGGCCCTCGACGACGACGTGGCGCAGGCGCGCCCGCAGCTCGCCGAGCCGCTCGAGCGCCTCGGTCATCTCGTCCTCCGTGCGGATGATGCCCACGAGGTCGTTCATGACGCCCTGCAGCTCGGCGTGCAGCGTGTACGGGTTCTCGGCCCGGGCGCCGCGCGAGGGCGGGTCGAAGGGCGCGAGCGCCGTGCGCGCGGCCGCCTCGACGTCGCGGTCGCGCCGCGACGGGCGCCTGGCGAGCCCGGTGACGTAGTCGGCCGCGCCGAGGCCCGCGCGTCGGCCGAACACGAGCAGGTCCGACAGCGAGTTGCCCCCGAGCCGGTTCGAGCCGTGCATGCCGCCCGCGCACTCCCCCGCCGCGAACAGGCCCGGCACGCTCGACTGCCCCGTGTCCGGGTCGACGTCGATCCCGCCCATGACGTAGTGGCACGTCGGGCCCACCTCCATGGGCTCGGCCGTGATGTCGACGTCGGCCAGCTCCTTGAACTGGTGGTACATCGACGGCAGGCGCCGCTTGATCTCCTCGGCCGGCATGCGGCTCGCGATGTCGAGGAACACTCCCCCGTGCGGCGAGCCGCGCCCTTCCTTGACCTCCGTGTTGATCGCCCGCGCCACCTCGTCGCGGGGCAGCAGGTCGGGCGTGCGACGGTTGTTGTCCTGGTCGGTGTACCAGCGGTCGGCCTCGTCCTCCGTCTGGGCGTACTGGCCCTTGAAGACGTCCGGCACGTACCGGAACATGAACCGGTCCCCGTCGGAGTTGCGCAGCACGCCGCCGTCGCCGCGCACGCCCTCCGTCACGAGGATGCCCTTGACGCTGGGCGGCCACACCATGCCCGTCGGGTGGAACTGGACGAACTCCATGTCGACGAGGCCGGCGCCGGCGCGCAGGGCGAGCGCGTGGCCGTCGCCCGTGTACTCCCAGGAGTTCGACGTCACCTTGAACGACTTGCCGATCCCGCCGGTGGCGAGCACGACCGCGGGCGCGGAGAACTCCACGAACCGGCCGGTCTCCCGCCAGTACCCGAACGCGCCGGCGATCGCGCCGTCGTCGTCGGTCAGCAGCTCGGTGACCGTGCACTCGGCGAACACGCGCAGGCGCGACTCGTAGTCGCCGGTCGCGAAGTAGTCGGCCCGCTGCAGCGCCACGACGCGCTGCTGGAGCGTGCGGATGAGCTCGAGGCCGGTCCGGTCGCCGACGTGCGCGAGCCGCGGGTAGGTGTGGCCGCCGAAGTTGCGCTGGCTGATCCGGCCGTCGGGCGTGCGGTCGAAGAGCGCCCCCCAGGCCTCCAGCTCCCAGACGCGGTCGGGCGCCTCCTTCGCGTGCAGCTCGGCCATCCGCCAGCTGTTGAGGAACTTCCCGCCGCGCATCGTGTCGCGGAAATGCACCTGCCACGAGTCCTTCTCGGCGACGTTGCCCATCGCCGCGGCGCAGCCGCCCTCGGCCATCACGGTGTGCGCCTTGCCGAACAGCGACTTGCAGACGATCCCGGTGCGCAGGCCGCGCTCGCGCGCCTCGATCGCCGCGCGCAGCCCGGCCCCGCCCGCGCCGACGACGAGGACGTCGTACTCGTGCCGTTCGATCGTGGTCACCGAGGTGCTCCTATCCGACGATCCGCAGGTCGGTGATCGTCCCGCGCGCGACGAGCATCACGTACAGGTCGGTGAGGATCAGCGTGCCGAGCGTGATCCACGCGAACTGCATGTGCCTCGTGTTGAGCGCGGAGACCTTGGTCCAGAACCAGTACCGCACGGGGTGCTTCGAGAAGTGCGTGAGGCGCCCGCCCATCACGTGCCGGCACGAGTGGCACGAGAGCGTGTAGCACCACAGCAGGACGACGTTGACGAGCAGCACGAGGTTGCCGACGCCGACGACGAACCCGTCGGTCGGGTGCCGGAACGCGACGATCGCGTCGTAGCTGTTGACGAGCGAGACCAGCACCGCGACGTAGAAGAAGTACCGGTGCGCGTTCTGCAGGACCAGGGGGAAGCGGGTCTCGCCCGTGTAGGCGGCGTGCGGCTCGGGGACCGCGCACGCCGGCGGCGAGAGCCAGAACGACCGGTAGTACGCCTTGCGGTAGTAGTAGCAGGTCAGGCGGAACAGCAGGAGGAACGGCAGGCTCAGCGCCGCGTACGGGATGAGCGGGTGGTCGGGCAGGAACGTGCCGAAGTGGGCCGCGCCCGGCTCGGACGCGCACCCGACGGACACGCACGGCGAGTAGAACGGCGTCAGGTACCGCTCGTCGGCGAAGAAGTACTGCTGCTGGAAGGCCCGCACCCCGCCGTAGACGACGAAGACCAGCAGCCCGAGGGCCGTGGCCGCCGGCGCGAGCCACCACCGGTCGGTCCGCAGGTTCCCCACGCCCACCTGGGCGCGGCCGCGGGACTCGACGCCTCGCGCCGTCGCGGTCACGCGCGGTCGCCGTGGTAGCCGCCGACGCCCTCGTCGTCGGCGTCGCTCCACATGGTCTCGTCCAGCGGGGTGTCGGGGACGACGACGTGCGGCGCGTCGTCCGGGTGCGTCCGTCTGAGGGGCCTCGAGGCGAGCTCGCCGGCGTCGATCTCGAGACGTTCGAGGTCGTTCACCAGCCGGCGCACCTCGGGCGCGTCACCGAAGGCGCTGCGCACCTCGGCGACGCTGGCGCGCAGCTGCTCGATCGAGCGGCGTAGCGTCGCAAACTCGGTGGTCGTCACTCGGCACCTCCTCCGCGACGCGCCCCACACCGGCGTGAGGTGCGTCACACCAGACTCTGCCGCGAAGCATTCGCCGAGGCAAGGCGGCGCGCGCGCCCGGGCTAGCCCTGCGAGCTCTCGCGCGGCACCACGACGAACATCGTCGTGGCACCCGCGACGTCGAGCCGCTCGGCGACGTGGTGCGGCACGCCGCGCAGCACCGGGGGCTCGGGGCTGTGCTCCGCCGCGTGGTAGAGCAGCCGCAGGCCGCCGGAGTCCATGAACGTCACGCGCGTGAGGTCGACGGTGATGCGGCGTCCGGCCGCCGCGTCGCGCAGCTGCGCCTCCCGGCGCTCGCGGACGGCGTTGTCGATCTCGCCCTCCATGACCCAGAGCGCGCCGCCCTGCTCGACGTGGACGTCACCGCGCTGCCGCATCCCGGTCTCCCTCTCGCACGGGCGCGGTGCCGCGCCGGTCACGACGCATCCTAGGGCTCGCCCGCGGGGAGCGGCGCCGGGATCCGTGGCCCCGCCTCGGAGGGCCGGACGAGCCCGGTATCGACAGTCCCTCCCTCGACCAGCGGCCCGCACGTACCGTCGAGGGCATGGACCTGACGGCGGAGGTGCGCGAGTTCCTCGCCACCCGGCGTGCCCGCCTCACCCCGGACAAGGCAGGCCTGCCCGCGTACGGCGGCAACCGGCGCGTCCCGGGCCTGCGTCGCGAGGAGGTCGCGATGCTCGCCGGGGTCAGCGTCGACTACTACACCCGGATGGAGCGCGGGAACCTCGGCGGCGTCTCGGAGCCCGTGCTCGAGTCCGTCGCCGACGCCCTGCAGCTCGACGAGGCGGAGCGCGCGCACCTGTTCCACCTCGCGCGCGCCGCGAACGCCTCGGGTCCCGCCCGCAGGCGCGCCCCGCGCACGTCCCCGGCGACCGTGCGCCCCGTCGTCCAGCAGGTGCTCGACGCGATGGTCGGGCTGCCCGCGTTCGTGCGCAACGGGCGCCTCGACGTCCTCGCGTCGAACGCCCTCGGTCGCGCGCTCTACTCGCCGCTCTTCGGCACGCCTGGCCGCGCGTCGGCCGAGCCCGTCAACCTCGCCCGCTTCCTGTTCCTCGACCCGCGCGCGGGCGAGTACTGGGGCGAGAACTGGGCCCGGACGTCGCACGACGTCGTCGCCGTCCTGCGGGCGGAGGCGGGACGCAACCCGTTCGACACGGGCCTCACTGCGCTCGTCGGCGAGCTGTCGACGCGCAGCGAGGACTTCCGGCGCCTGTGGGCGTCGCACGACGTCAAGTACCACCGGACCGGCACCAAGGTGCTCTTCCACCCGGCCGTCGGCCGCCTCGAGCTGTCGTTCGAGGCGCTCGAGCTCGCCGCCGACCCTGGGCTGCAGCTCAACGTCTACACCGCGCCGCCCGGCTCGCCGGCCGAGGACTCCCTCAAGCTCCTCGCCACCTGGGCCGCCACCGAGACGCACCAGGAGGAGAACGCATGACCGCTTGGACCCTCGAGGACCTGACCACGCTCGCGTCCGCACCGACCCTCACCCTGCGCACGGCCCGCGCCGAGCGGCCCGTGCGGACCTGGGTCGTGCGCCTCGGCCGTGAGCTGTACGTCCGCCCCGCGCCAGGCACCGACGCCGCCTGGGCGGGTGCGGTGCTGGACGGCGGGCACGTCGCGGCGGGCGGGCGCCCGGTCGCGCTCGCCGAGGCCGCGCCCGAGGTGCACGCGGTGCTCGACGAGGCGTACGTCGCCAAGTACGGACGCTGCGCGGGCGAGCGCGTCGCCGACGTCGTGACCGACGCGGCCGCGACGGCGACGTTCCGCGTCCACCCGCGGCGCGCGACCGTGGCCGAGGCGGTCTCGGCCGCCGCCGGCACGCTCGCGCGCCGGGCACGGTCGGGCGTCCGGTCGACGGCCCGGGCCGCCCGGGCCGTACGCCCCGGCCGCGCACCGTCGCCCTGCCCGGCCTGCTGAGCGGCACCCCGGTGGCTCCCGGGTCGGCGGTGTCAGCGCCCGACCGGCACGAGCCGGACGTCGTCCAGCCGGTTCCCCGTGACGGTCGCCGTCACGTACGTGCACACCGGCTGCCGCCGCCGGTCGGTCGGCGACCCGGGGTTGAGCAGCCGCATTCCCGCGGGCGAGACCGTGTCCCACGGGACGTGGCTGTGGCCGAACACGAGCAGGTCGGTCTCGGGGAACGCGGCGTCCGCGCGCCGCTCCCGCCCCTGCTTCGGGCCGGTCTCGTGCACGACCGCGACGCGCAGGTCCTCGACCTCCACGCGCGCGACCTCGCCGAGGCGCGCGTGCAGCTCGGGCCCGTCGTTGTTGCCGGCCACGCCGACGAGCCGGGCGGCGCGGGCGTCGAGCGCGTCGAGGAGGTCCGGCGTCGTCCAGTCGCCGGCGTGCACGACGACGTCGGCCGCGTCGACGGCGCGCCACACCTGCTCCGGGAGCGCGCGGGCGCGGCCGGGCACGTGCGTGTCGCTGAGCAGCAGCAGCCGGGTGGGCACCCCGCCACGATAGGCGCCCGGCCCGCGCGATGGCGGGCGGGCGCCAGGCAGCCGACACTGACGATCTCGACCGGACGGAGGAACACCGTGACCGACAGCACCGCCAAGCCTGCCGGCGTGCCCGACGACGACGTGCACACCGCGCCGCGCGACGGCGCCTGGGTGAACGAGGTCCTCGGGCATGTCGTCGGCGGCTCGTTCGCGAGCCTCGAGGAGGCCGTCGCCGCGGGCCGCGAGGAGGCGCGGCGTCGCGGCGTCGAGCACCGCGTCGACGACGAGTCCGCCGTGTGGGGCACGAGCGACGCCGGCGGCTTCGTGGAGAGGCCCGACACCGGGGACCTACGCTGACGGGCATGGACGACAGGCCGGTCATCCTCCTGGTCGGCGGCGACCACGCCGACGCCGTGGAGCGGGAGTTCCGCGCGCGCTACGACCGCGACTACCGGATCGAGACCGCCGGCAGCTGCGCCGACGCGCTCGACGCGGCTCGGGCGCTCGTCGCGCGGCGCGTGCCGATCGCGATGGTCGCCGCCGAGCACCGCCTGCCCGACGGGACCGCGGCCGAGCTGCTGCACCAGGTCCCGGCGGTCGTCTCGACCGCCCGGCGCGTCGCGCTCGTGCCCGTCGAGGAGTACGCCGACGCGCTCGACGACCTGCGCGCCGCGCTGCCGCGTCGCGAGCTCGACACGTTCGTCGGGATCCCGCGCGGCCCGCGCGACGAGGAGTTCCACACCGCGCTCGTCGAGCTGCTCAGCGAGTGGGTGTGGTCGGTCGCGCGCCCGACCGTGACCGCGAGCGACGTCGTCGCCGAGCCGGGCGACCGCACCGCGGCGGCGATCCGCGACCTGCTGGACCGGCTCGGCATCCCGAACCGGACGCTCGCGCCCGACGGCGAGGACGCCCGCGCCATCCTCGACGCCGCGGGGCCGGGCGCCCGGCTGCCCGTCGTGCGCGCGATCAACGGCCGCGTGCTGGCCGCCGCGACGCCCGGCGCCGTCGCCGAGGCGATGTACGGCGGGTTCGACTCGATCCCCGAGGGCGAGGTCGCCGACGTCGTCATCGTCGGCGCCGGCCCGGCGGGGCTGGCCGCCGCGGTCTACGCGGCGTCGGAGGGCCTGACGACGGTCGACCTCGAGCGCGACGCGATCGGCGGACAGGCCGGCTCGAGCTCGATGATCCGCAACTACCTGGGCTTCCCGCGCGGCATCTCGGGCATGCGGCTCGCGCAGCGCTCGCGCGTCCAGGCCGGCCGGTTCGGCGCCCGCTTCTACACGGGGCGTCCCGCGACCCGCATCGAGCCCGGCCCGGCGGACGAGCCCGAGCACCACCACGTCCACGTGGACGGGGCCCACCTGTGCGCCCGCACGGTCGTGCTGGCGACGGGCGTCGCCTACCGGCGCCTCGACGTGCCCGGCGTCGAAGAGCTCGTGGGCGCGGGCGTGCACTACGGCGCCGCGACGTCGATGGCCCGCGAGATGCAGGACCGCGACGTCTACGTCGTCGGGGGCGGGAACTCCGCGGGCCAGGCCGCGGTGCACCTGGCCCGGTTCGCGGGCGCGGTGACGATGCTCGTGCGGCGCGCGAGCCTGGCCGAGACGATGTCGGACTACCTGGTGCGCGAGATCGCCGCGACGCCCAACATCACCGTCCGCACGCGCACGGTCGTGTCCGACGGCGGCGGCGACGGCCGCCTGCGGTGGCTGCGGCTGCGCGACCTGGACTCGGGCGCCGACACGGTCACGTCGGCCGACGGGCTGTTCTGCCTGCTCGGCGCGCAGCCCGACTGCGGCTGGCTGCCGGACGGCGTCGCGCTCGACGACGACGGGTTCGTGCTCACCGGCCGCGACGTGCCGCGCGAGGCGTGGCGCGACGGGCGCCCGCCGGCGAGCCTCGAGACGACCGTCCGCGGCATCTTCGCGGTCGGCGACGTGCGCTCCGGGTCGATGAAGCGCGTCGCGTCGGCGAGCGGCGAGGGCGCGTCGGTGCTGCCGCTCGTCCACGCGCACCTCGCCGCCGTGCGCGAGGAGCAGCTCACGACCGGCGCCGGGCGCTGACGTCCGGGGTCGACGCCTCGAGGGCGGCGACCAGCGTGCGCGCGTCGTGCGGGCCGCGGTGCCGCACGCCGTTGAGGAAGAACGTCGGCGTGCCTCGCGCGCCGCCGGCGCCGCCGCTCTCGGCGTCGGAGCGGACTCGCTCGGCGAGCTCGGGGTCCGCCAGGTCGGCGTCGAACCGCTCGAGGTCGAGCCCGAGCTCGGCCGCGTACCCGCGCAGGTCCTCGAGCTCGAGCCGGGCCTGGTTGGCGAACAGGACGTCGTGCATCTCCCAGAACCGGCCCTGCCGGTGCGCTGCCTCGGCCGCGAGCGCCGCGACGAACGCCTGCGGGTGGACGTCCTCGAGCGGCAGGTGCCGCACCACGTAGCGGATGCGGTCGCCGAAGTGGTCGCGCAGGTCGGCCCACGTGCCGGTCGCGCGGGCGCAGAACGGGCACTGGAAGTCGAGGTACTCCACGACCGTGAACGGCGCCTCGGGGTTGCCGTGCACGTGGTCGCGCCCGACGTCGACGGGCGGGGTGAGCGTCACGGGCAGGTCGGCACTGGTCTCGCCGAACCGCACCCGGGCGACCCGGAACGCGGCCCAGCCGACGAGCGAGGACGCCACCATCGCGACGAGGACGCCGACGGTCGCGGCCTGCGCGGCCGCCTCGTCGTCGAACGCAAGGTCCACGATCAGCAGCGAGACGGTGAAGCCGATGCCCGAGAGCGCTGCTCCCCCGACGACGCTGCCGGGCCCCACGCCGTCGGGCAGGCCGCCGAGGCGCATGCGCAGCGCGGCCCACGTGCCGAGGCAGATCCCGACGAGCTTGCCCACGACGAGACCCGCGACGACGCCCCAGAGCACCACCGAGCCGAACGCCGCGCCCAGCGCGTCGCCGCGCAGGTCGATGCCCGCGTTGGCGAGCGCGAAGACCGGCACCACGACGAGCGACACGGGCGCACGCAGCGCCTCGTGCAGGCGCTGGTTGACCGAGATCGAGCGCGCCAGACCGAGCCGGACGGTGCGTGCCGCCCCGGCGTCGGGCGACTGCCAGTAGTCGCGGAAGAGGCTCTTGGCGTGCAGCACGGCGGTGCGCTCGGTCGCCGCCGCCGGCACCAGCAGGCCGGCGAGCATGCCCGCGAGCGAGGGGTGGACGCCCGCCTGCACGGTGGCGCCCCACAGCACGACGACCGCGACGACGTACGGGCCGCTGCGCCACTCGCGCGTGCGGCCGAGCAGCCACAGGACCACGAGGCACGCGCCCGCGAGCGCCAGCGGGCCGACGCGCACCTCGTCGGAGTAGACGACGCCGATGATCGTCACCGCGAGGAAGTCGTCGACCACCGACAGCGTGAGCAGGAAGACCCGCAGCTGGTTGGACATGGCGGGCCCGACGAGCGCGAGCACCCCGAGCAGGAACGCGGTGTCGGTGCCGACGACGACGCCCCAGCCCTCGGGGGCGGTCCCGCCCGCGACGGCGAGGTAGATCGCCGCAGGGACGAGCACGCCGACGGTGCCGGCGACGAGCGGCACGAGCCGGTGGCGGCGCTGGCGCAGCGAGCCGAGCGCCAGCTCCTGGCGCACCTCCAGACCGACGACGAAGAAGAACACGACCATGAGGCCGTCGTTGACCCAGTGGTGCAGGTCCATGTCGAAGCGCAGGGCGCCGGCCTCGACGACGACCGGCGTCTCCCACAGGTGCACGTACGCGCCGGACACCGGCGAGTTCGCCCACAGCAGCGCGACCAGCGCGGCCCCGAGGAGCAGCAGCGCGCTGCCCTCCTCGCTGCGGAGCCTGTCGAGGAGCCGGCGCGCAGGGCCCGGCGTCGCGTCCCTGTCCACGGGCACGTGATCCATGGGCGCGAGCCTAGGCGCGGACGTGCCGGCGTGGGAGGGTGCGCCTGTCCCCCCGACGCCCGTCGGCCCGTCAGCGCGCCGGGCGGCGCAGCCGGTACCAGCGCGGGGAGGTGAGGTTCATGGGGAACCCGAGCCCCACGGTCTCGGCGGGGTCGACCGCGTCGAGCTCCCACGTCGCCGACGACGTAGGTCACCTCCGGGGGACCCAGCCGGCGCGCGTCCTCGATCGCCCGGCGCTCGCGGTCGACGCCGACCGCCTCCCAGCCGCGCCGGGCGAGCTCGGGGGTGTACTGGCCGCGCCCGCAGCCGAGGTCGAGCGCGCGTCCCAGCGGCCGGGGCCGGTCGACCTCCTCGCGGTCGAGCACCCGGGTCACGCTCCGCGAGGCCGCCTCCCGGTACCCCTCCCAGGGCCGGAAGCCGACCCGGTACATCCACCCGTACTTGGTCACGCTCCACCCCCGGTGCGCTCGCCCGCCCCGACGGCGACGTGGTCGAGCAGCGCCGCGATCGGCGGCGGCTCGACGGGCGCGGCGGCCGCGAGCGCCCGCCCGAAGCGCTCCTTGCGGCCCGCCGTCGTGCCCCAGAACCGGTGCAGACGCTCGGCCGCGGGCCGGCCGCGCCACTCCGGCTGCCCGCTGAAGGTGCGGAACCGGTCGCCCTCGCCCTCCTGCACGACGACCGCGAGCGCGCCCTCGACGCCGAGCCCGCGCACGAGCTCGTCCTCGAGGTCCCGGTCGCAGGCGTGGAAGCCGAGCGCGGCCAGCTCGGCGCGCGTGCCGGCGACGGCGAGCCCGTGCCGCAGCAGCGCGCGAGCGACGAAGCCCTCCTCGCCGACGTCGTACAGGCCGCACACCGCGGCACCCTGGCTCACGGCGGCGCGGATCGCGCGGGTCGCACCGCCCGCGCCGCCCATGGTCACGACGACGGCCCCCACCGCCGCCAGGTCGAGGCCGCGGCGGGCGGCGAGCGTCTCGACGGCGGCGCGGTCGCTCGCGCCCTCGACCAGGACGACGGTGCGCACGCTCATGGCACCACGGTCGCGCGGTCCCGACGGCGGGGCAACGGATTTCACCCGCGCCGTGCGCCGTGCGCCGCGCGCACCGCACCACGAGCGTCAGGGCTCGAGGTCGCCGATCCACGCGACGCCCGGCATCGCGACGCGCGTGCCGGACGGGTGCTCGACCACGACGACGAGGACGGCGTCGCACCCCGGGCAGCGCCCGACGGCCCCCATCCCCGAGACGTACGCGCGCATCTGCGCACCGGCGCCGGTGCGACCGCAGCCGGCGCACCGCACGGTCGCGCTCGTGACGTCGAGCGACCCCAGCACGGCGAGCCGGCCCGCGAGGGCGTTGCCGTCGAGAGCGTTGCCGTCGAGGGTCACGAGGTCGGGCGCGGGCATCAGGCACCTCCGAAGCGTTCGGTCCGCACGCGTGCGGGGTCGTGCCCCAGCTCGGTGAGGAGGGTCGCAGCCGCCTCCACGAAGCCGGTCGAGCCGCAGACGTAGACGGTCGGGGCGTCGGCCGGGTCGAAGCCGGGCGCGGTGAGGTCGTCCTTGACGATGCGGCCGGCCGGGCGCGGCGAGCCCGCCGGAGCGGTGCGCGTGTGCACGAGGGTCACGGTGACTCCGGGCGTGCCGTCGCCGAGCTCGTCGGGGAAGAGCACGTCGTCGGGCGTGCGCACCGAGTGCACGAGGCGGAACGGCGCCCGGCTGCCGCTCCTGCGGCGCGCGCGGAGCATCGCCAGGAGCGGCGCGAGACCCGACCCGCCGGCCACGAGCAGGACCGGGCCCGCGTCGTCGGGCCGCCAGACGAAGTAGCCGCCGAGCGGGCCGCGGACCTCCATGCGGTCCCCGACCTGCAGGTCGTCGACGAGGTACGTCGACACCTCGCCGCCCGGGACGCGGTCCACGAGGACGTCGACCCGCTCGTCGGTCCCGACGTCGGAGAGCGAGTACGAGCGCACCGCCTGGTAGCCGTCCGCCGCCGTCAGGCGCAGGTCGACGTGCTGGCCCGCGAGCGCGCCGCCGAACCCGGGGACCTCGAGCGTGATCGCCCGCGCGGTGCGGGTGACACGGGGCGCGTCGACGACCGTGCCGACGTGCCACGTGCCGCTCACGCGTACCTCTGCTCGAGCCACGGGTCGCCGTAGGAGTGGTAGCCGTACGTCTCCCAGAACCCCGGCTCGTCGACGTCGTGGATCTCCAGTCCGCGCACCCACTTCGCGCTCTTCCAGAAGTACAGGTGCGGGACGAGGAGTCGCGCCGGCCCGCCGTGCACCGGGTCGAGCGGCTCGCCCTCGTGCTCGTAGGCGATCCACGCCCTGCCGTCGAGCAGGTCCTCGAGCGGCAGGTTCGTCGTGTACCCGCCGTAGGAGCGGGCGAGCACGAACTCGCCCGTGGTCTCGACGTCGGCCAGCAGCGTGTCGAGGGAGACGCCGCGCCAGCGGGTGTCGAGCTTCGACCACCGGGTCACACAGTGGATGTCGACGACGACGTCCTCGGCCGGGAGCGCCATGAGCTCGGCCCACGACCACCGCGCGGCCTCGCCCGCCTCGGTCGTGACCGTCAGCTCCCACGTCTCGGTCGGCACGTCCGGCGTCGGGCCGGCCGAGAGCACCGGGAAGTCGTCGGTGAGGAACTGGCCGGGCGGCAGCGGCCGCCCGGGCTCCGGACGGCGTCCTCCGAACCCACGAGTCACGATGCCCATCGCGCGCCCTCCAGGAGTCACGAGCCGATCCCAGGGTAGGGCCCGCGCTCGCGCGCCGTCTGCCCCTCGTCCACGACTTCACCTCGTCCGGCGTCGTCCGGCGCCGTCGTGCGGCGCACCTGCTCGGAGGACAGACTGGGTCACCATGGACCCGCTCGAGGCCCTCACCGAGATCGCCTTCCTGCTCGAGCGCGAGCGGTCCAGCCGTTTCAAGTCGAAGGCGTTCCGCACCGCGGCCGACGTCGTCGCGGGGCTGAGCGAGGACCACCTGCGCGACCCGGCGCGGCTGCGGCGCACGAAGGGCATCGGGCCGTCGACGTTCGCCGTCGTCACCCAGGCGCTCGAGGGCCGCGTGCCCGACTACCTCGCCGAGCTGCGCCGTCGGGCGGAGTCGGCCGGCACGGGCACGAGCGCGCTGCGCGGGCTGCTGCGCGGCGACCTGCACTGCCACAGCGACTGGTCCGACGGGACGACGCCGATCGCGACGATGCTCGCGGCCGCCGAGCACCTCGGCCACGAGTACGTCGCCCTGACCGACCACTCCCCGCGCCTGACGGTGGCCCGCGGGCTGAGCGCCGAGCGCCTGGTCGAGCAGCTCGACGTCGTCGCCACGTTCGCCGGCCGCGACACCCGGCTGCTCACGGGCATCGAGGTCGACATCCTCGAGGACGGCGGCCTCGACCAGACCGACGAGCTGCTCGACCGGCTCGACGTCGTCGTGGCCAGCGTCCACTCGGACCTGCGGGCGGACGCCGGGCGGATGACGCGGCGCATGCTGGCCGCGGTCGCCAACCCGCACGTCGACGTCCTCGGGCACGTCACCGGGCGGCTCGTCGAGGGCTCCCGCGGCCTGCGGCCACCGTCGCAGCTCGACGCCGAGCGCGTGTTCGCGGCCTGCGCCGAGCACGGCGTCGCCGTGGAGATCAACTCGCGCCCCGAGCGCCAGGACCCGCCCGACGACCTCGTCCGCGTCGCGCTCGACGCCGGCTGCCTGTTCGCGATCGACAGCGACGCCCACGCGCCGGGACAGCTCGGCTTCATCGACCACGGCGCCGAGCGGGCCGAGCGCCTCGGCGTGCCCGCCGAGCGGATCGTCACCACCTGGCCCGTGGACCGGCTGCTCGAGTGGACCCGCCGATCGTGAGCGCCGACCCGGCTCGCAACCCTGCGTCGCCAGGGGTGTGCTGGGCGCTGGTCGTCGTCGGCGGAGCTGTTCTGGGCGGATGCGCCGGCTCACTCGAGCCCGCGCAGCCCGAGGGCCCCGGCGTCACCGGGCGCATGATCCTGCTCGACGACACCGGGCTGCCGCCCAGCGCGGACAGCGGCGGTGCGATGCTCGCCGTGCCCGAGGCGTCCCTACGCGTCCTGTGGCAGGCGGTCGGCACCGAGGCACCCGAGCGCGAGCACGACCTCGCGTACACCCGCTTCGTCCTCGACGCCGGCGACGTCGCCGACCTCGATGCGGCCGTGGTGCCGGTCGACGACCGTGGGCACTTCCGGATTCCGCGGTCCGGACCGCACCTCCTGTGCCGCATTCCTGACTCGTCCGAGACGGGTCGCGGGGCCAGGGGGTGCGACCTCGTCGACCTGCCCGAGTCCGGGGCAGTCGAGGCCACCTTCGGCGAAGGTGGGTTCCACGCCGGCGTGGTCGAGCCCGACTGATCCGCGCGTCGAGACTCAGGCGTCGGCGCGGGGGGACGTCGCCGCGCCGGGGATGCGCGGCGCCTCCTCCGTGGCCGCCCACGAGGCGAGCAGGCGCAGCGCGTCCGCCGACGGCGAGCCCGGCGTCGCGGTGTAGACCGTCATGGTGAGGCCGGGGTCGTCGTCGAGCTCGAGGGACTGGAAGTTCAGCTCCAGCCGTCCCACGACGGGGTGCTGGAAGCTCTTCGCGCCCGCGTAGTGCTTGCGCACGTCGTGGGCAGCCCACAGCGTGCGGAACTCCTCGCTGCGCATGGAGAGCTCGCCGACGAGCGCCGTCAGGCGCTTGTCGCGCGGGGTGCGGCCCGCCTCCCGGCGCAGGATGGCGACGTTGGTCCACGCGGCGCGGTCCCAGTCGGGGTAGAACTCGCGCGCCCCGGGATCGAGGAAGATGTGCCGCGAGAAGTTCACGGGCCCGTCGTCCCCCCGGAACATCACGGAGTACATCGCGAGCGCCAGCGGGTTCGCGCCGACCAGTCCATCCGGTTGTTCACGATGAACGCGGGCGCGGCCGTGACGGCGTCGAGCAGGTACTGGAGCTCCGGCCGCACCGGCGTCTCGCGGGGCGCCCGGGCAGGGCGGGTGGCCGTGGCGTTCGCCGCGCGGGCGAGGTCGAACAGGTGCTCCCGCTCGGCGCCGTCGAGCATCAGCGCGCCCGCGATCGCGTCGAGCACGGTGTCCGAGACCCCGCGCAGGTTCCCCCGCTCCAGCCGCGTGAAGTACTCGACGCTCACGCCCGCGAGCCGGGCGACCTCCTCGCGCCGCAGCCCCGGCACCCGTCGGCGCTCCCCGTACGTCTCGACGCCCGCGTCCTGCGGCGTGACCCGCGCACGGCGCGTCATGAGGAACTCGCGGACCTCCGCACGATCGTCCATGCGCCCACGCTACGTCCGGACCTGCGGGCGCAGGCAGGTCCCGGCAGAACCCCCCGGGACGACGTCTGGCCGAGGCCTGGACAAACACGAGCGATTGCTCGTACAGTCCCAGCGTGGAAAGAACACGACTTGTCGCTCGTGTTCAGTCGGCGGCTCGTGGAAGGGGCGGCCTGTGATCGGGCGTCTTGTCACTCGTGTTCCCGTGGTGGTCCTCGTCGTGGCGGGCGTCGTCACGGTGGTCCTGGGTGCGCTGGCGGCAGGAGCCGTCGACGCCCTGTCGCTCAACCGTTACGAGGCCCCCGGCTCGCAGTCGATCGCGGCACGTGCCGAGCTCGCGGAGCGCTTCGGCACCGGGAGTCCCAACGTCGCGCTGCTGGTCACGGCCACGGACGGCACCGTCGACGACGCGGACGTCGACGCCGCGGGTGCCGCGCTGACCGAGGAGCTCTCCCGGCACCCCGGCGTCGGCGACGTGTGGTCGTACTGGAGCGCCGGGGCGCCCGCGACGTTGGCCAGCGAGGACCGCCGGCACGGCATGGTGCTCGCCTGGGTGCCCGGCGACGCCGACCACGTCCGGTCCGACGTGCTCCCGGACCTGGAGCAGGACGTCGTGGCGCCCGCCGACGGCGGCCCGGTCGACGTCCGGCTGGGTGGCGGCGACGAGGTCTTCCGCGTCGTGGCCGAGCAGGCACGGACCGACTTCCTGCGCGCCGAGCTCGTCATCGTTCCCCTCGTCGGCGTCCTGCTGTGGGTGGTCTACCGCCGGCTCGCACCCGCGCTCCTCACCCTGGCGGTCGCCGTGTTCTCGGTGATCGGCACGCTGGGCATCCTGCGCGTCGTCGCCTCGTTCACGGAGATCTCGACGTTCGCGGCCAACATCGCCCTGGTGATGGGCATCGGTCTCGGCGTCGACTACTGCCTCTTCGTGACGTACCGGTACCGGGAGGAGCTCGCCGCAGGCATGGCGGTCGGCGCGGCCGTCCGCCGGGCGGTGAGCCAGGCCGGCCGCACCGTCGCCTTCAGCGGCGCGACGGTCGCCGCGTCCCTCGCCGTGCTGTTCGTCTTCCCGTTCCCGTTCCTCTCCTCGTTCGCCTACGCCGGCATCGCGGTGGTGCTCACCGCCGTCGCGGGCGCGGTCGTCGTCCTGCCTGCGGGACTGCGGCTGCTGGGGCACCGTGCCGCCCGGCGGCACGCCGCTCCGCCCGTCGACGGCGGGTTCTGGTTCCGCGTCGCCACCGGCGTCATGCGCCGCCCCGTCGCGTCGGGTGGTGCCGCACTGCTCCTCCTGGTGCTTCTCGGAGCGCCCGCCCTGGGCGTGACGTTCGGAGCGCCCGACGACCGCGTGCTCCCGGCGAGCCAGCCCGTGCGAGCGATGTACGACACCGTCCGGGAGGAGTTCACCACCGAGGACGCCGACGTCGTCCACGTCGTGGCCCCTGCGCTGGAGCCCAGCGACCCGGCCGTCGCCGAGCACGCCGCGCGCCTGTCCGCGGTCGAGGGTGTCGAACGGGTCGACTCGGCCGCCGGCGCCTTCGTCGACGGCGCGCGGGTCGCCGAAGCCGGGCCGGGCGGCCCGGACCGGTACGCCGCCGACGACGGCGGCACGGGGACCTGGTTCGCCGTCCTGCCGACCGGGCAGCGGCTCGCGGCGGACCCCACCGGCCTCGTCGAGGACGTCAGGGCGCTGCCCTCCCCCGCCGGCGACGTGCTCGTGGGCGGCTACCCCGCGGAGCTGGCCGACTACCGTGACGGGGTCGTCGAACGCCTGCCGCTGGTCGGAGCCCTCATCGTCCTCGTCACCTTCCTGGTCCTGTTCCTCATGACCGGCTCGGTGGTGGCCCCGCTGAAGGCGTCCGCGCTGAACCTGCTCTCGTTGACGGTGATGTTCGGCGTCCTGGTGTGGGGCTTCCAGGACGGCGGGCTCGCGGGCGTCCTCGGGTTCACGGCGACAGGGACGATCGAGCCGAGCATCCCGCTGCTGATGTTCTGCATCGCCTACGGGCTGTCGATGGACTACGAGGTCTTCCTCCTCGCCCGGATCAAGGCCGACTACGACCGCACGGGCGACGTCGTCGGCTCGGTGCCGCGCGGCATCGCACGCTCGGCGCCGCTGGTCACCGCGGCCGCGCTGATCCTCGCGACGTCCTTCGCGGTGTACGCCACGAGCGACGTGACGTTCCTCCAGCAGCTCGGGATCGGGATGGCGCTCGCGGTCCTCGTCGACGCCACCGTCATCCGCGGCGTCCTCCTGCCCGCGACCATGCGCCTCGCGGGCCCGCTCAACTGGTGGGCGCCCGGCCCGCTGCGGCGGCTGCACGCACGCATCGGCCTCCGTGAAGGAGACGACAGGCCCGCCCGCGCCACCGTCGCGGGAACTTCTCACCGAGACGAGGTCATCACCCATGCCTGACTCGACCGTGGTCATCACCGGAGCGACGTCCGGGCTCGGCCTGCACACCGCACGACGCCTCGCCCAGCGCGGCTGGCACGTCGTCATGGGGCACCGCGACGCCGCCCGCGGGGCGGCAGCCGCCGAGGACGTCCGACGCCGGGTCCCCGGCGCCCGGGTCGAGGCGATGCACATCGACCTGGCCGCGCTGCGGTCGGTCAGCCGCGCGGTCGAGCTGCTCCGCGACGGCGGCGCCCCGCGGCCCCCGTTGCGCGCGATCGTGGCCAACGGCGCGGTCCAGGTCGTCGACGGCGTCCGGACCTCCGCGGACGGTTACGAGCTGACGTTCGCGACGAACCACCTCGGCCACCACCACCTCGTCACCTCGCTGCTCGACCACCTCGGCCCGGCTGCGCGCGTCGTGGTGGTCAGCAGCGGCACCCACTGGGGACCTGAGCGGGCGCTGGGCTTCCCCGGGCCGCGCTGGCGCGATCCCGTCGAGCTCGCCGACCCGCGGCGGGCCGACGCGTCCGCCACCGCCGGCCGCGTGCGGTACGCCACGTCCAAGCTCGCGAACCTTCTCTTCGTCCGTGAGCTCGCACGGCGATCCGCCGGCCGGCGGATCGCCGCGAACGCCTTCGACCCCGGGCTCATGCCGGGCACGGCCCTCGCGCGCGACTACGCGCCCGCGGCCCGTGCCGCCTACCGGCTCCTCGCCCCGGCCGTGGCCGCGCTCGTCCCCGGCGCCGGGACGGCACGGCGGTCGTCGGCGACGCTGGCCGACATGGTGGACTCCCGCCGCTTCGAGGGCGTCACCGGGGCGTACGTCGCCGGACGCACGCTCGCGGAGTCGTCACCGCTGTCGCACAGCGCGGACGAGGCACGGCTGCTGTGGGAGGCCTCGCGTGCGCTCGTCGAGCGTGCTCTCGCCGGCGCCGGCCCGGCCCTGGACGGCGCACCGACCGGGGCCTGATCTCCCCGCGAACGCCACGCGGAGACGGCCGGGACCGTCAGCGCGCGCCCGCGCGGTCGCCCGGTGCGCCGAGCGCCCCGGCCAGGTAGGAGACCAGCACGAGGCGCAGCTGGGCGTCGTACCAGGCGCGGTCCTCGTGCTCGGTGCCGGCGGCCAGCGGCATGAGCGCCTTCACGACCTGGACGGTGACGAGGGCGACCCGGCGCACGTCCTGCTCCGGCGTCCCGGGCGACCGGACTACGAGCAGGGCGGTGATCCGGTCGAGCATGCCCTGGTGCAACGGCGCGGTGGCCTGCTCCAACGTCTGGGGCATGCCCGTGCGGGCGAACAGCGCCTTGAACGCCCGATGGCTGCGGTTGAACTCGACGAGCGGGGTGAGGACCGTGTCGACGAGCGCGTCCAGGGGAAGGGCGGCGAGGTCGTCGCCCTCGAGCGCCGCGGTGTGCGCGGACGACAGCTCGCTGACGTATCGCTCGGTCAGGGCGCGCACGATGGCGTCCTTGTTCGCGAAGAACTGGTAGAGGGAGCCCGGCGAGATCCCGGCCCTCGCCGCGATCGCGTTCGTCGTCACCGACTCGTACCCGTTCTCGGCGAACAGCTCCGCGGCCGCGTCGATGATCTGGGCGATGCGCCGCTCGCCGCGCGCCTGGCGCTTGGGCGCCCGTCGGTCCGCCCCGTCGTCGGCCATCTCTGCATCCACCTCTTCCTCGTCGACAACACGAGTGATTACTCGTATTCTGATTTTCCCGAGCACTCGCTCGCATCCAGCACCGTACCCGACCCGCAGCGCCTGGCCCTGTACAAGAGCACCTGTCCGTCCTCGGCCTGCACCAGGTCGCGACGCGCGCGTGACCAGCACCGGCCGCTGATCATCGGCCCGTGGTGGCGGCCTCGGGTCGACGTCCCGGCGGCCGGAGGTGATTCCCGGGAAGGCCCGGGAACGAGTGCTCCTGTGCACGGGAAGCCGGGAGCTGCAGCGTGGAGCGTGCCCGCATCCCGATCGAGGAGGTACGTGATGTCCAGCCCCTCAACGCCCGCACCCACGTCGACGGCCACGCCTCCCGCGCCCGCCCGTCACGCCGCCACCAGCGCCCGCCGAGCCCTCGTCGCGCTCGCCGGGGCCGGCGGTCTGCTCGCCGTGAACGGCCTCACCCTCGGGCCTCGGATGATGTTCGACCCGCGGCCGTACTCCGAGATCGCCGGGACCGGCGCTCATCTCGTGCACTACGTCGTCTGGACGGTCGCCCTGGTCGCCCTCAGCCAGATCTATCCTCGGCTCGCGGACGTGCGCGGCACCGCCGGACGGACGCTGCCCGCGCCCGTCCTCGTGCTGGCGGGGGCCGCGGCGGCCCTCGATGCGTGCGCCCGCTTCGTGCTGGCCTTCGTCAACCCGTTCCTGGTGACGCACGCCCCCGAGCTGCTCGACACTCCGCCGGACGCCGTCCTGCTCGTGCCCACGCTCGGGGCCGGTGTCCTCGCCATGGTGGCGACCGTGGCCTTCGGCGTGGCGGCGTGGCGACGTCGCGTCTTCCCGCGCGCCGCCGTCGTGCTGCTGGTGGTCGGTGCGGTCGCGATCCCCGCGGTCGGGCCGCTCTCCAACGTGCTCGTCGGCTCGGGGCTCGTGTGGGCGGCGCTCGCCGCGCTGCGCAGGCGGTGAGCGGAACAGGTGAAATCCGTCGGCCACCCCGCCCGGGCGCCCGAGCCGACACTACCGTTACGCCCATGGCGGTGGTGACCACCAGGATCGTCCCGTCGGCGGCGGTCGCCGCGGCGGCGGCGACCGCCTCCGGCGCGGTCGTGGTGCTCTCTGCCGCGGCCCGCATCCCGGAGCTCGGCCACGCGGCCGGCGCCGCGTCGGTGGCCACGGCACCGTTCGTGCTCGGCATGGTCGTGCTGGCGGCCACCGGTGCTCTGCTGGCGACCCTCAAGCCCGGTGGCCCGATGGCGTGGCTCCTGATCGGCACCGGGTTGGCCGGCGTCGGCGGACGACTGGTCCTCGTCCTGGCGGTGCTCGCCCACCAGGAGGGGCACGGCACGGCAACGCCGCTGGGATGGCTCACGAACTGGGCCTGGCTGCCGATGCAGGTCCTGGCGGTCGTGCTCCTGCTCCGCTTCCCGGACGGCACACTGCCGTCCGGGCGCTGGCGCGGCGTCGAGGCGGCCGCCTTCGTCTGGGGTGCGGCCGGCGTCGTGACCACGGCGCTCGTGCCCGGACCCCTCGCGGCCACCCAGCTCGCACCGCGCACGAACCCTGTCGGGCTGGTCGCGCTCGCCGGACCGCTCGACGTCGCTCTCGGCGTGGTCTTCACGATCCAACCGCTGCTGCTGCTCGGCGGGACGGCAGCCCTCGTGCTCCGGTGGCGGCAGGCGCCGAGCGGCGAGCGTGCGCGGCTGCGCCACGTCGTGCTGGCGCTCGCGCTGCTCGCGGTCGCCACGCCGCTCGCGCCGCTGTCGGGCGTCGGCGCGGTGCTGGAAGGGCTGGCCTGGCTCGTGCTCCCGGCGACAGTGGCGCACGCCGTCGTCCGGCGCGGACTGTGGGACCTGGACCTACCGCGGCGGTTCGACCGCCTGCGCAGGGTGCGCGAGGAGGAGCGCGCCAGGTTGCAGCGGGACCTGCACGACTCGCTCGGCCCCTTGCTCGGTTCGATCTCGATGCGCGTCGAGGCCGCACGCCAGCTGCTGGGAACCCAGACGCCGCCCGGTGAGATCGACCGGGTCCTCGCCTCGGTCGGTGAATCGGCGGAAGCCGCCGTCGTCGAGGTTCGGCGGCTCGTCGACGAGCTGGGGCCCTCCGCGCTCGCGGAGACCGACCTGCGCACCGCGCTCGTCGAGCTCGTCGAACGGTCCTCCGGTCCCGGGCTCGAGGTGACGCTCGACGCGCCCGCCCCGCTTCCGCCGTTGGACGCGGCGGTCGAGATCGCCCTTTACCGGATCGTGGGCGAGGCCGTGCGCAACGTCGCGCGGCACGCGCGGGCGTCCCGGTGCACGGTGAGCCTGCGCCCGCTCGGCACGGGCGTCTCGCTCGAGGTCGTCGACGACGGCGTCGGACTGCGCGGGCAGCCGCCCGGCGTCGGCCGGCGGGCGATGGCCGAGCGCGTCGAGGCGCTCGGCGGCCGGTTGGAGCTGAGCGAGCCGGCGACCGGTGGCGTGCGCGTGCGGGCCGAGATCCCCGCGCGGCACGGTTCGCCGGCGGGTGTCAGGGCGGTGACGTCGTGACCGTCCGCGTCGTGATCGCCGACGACCACCCGGTGTTCCTCGACGGCTTGCGCCTGCTGCTCGACACCGCCCCCGGCATCGAGGTCGTGGGGACCGCCGCGGACGGCGCCCAGCTGCTCGAGGTGGCCGGCCGTACCGCCGTCGACGTGGTGGTCGCCGATCTCGACATGCCCGGCCTCGACGGGGCCGCGGCCGCCCGTGCCCTGCTGGCGAACCGCAGCGACGTCGCCGTCCTCGTCCTCACGATGCACGACGACGACACGTCGGTCCGGCGCGCCCTGGCCGCCGGGGCGCGCGGTTACGTGCTCAAGGGCGCGGCGCCCGGGTCGATCGTCCGCGCCGTGCACGCCGTCGCCGAAGGAGACACAGTCCTGAACGGGGACGTGGGTGCACGCGTGCTGCGGGCCGCGGCCGACGCGCGCGGAGGAGCTGGCACGACGGCGCCACCGCCGGGCCTTGCCTCACTGACGGTGCGCGAGGCCGAGGTGCTCGAGCTCGTCGCTCAGGGGCTGGGGAACCATGCCATCGCGGGCCGTCTGCACCTGTCGGTCAAGACGGTGCAGAACCGGGTCAGCGACCTGCTGGCCAAGACCGGCGCCGCCAGCCGAGCCGAGCTGGTCGCCCGCGCACGCGACGCCGGCATGGGCGGTCGCGCGTAGCCCGACGCCGTCCGCAGCTCCACCCTCCCGACGGCGAGCCGCCGTCTCGTCCCTGAGAGAGCCGGACCTGTCGACGGAGCGGTTAGCCGATGATCATCGCCGACTCGGGCCTGCGGTAGAGCCGTCGTCGCTCGCGCAGGGCCAGGGACGTCCCGAGCGTGATCGGGCCGAGCCGGCCGACGAACATCAGCACCACGAGGATGAGCTGGTCCCACGCCGGCAGCGACGCCGTGATCCCGGTCGACAGCCCGGTGGTGGAGAACGCCGAGACGACCTCGAAGAGGATCGCGTCGAGGGCGAACGTCGTCGTGGTCACCGTCATGACGAAGGTCGGCACGACCACGGCGGCCACGCCGAGGAGCGCGACGGTGAGCGCCTGTCGCTGGGTCGTCACGGCGAGCCGCCGGTCGAACACCTCGACGTCGGGGTCGCCGCGCAGCTCGGACCAGATGACGAACGCGAGCGCGGCGAACGTGCCGACCTTGATGCCTCCCCCGGTGCCGGCGGATCCGGCACCGATGAACATGAGGATGTCCGTGAAGAACCACGTGCCGTTGTTGAGCTCGCTCGTCGGCACCGAGTTGAACCCGGCGGTGCGCGGCATGACGGCCTGGGTGAACGCGGCCAGGAGCTTGCCGGGCACGTCGAGGGGTCCGAACGTCCGTGGGTTGCCCCACTCGGCGAGCAGGAAGACGAGCGTGCCGACGGTCAGCAGCACCGCCGTCGTGCCCACCGTGATCCGGGAGTGGATGCTCCACCACCGGGGCCGCAGGAGGTGACCGTCGCCCGACCGGTGCAGCCGCCACAGCTCCAGCAGGACCGGGAAGCCCAGCCCTCCGACGATCACGGCGGCGCAGATCGGAAGGCAGACCCACGGGTCGGCCACGAACCGGACGAGCGAGTCCGAGTACAGCGAGAACCCGGCGTTGTTGAACGCCGAGACCGCGTGGAACGCCCCGGACCACGCCGCGTGAGCCGGGCTCTCGTCGTAGGACACCATGAGGCGGGCGGCGACCACCGACGCGACGAGCGCCTCGGCGACGACCGTGAGGCGCAGCGCCCCGAGCAGGACGCGCCGCACGTCGCCCAGACCCACGGTGTGCGTGGACTCGGCCGCGACGAGGCGCGTGCTCAGGCCGAGCCGGCGCGTCAGGAGCACGCCCAGCAGCGACGCGACGGTCATGACCCCGAACCCGCCCACCTGGATCAGGGCGAGGATGACGACCTGCCCGAACGGCGTCCAGAACGTCTCGGTGTCCACGACCACGAGGCCCGTGACGCAGACCGCGGACGTCGTGGTGAAGAGGGCCTCCACGAACGTCGCCCGCCGGCCCGTCGACGCGACGGGCAGGGAGAGAAGGAGGGTGCCGACGGCGATCGCGCCGACGAAGCCCAGGGTGACCAGCTGGGCGGGCCGACGTCGAAGGCTGGCCGGGGAGGGGCCCGACGCCCGGGGGGTCGGGCGCCCGTCGTGGCGGACGACGTCGGGCTGCGGGCGAGGGAAACGCACGATGTACCAGTCTTGTCCTCGCGCGGCACCGGCGGGCCGGGCAGGCCGTCAAGGTCCTGTCAGAGGTCCGGGCGTGGCCGTCAAGGTTCCGTCAAAGGGCGCCGTCGCGCCCCGCGCACGCCCGGCGGGCGCTCCTGCCACGACGCTCGGTGCACCACACTGATCCCATGAGCGCACGACGGCGCACCCGGCCCACGCTCCTGGCCCCCGCACGCCTGGCCCTCGGATGGGTGCTGGCGCTGCTGCTGCCGGTCGCGCTCACGGCCGGGTTCTCGGTCGTCGACAGCGACCGCGTCGCCCTGGCCCAGGAGGTCATGCTCTTCCTCGCGGGAGTGGTCGCCGTGGCGCTGGTCGGCGGTCTGTGGCCCGCGGTCGCGACCGCCGTCGTGTCCAACCTGTGCCTCAACTGGTTCTTCACCCAGCCGGTGGGTCGCCTGCACGTGTCGGAGCCCGAGAACGCGCTCGCCCTCGCCGTGTTCGTCGTCGTCGCGGTCGCCGTCGCGTCCGTCGTCGACCTCGCCGCGCGCCGCACCGCCCAGGCCGCCCGCGCCCGCGCCGAGGCCTCGGCCCTCGCCGCGCTCGCGCGGTCGGTGCTCTCGGGCGAGGACACCGCGCAGGCCGTCGTGGAGCGGGTCGCGGAGACCTTCCCCGTCGCGCACGCGCGCCTCGAGGAACGCGACGACGAAGGCGCGCCCTGGCACGCCGTCGCGGCCGCCGACGGTCCCCAGGAACCGCCCGCCGGCGGGGGCGCGCGCCGGGCCGGAGTCGACGCCGAGACCGAGGTGCGCATCGACCCGCTGCGCCGCCTGCTGCTGCGCGGTCGGCCGCTGTCGGCCGCCGACCGGCAGGCCGTCGAGGCGTTCGGCGCACAGGCCGGGATCGTGCTCGAGCACCGCCGCCTGCGCGAGCGCGCCGAGCAGGCGCACGCGCTCGAGCTCGCCGAGGCGACCCGGACCGCGCTCCTCGCCGCCGTGTCCCACGACCTGCGCACCCCGCTGGCCGCGACCCGGGCGGCCGTGGACGGTCTCGCCGCGCACGACGTCGACCTGCACCCCGACGACCGCGAGGCCCTCGTCGGCACCATCGCCGAGTCCACCACCCGCCTCGAACGTCTCATCGGCAACCTGCTCGACATCTCCCGCCTGCAGACGGGAGCCGTGCACCCCGTGCTGCGCCCGACCAGCCTCGAGGAGGTCGTGCCCCTCGCCGTCGAGCCCTGGCTCGACGCGATCGCGCTCGACGTGCCCGAGGACCTCCCGCTCGTGCACACCGACGCCGGCCTGCTCGAACGTGTCGTCGCCAACCTGGTGTCCAACGCGGTGCGCCACGCCCCCGACGGAGCGCCGGCTCTCGTCACCGCGTCCGCGAGCGCCGACCGCGTCGAGCTCCGCGTCGTCGACACCGGTCCTGGCGTGCCGCGTGCGCGCCGGCAGACGATGTTCGAGCCCTTCCAGCGCCTCGACGACACCGGGGCCGACGGGCTCGGACTCGGCCTCGCCGTCGCGGCGGGCCTGTCCCGCGCCATCGGTGCGGAGCTGGTCGCGCGTGACACGCCGGGCGGCGGCCTGACGATGGCGCTGAGCGTCCCCCGGGCCGCCGCCACCGAGGCGCCGCGCGCCGCGGACGGCCGTGATGGGATCGACCTGTGAGCGAGCGGCAGGACGGACGGGCACCGGCGTCGGGCAACCACGTGCTCGTGGTCGACGACGACGCGGGCCTGACCCGCGCGCTCGCCATCAACCTGCGCGCCCACGGCTGGCAGGTGACGACGGCGGCGACCGGGGCGGACGCCCTGAGCGCGGCCGCGACCGCCCACCCCGACGTCGTCCTGCTCGACCTCGGTCTTCCCGACCTGGCCGGGCTCGACGTCATCACCGGCGTGAGGGGCTGGAGCCGCGTGCCGATCGTCGTGCTGTCGGCGCGCCAGCTCGGCGACGACAAGGTCGCCGCGCTCGACGCCGGGGCCGACGACTACGTGACGAAGCCGTTCGCGATGAACGAGCTCCTGGCGCGGCTGCGCGCCGCGGTGCGCCGGGCGCAACCCGCCGAGGACGCCGAGCCGGTGGTCGAGGCCGGCGACCTGCGCATCGACCTGGCGCGGCGCGTCGTCTCCCGCGCGGGGCAGGACGTCCGGCTCACGCCCACCGAGTGGGCGCTGCTCGAGGTCCTCGTGCGCCACCGCGGCCGCCTCGTGGGCCGCCAGCAGCTCCTGCACGAGGTGTGGGGACCTGCCTACTCGAGCGAGACCAACTACCTGCGCGTGTACACCGCCCAGCTGCGACGCAAGCTCGAGGCGGACCCCGCCCACCCGCGCCACATCCTCACGCACCCCGGAGCCGGGTACCGCTTCGAGGCGTGACTTCGCTGGCTGGAGCGCCGAGGAGTCGTGTCGCGTTCCGGGTCCCCCGAGCACGGCCCTCGTCCCTCCCGCAACGGCAAGACCCCCGACCTGCCAGGCAGGTCGGGGGTCTATGACGTGGGGTCTGTCTGATTAACGGTGGGTGGGTCTCGGCCTGACACGCTGGACGTGGTGTCTGGCGGGAAGCAGGCAGAGTGACCGAGATCGTCGAGCCCGTGACGCTCGACGATGACGAGAAGCAGGCGCTGGCACAGCAGTTGGTCGCTCAGGCGAAGGCGGCGGGGATCGACCTGGTCGGGCCGGACGGTCTGCTGACCGGGCTGACGAAGCAGGTGTTGGAGACGGCGCTGGAGGAGGAACTGACCGAGCACCTGGGTTACCCGCCGGGCGAGCGGGAGGCCATGACGGGGACGAACGAGCGCGACGGAACCCGGCCCAAGACGGTGCTGACCGAGATCGGCCCGGTGCAGATCGACGTGCCTCGCGACCGGGACGGCAGCTTCGAGCCGGCGATCGTGCGCAAACGTCAGCGGCGTCTGACCGGTGTCGACGAGCTGGTGCTGTCGCTGACCGCGCGGGGGCTGACGACCGGGGAGATCAGCGCGCACTTCGCCGAGGTCTACGGCGCGAGCGTCTCCAAGGACACGGTCAGCCGGATCACGGACAAGGGTCGTGGCCGAGATGGCCGAGTGGCAGACCCGGCCGCTGGACGAGGTCTACCCCGTGATCTTCATCGACGCTCTGGTCGTCAAGGTCCGCGACGGGCAGGTCACGAACAAGCCGTTCTACGTCGTCATCGGGGTCACCACCCGCGGGGAGCGCGACATCCTGGGGATCTGGGCCGGCGACGGCGGCGAGGGCGCGAAGTTCTGGCTGAACGTGCTGACCGAGATCAAGAACCGGGGCGTGGCCGACGTGTGCATCGCGGTCTGCGACGGGCTCAGGGGCCTTCCGGAGGCGATCACCACCACGTGGGAGCTGGCGCAGGTCCAGACGTGCGTGATCCATCTGATCCGTAACACCTTCCGGTACGCGGCCCGCCAGGACTGGGACGCGATGGCCCGCGACCTGAAGCCGATCTACACGGCCGTGAACGCCGAGCAGGCCGAGATGCGGATGGACGAGTTCGCCGCGAAATGGGCGGGCAAGTACCCGGCCGCGGTCAGGCTGTGGCGCAACGCGTGGGGGGAGTTCATCGGCTTCCTGGACTACGACGTTGAGATCCGCAAGATCATCTGCACCACGAACGCGATCGAGTCCCTCAACGCCCGCTACCGGCGAGCGGTGCGCGCCCGAGGCCACTTCCCGAACGACGCCGCGGCACTGAAGTGCCTCTACCTCGTCACCCGCTCCCTGGACCCCACCGGCCGCGGTCGGGCACGATAGGTCATCAGGTGGAAGGCCGCGCTGAACGCGTTCGCGATCACCTTCGAGGGGCGCATCAACCCCTCGAGCAACTGAAGGATGCCGAGCCCCGCCCACCGTTGATCGGACAGACCCGATCTGTGGCCGCGGCGCTACGCCGTCGCTGGCGTCGTGCCCCAGCGGGACCGGATGAGGTCGACGACGAGCCGCATGTGCGCGGCCATGTCGACCGGCACCCCGGCGTGGAGCGGCGCCGCCCCGGGCTCGCCGCCCTCGGCCTCCTCGTCGGCCCGCGCGCACAGCCACTGCAGCTGGATGCCGTCGGACAGCGCGACGATCGTGCGCGCGAGCTCGCGCGACGGCGCGTCGGAGTGGACGACGCCGAGCCCCTTGCCGCGCTCGAATACCGCGGCCGTCTCCTGCACGGCCCGAACGAAGTGCTGGTGGAGCCACTGGTGCGCCGGGTGATCGGCGTCGACGCCGTCCACGGCCATCGCGCTGTACAGGCGGACCATGGCGGGCTGGCCGCTGTTGTGCTCGACGAGCTCGACCCATCGCTCGAGGAACGCCCAGGTGTCGCCGTCGAAAGCCTCCATGCCGACGAAGTCCCGCTGGTCTCGGCGGTCGAGGACCTCGGAGTAGATCGCCTCCTTGGACCCGAAGTGGTGCAGCACCCCGGCCTTCGAGATCTCGGCGGCCTCGGCGATGTCGCGGAGCGACGTCGCCGCGTAGCCTCGCTCGGCGAACAGCGCGAAGGCCTCCTGGAGGATCCGCTCGCGCTTGTCCTCGCTGCCGGCGCGAGGACGTCCGGGCCGTCGGGCCGCCACCTGTGTCACGACAGCAGCCTATCCAGAGAGTTCATCGCCGTCGCGTTCATTTAACTGTCCAGTCGGTAAATCCCCATGCTACGGTGACGCCCGACACAGAGAAGCGGCCCGCGCAGCAGCGGGCCGGCACCCCTTACTGACGCAGAAGTCACAATGGCCCAGACCGTCCCGCCGACCCCAGCCGCGGTGGCCGCGCTGCCGTACCCGGAGGACGTCCTCCCGACGGAGAAGGCCCCGCGCCGCGTCGTCGTGATGATGGCGGTCGCGCAGCTGGCCCTCTTCATCGCCCTCATGGGCCCCGCGACTGTGAGCCTCGCGGTCAAGATCCAGTCGATCGTGCCTCAGGGCGAGGACGTCGCCGCACTGGGCATGGTCACCTCCGTGGCCGCCGTCATGGCGCTCGTCGCCAACCCGGTCGCCGGTCGCATCTCCGACCGGACCACGTCGCGGTGGGGCCGCCGCCGTCCCTGGATGGTCGCCGGGTCGCTCGTCTTCGTCGCAGGTATGGCGACCATTGCGGCCGCGCCCAACGTGGCGCTCGTGCTCGTCGGCTGGCTGCTCGGCCAGCTCGGCGGCAACTTCGTCCTCGCGCCGATGCTCGCGACGATCGCCGACCAGGTCCCGCGCGACCAGCGCGGCGGCGTCGCCGCCAACGTCGGCATCATGCAGAGCGTCGGCGTCCTGGGTGCCACCTACGTCGCGAGCTGGTTCACCGGGAACATGTTCCTGCTGTTCGTGCCGTCCGCCGTCGTGGCGGCGATCTGCGTGCTCGTCTACTGCTGGGTGCTCCCAGACCAGCAGGTGCAGGTCCGCCGCGAGCCGAACGGGCTTCTCGCGTTCGTCCGCACGTTCTGGGTCAACCCGCTCCAGCACCCCGACTTCGCGTTCGCCTGGTGGTCGCGGTTCTGCGTGATGCTCGCGACGTTCCTGTTCATCGTGTTCCGGCTGTTCTTCCTGCGGGACCAGGTCGGGCTCGACGTCGGCGAGGCGACGAGCGTCATCGCGACGGGGGTGCTCATCTACACCGTCGCAACCGTCGTCGCAGCCAAGGTCGGCGGCTGGCTCTCGGACCGTACGGGGCGCCGCAAGGTGTTCGTCATCGTCTCGACGGCTGTCTTCGCCGTCGGCACGTACCTGCTGACGCACGTGTCGACCGTCGGCCAGTTCTACGCGCTGGAGGCGCTGCTCGGAGCAGCTCTCGGCGTGTACGTCGCCGTCGACATGGCGCTGGTCGTCGACGTCCTGCCCAACGCCGACGACTCCGCCAAGGACCTCGGCGTCATGAACATCGCCAATGCGGCCCCGCAGTCCGTCGCCGGCGCGCTCGGCGCGATCCTCCTCGGCCTCGGCGCGGGGAACAACGACAACTACCCGATGCTGTTCCTGGGGGCCGGCGTGATCGCACTCGTCGGCGCCCTGGTCGTCCTCCCGATCAAGAAGGTGCGCTGACATGACCACGGACACCACGCCCGCACCCGGCACGACGCCGGCACTCACCGTCGAGGACGTCCCTCGCCTCGTCGCCGAGCTGACGCTCGAGGAGAAGGCGTCGCTGTGCTCGGGCCAGGACTTCTGGCACACCCAGGCCGTCGAGCGGCTCGGCATCCCGGCCGTCATGGTCACCGACGGCCCGCACGGCCTGCGCAAGCAGGCGGGCGCCACCGACCACGTCGGGCTCAACGAGTCCGTCCCCGCCACGTGCTTCCCGCCCGCCGCCGGCCTCGGCTCGACCTGGGACCCGGAACTGATTTGGCGCGTCGGCGAGGCGCTCGGCACCGAGACGCGCGCGAACGAGGTCGCCGTGCTGCTCGGCCCGGGCGTCAACATGAAGCGCAGCCCGCTGTGCGGCCGCAACTTCGAGTACCTCGCGGAGGACCCGTTCCTCGCGGGCGAGCTCGCGGCACCGCTGGTCGAGGGAATCCAGTCGAAGGGCGTCGGCACCTCGCTCAAGCACTTCGCGGCCAACAACCAGGAGACCGACCGCATGCGCGTCGACGCGCAGGTCGACGAGCGCACCCTGCGCGAGATCTACCTGCCCGCGTTCGAGAAGGTCGTCACGCGCGCCCAGCCGTGGACCGTCATGTGCGCGTACAACAAGGTCAACGGCACCTACGCGTCGCAGCACCCGTGGCTCCTCACCGAGGTGCTGCGCGACGAGTGGGGCTTCGAAGGCCTCGTCGTCTCCGACTGGGGCGCCGTCGACGACCGCGTCGCCGGCGTGAAGGCGGGCCTCGACCTCGAGATGCCGTCCTCGGGCGGCCTCAACGACGCGCGCATCGTCGAGGCGGTCCGCTCGGGCCACCTCTCCGAGGCCGACCTCGACCGCGCCGTCACGCGCGTGCTCACCGTGGTCGCGCGGTCGCAGGCCGCGCTCGCCGCGCCCGGCGAGTTCGACGCCGAGGCCCACCACGCGCTCGCGCAGGAGGCCGCCACCCGCGCCGCCGTCCTGCTCAAGAACGAAGGCGGCGTCCTGCCGCTGTCCGGCGACGCGCTCGGCGACGTCGTCGTCGTGGGCGAGATGGCGCGCACGCCGCGCTACCAGGGCGCCGGCTCCTCCCAGGTCAACCCGACCCGGCTCGTGAGCGCGCTCGACGCCCTCGCCGAGCGCGGGCTCGACGTGCCGTTCATGCCGGGCTACCGCCTGCCGGAGGCGGAGGGCAAGCAGGGCCAGGACCACCCGGACGACGAGCTGCGCGCCGAGGCGGTCGAGGCGGCGGCCGGCAAGACGGCCGTCGTGTTCCTCGGCCTGCCCGCGATCGACGAGTCCGAGGGCTACGACCGCGAGCACATGGACCTGCCGGCGAGCCACACCGCGTTGCTGCGCGAAGTCTCCGCGGCGGCCGAGCGCGTCATCGTCGTGCTGTCCAACGGCTCCGCCATCACGGTCGCCGGGTGGCAGGACCAGGCTGACGCGATCCTCGAGACCTGGCTCGGCGGCCAGGCCGGGGGCAGCGCGACCGTCGCGCTGCTGCTGGGCGACGCCGCGCCGTCCGGCCGCCTGGCCGAGTCGATCCCGGTGCGGCTCGAGGACGTCCCGGCCCAGCTCAACTTCCCGGGCGAGAACGGCGTCGTGCGCTACGGCGAGGGCATCTTCATCGGCTACCGCGGCCTCGACGCCACGCGCGCCGAGGTGTCGTACCCGTTCGGCCACGGTCTGACGTACACGACCTTCGGATTCTCCGACCTCGCCGTCGACGTCGCCGAGGTCACCGAGCAGACCGCCGCGGACGACGTCGTCGTGCGCGTCGCGCTCACGGTGACGAACACGGGCGAGCGCGAGGGAGTCGCCGTGCCGCAGCTGTACGTGGGCCGACCGGCGTCCACGGTGGCCCGTGCGCCGCGCGAACTGCGGGGCTTCGCCCGCGTGTCGCTGGCCCCCGGCGCGTCGGAGCGGGTCGAACTCGCCCTCACCCGGCGCGACCTGTCGCACTGGGACACCCTCACGCACGCGTGGGTGGTCGAGCCGGGCGCGCTCGAGGTCGCGGTCGGCGCGTCGTCGCGCGACCTGCCGCTGAAGGCGACGGTCGAGCTCGCGGCACCGGCCCTGCCGCGCCCCCTGCACCGCTACTCGACCATCGGCGAGTGGCGCGACCAGCCCGAGGCGTGGGCCGCGCTGCGCGAGAAGCTCGGTGGGTTCGCCGAGCTGTTCGAGGCGGACAGCCCCGACCCGGCGATGGCGGCGTTCCTCGTGGAGATGCCGGTCATCAAGGTGCCGATGATGGGCATGGCGAGCTCGCTGTCGATCGACGACTTCGAGACGCTGCTGGCGCGCTTCGGCCGTCCGTGACCTGATCGCGCCGATGCGCCCGGGGAGCATCCGCTCCCTCGGGCGCATCGGCGTCGTGGCCGTCGCCCGGCGCGGCGAGGCTCAGACCCGGCCCGCCGGCCGCCCTGGGTCAGTTGACGGTGATCACCACCCGCTGATATTCCGTGACGTTGTACGCGTCCGTCGCCTGCAGGATGACGTGGATCGTCTGCCCCGGCTCGGCGTCCGCCGGCACGCGGACGGTGAACGCGCCACTACCGCGACGTTCGATCGCGACGGCGCTCGGGTAGGTGCCCGCCTCGCGGTACTGCCACGAGGTGAGCTCGACGTCGTCGCCGTCGGGGTCCGAGACGGCGACCGCAAGGGGCACCGTCGAGCCGGCGTCGGCGTCGATGTCGACGCCCTGACGGACGTCGAGGAGGGGCGCGTGGTTCGCGTCCTCGAAGTTCTCGGTGACGGTCCACTGCAGGCGGGCCGCGAAGTCCTCCTGGATGGCGGAGAAGAAGCGCGTCGTCGAGTAGTCGCGCGGCATCGAACCGTCGGGTGCCGCGTCCAGCGCTCCTCGGTTGCTCCAGCGCTTGGGATCGGTCGGGTTCTGGATCTGTCGTCCACCCCAACCGCCCCAGCTCGGGTGCTCCCAGTTACGCAGCCCGTTGTCGATGAGGAGCGCGAAGTTCGACGAGTCGCCCTCGGAGATCCACGAGCCCTTCGGCTGCGGCGGGGTCCAGACGAGATAGCCCATGGCCCGCAGCTCTGCGGCGGTGTAGCCGGAGAGGCCGAAGTAGTCCTCGTTGTCGAACCCGGCCGCCATCTGCTTGCCGTCGCCCCAGACGCGGTAGGAAGCGCCGAACGGGCCCACGGAGGACACGTTGCGCTCCATCCACTCGGCCGACAGATAGAACTGGTCCTGCGGGAGGACGACGCCGCGTGCGCCGTAGCCCCACGTTCCGGTCGCGACCTCGCGGTGCTCGATGTCGGGCCAGGTGGGCTTGATGTACGTGGCGAACGTCGTGTCCTGCTGCCCCCAGCTGGTGAACACCGTCTTGGTGACGACCTTGTCGTACACGGTCTCCCACTCGGGGGTGTCCTTGTACTCCTCCTCGATCGACTTCAGGGCACGGGCGATCGTGTTCGGTCCGCCCCACGCCTGCAGGAAGACCTGTCCCGGTTCGTCGTCGAGCAGCACGTCCTTGATGAGATCGGAGCCCGGCGTGGGCTCGCTCATGTCGCCGACGTTGGCGATGTTGCCGGTCCGGATCAGCGACCGCAGATGCTCCGGCTCTGGGTACCCGTCCGCGTGCTGGACGAGGTTGGGGTACGCCTCGGCGTACGCATCGACGGCCTCGTCGATGTGGAGGCGTGCGCCGGGCTCAGGCCACCGCTTGGGCTGGATACCGCGCTCCGGATCCCCGCTGTAGTGGTGCTGGCTGGCGGAGTACACGAGTCCGACGATGTTGATCTCGTTGCTGTACAGCAGCATGCGCAGCATCGAATTCAGGTCGTCGAGCTCCGGGTCGGTGGTGACGATCGTGCGTGGCGCGGACGCGGAAGTCGGCGTGGCGGCGTCGGTACGAACTTCGGCGGATGCGATCTCGGCGCCTGCCGCGGGGACACCACCCGCCCCGGCGACGGCGAGGCCGGCGATCACGGCCGCTGCGGCGAACTTTCGCCGGGGCGGCGATGCGGACTGTGCGCGTCGGGCGAGAAACCTGGCGTGGAACTTCATCGTGCACCTCCAGTTGTCGGGTCTCGTCGCTGAGACCACTCGTGGTGAGCGTTGTGACCGCACGTGGTCGTGCGGGACCGCACGAGGCCCCGGGCCAGCACGTCCCGCGGTGTTCGAGGGGGACACGGCGAGCCCCGACCCCCGGGCGTACGCGGCGGGCGCCCGTTCCGCACGGTGACGCCCGCCGCGAGAGCCGGACGGCTACTCGATCGTGATCACGACCTGGGCGTAGCCGGTGAGGCTGTGTGTTCCGTCGTCGGTGGCAATCAGGGTCAGGACGATCCGCTCACCGGGGTTGGCGTCGGCCGGGACGGTGATGAACGCGTTCTGCGCCGTCCCCTGACCCGCCAAGCGGATCGCGGGTTCCGAGTCGACCGTGCTCGCTTCGGTGTAGACGGACCACTCGCGGGTCACGTCGTCCCCGTCGGGGTCGCGGACCAGCGAACGCACCTTGACCGTGCTGCCTGGCGTGGCGGTGAGGTCTTCGTCGCTGAGGGAGACGACCGGAGCATGATTCGCCTCGTCGAACGAGGTGACTCCCCAGTCGGCACGAGCGGCGAAGTCGTCCTGCGCGTCCGGGACCCACCGGTACAGCGAGTAGGCGGGTTCCGCCGACCCGGTGACGGGGTTGTAGTCGCCCTGGGGGGAGAACTGCGTCGGGTTCGAGGGACTCGGCGCGAAGCGTCCTCCCCAGCTCCCCAGAGTGGGGTCGTCGAGGAACCGCAACCCGTTGTCGATGAGCGGGAGGAAGGCCGGAGTGTCACCTTCGGAGACCATGTCGTACTTCTCGTAGGGGCCGAGGAAGTCCCACATCCGCCAGGTCTCGAGGTCGTAGACCACCCCGGCGAGACCCGGCTGCCAGCCCGGCGCGTCGGACTCGCCGTTCAGGTACCGACCGTCGCCGATCAGGTGAAAGTCCTCCAGCAGCGGGCCGTGTTCCCAGATGTGCTCCGTGAAGAACGGGTGCTTGTAGTAGGACTTGATCTCCTGGGGGATCCGCGTGTTGTCCTTGAAGCCGCCCCACGCGGTGAAGGTGAAGCCCCAGTTGAAGACCCGGATCTCGGGCCAGCTGGGACCGATGTAGTCGGCGTAGGCGTTGTCCTGGTTGCCGATCGTCGCGATGACGGCCTTGTCGATCACCCGGTTCCGGATGCTCGGCCACTCGGGGGTGCCTTCGTACTCCTCTTCGATGGACTTGAGAGCCCGCGCGATGGTGTTCTGACCGCCCCACGCCTGCAGCCAGACGTCCCGCTCGTCGTCGTCGAGCAGGACTTCCTTGATGAGGTCGGAACCGGGAGTGTCGGCGCTGAAGTCGTTCTCGAAGTTGACGTTCCCGACGGCGACCTTCGCGAGGAGTTCCTCGGCCGACGGATAGTTGGGGTCGTGCTGGCGCAGGTTCGGGAGGATCTCCCCGTACTTGGAGATCTTGTCCTCGATCCACGGGTCGGGGTTCCAGCGCCATGTCGTAGCGTCGCGGGAGTGCTCCGGCGTGCCGGCGGTCTGGCCCCGGAAGCTCGTGATGATGCCTGCGTCCTGGGCACCGCTCAGCGTGTGGACGCCGTCGCCCTTCCAGTGGTGAACCGAGGACGAGTACACGATTCCGTCGACGTCGATCTCGTTGGTGTAGTAGAGGAATCGGGTGAACGAGTTCATGTCGTCGAGCTCGCCGTCGGTGGTGATGACGGTGCGCGGCAGGGTTTCGCGGTCGATCGTCGGAGGCAGTGGGGAGACGGCCGCGGCAGTGCCTACCGGCCCCACGAGCCCGAGCCCTGCCCCCACCGCGAGAGCGCTCACGTGGCTCACCACGCGCACGAGGCGCGTTCTGCGCGTGTGCTGTTCGTCCATCGTCATATGAGACTCCTTCGGCTCGGCATGTCCGATCAGACATGCGCTCGATGTCCGCACCTCGGTGTACGGGCAGACCTAGAGGACTAGGTGGTCATGGCGTCCTGTGCACCGGGTCGTGTGACGGCCTCGGCGGCTGCATCGCTCGCCTGGTGTGCGGCTTCGACGAGGTCCATGCCTCGGGCGAGGCCCGCCGCGAGCACGCCGCAGTACGTGTCGCCGGCACCTGTGGTATCGACAGGCTCGACAGGTCGCGCAGGGACGTGCGCGATTGGTGCATCCCGACACGCGACGAGGCTGCCGCGCGGACCGAGGGTCACGACGACGGCTGGGACTCGTTCGAGCAGCGTGGCAGCGAGGACGTCAGGGTCGGCCGTGGATCCCGCGAGCTGTGCCGCCTCATGCTCGTTGACGACCAGGACGTCGATCTCGCTCCAGAGCACCGCCGGTATGTCCCGGGCGGGTGCCGCGTTGAGGACGAACCGTGCCGGTCGGGTGCGTGCTCTCGCCGCCGCTGTAATCGCGTGGAGCGGGACCTCAAGCTGTGCGAGCACGACGTTCGCGGATCGGATGCGGTCGACCTGGTCCGGGCCCAGGTCGAGTGCCTTGTTGGCACCGGGAGCCACGACGATCGTGTTCTCGCCGGCAGGTGTCACGGTGATCAGGGCGACCCCCGTCGGCGCGGCCACCCGTAAAACGTGCGCGGTGTTCACGCCCGCGCGCTCCAAGGAGGCGAGCAGTACGTCAGCCGCATCATCGTGGCCGAGAGCTCCGACGAAGATGGTCTCCGCTCCCCCGGCGCGCGCCGCCGCGCAGGCCTGATTGGCGCCCTTGCCCCCGGGAGTACGACGCAGGTCACCGCCCAGGACGGTCTCGCCGGCGGCGGGGTGATGGGGCACCCGGACGACGAGGTCGAGATTGGCGGATCCGACCACTGCCACGAGCGCCATGCGTGCTGCCTCCTCGTCCGGAGACGTTCCGAGGGGGTCGCAGCCGGTGTTGCTCGACCCCCTCGGTCCGGTCTCAGCCTTCCAGCGCGAACAGGGTGTACTGGTCGGCGTTGTCCGCGTTGATGAGCACGCAGTCGACGGACTGCTTCTCCGGCTGGCTGGCCTCGCCGGTGCGGATGAACTCGTCGGCCTGCTCGACGGCCATCTCGGAGATCTGCACGGCGGGCTGGAGCCCGGTGGCGAGGAGCTTGCCCTCCTTGATCGCCTCGACGGCGTCGGGGCTGCCGTCGAAGCCGGCGACGATGATCTCACCGGTCTTGCCGGCCGCCTCGACGGCCGCGACCGCGCCGAGGGCCATGGTGTCGTTGCCGGCGATGATTCCCTTGATGTCGGGGTTGCTCTGCAGGATGGTCTCGGTCTTGGTGAAGGCCTCCTGCTGGTCCCAGTTCGCCGTCTCCTGGGCGACCTTCTCCATGTCGGGGTACTGGGACAGCACGCTGTCGAAGGCCTGCGAGCGGACGCCGGCGTTCGTGTCGGACTCCTTGCCGGTGAGCTCGACGTACGTGCCCTCACCGCCGAGCGCCTTGGCGAACTCCTCGGCGACGAGCGCCGCGCCCTGGGAGTTGTTGGCGACGATCTGGGCGGTCGCCAGGCCGGTCTCGTTGATCTCCCGGTCGATGAGGAACACCGGGATGCCGGCCTCGACGGCCTTGCGGACCGGGCCGATCGAGGCGTCGGCACCGGCGTTGTCGAGGATGATCGCCTTCGCGCCGTTGGAGATCGCCGCGTCGATGAGCTCGGACTGCTTGTTGGGGTCGTCGTCGTGCGATGCGGCCGAGGTCTCGTAGCCGAGCTCCTCGGCCTTGGCGACGGCGGCGTCTGCCTCGGCCTTGAAGAAGGGGTTGTCGTGCGAGGGTGTGATGACGGCGATCAGGCCGCCGGCCTCACCACCCGCAGCCTCCGACTCTGCGGTTCCGGCTCCGGGCTCGGCCGCGCTGGAGCATCCGGCGAGCATGAACGCCGCTGCACCCGCGGCGATGATGGCCCGGAAGGCCTTGGTCCTGTACATGCGTCCTCCTGTGACGTCGTCGTCGTGACGGGGTTGAACTTCTTCGGATCGGGTGGGTGTCGTCGGCGGCTAGCCGGCCGCGACCCCTGTCTTGGGCTCGTGCTTGACGTTCGCGGCCGCGGCTGCGGCGACGTTGCGCCGCTTGAGGCGCTGCTGGCTCTGGTCGAGGATCACGGCGAGCACGATGACGGCGCCCTTGATGACCATCTGCCAGAAGGTGGAGACGCCGACCATCACGAGTCCGTCGGACAGGAAGCCGATGACGAAGGCGCCGACGATGGCGCCCCGGACGGTTCCGCGGCCGCCCGCCAACGACGCACCGCCGATGACCACGGCCGCGATGGCGTTCAGCTCGTAGGTCTCCCCGGCCTGCGGGGCCGCGCTGGTGAGCTCGGAGGCGATGATCAGACCGACCATCGCGGCGCAGAATCCCGAGATCATGTAGACGGACATGGTAACGCGGCGAACAGGTACGCCGGACAGCAGCGCCGCACGCGAGTTGCCACCGGTCGCGTAGAGCCAGCGGCCGAACGGCGTGTGACGCAGCAGCGACCAGACCACGACGATGAGCAGGGCCATGATCCAGATCGACACCGGGATGCCGAGGATGCGGCCGGTGCCGAGGAACCCGAACCCGGTGTTCCCGAGCTCCTCCGAGCCGCTCAGGCGGGGGAACGTCGATCCGTTGGAGATCAGCAGCGCCGCGCCGCGCGCGACGTACATCATCCCGAGGGTCGCGATGAACGGCGCCACGTTGAACCGTGTGATGAGGAAGCCGTTCAACCATCCGACGAGCGACCCGACCGCCAGGGAGGCGGCGATCACCGCCCACACCTGCGGGTAGAGCGTGACGTCGAGCGAGGCAATCTGCCATCCCTGCAGCAGCACGCCGGCGACGATCCCGGACAGGCCGACGATGGAGCCGACCGACAGGTCGATGCCGCTGCTGATGATCACCAGCAGCATGCCGAGGGCCAGGATGGCGTAGATGGCGACGTGCCGCGTCATCGTGATGAGGTTCGCGCCCGTGAGGTAGTTGTCCGACAGGGACGCGAAGATCACGATGATGATCGCCAGGGCGATGAACGCTCGGGCCTCGAGCAGGATGGAACCGATCTTGAGGCTGCGCTGCGGGCCGTCCGCGGCGGTCGTGTTCATGCCGAGGCTCCGTTCAGGTCGTGCGTCGTGGACGTCAGGTCGTGCGTTCGGTCAGCACCGCTCGGGGTGGCGTCGTCGGAGGCCGCCATGAGGTCCTCCTGCGTGGTGGTCGCCGGGTCGAACTCCTGCACGAGCCGGCCGCGGTTCATCACCAGGACCCGATCGGCGGCGTGCAGGGCCTCGCTCAGCTCCGAGGTCGCGAACAGGACCGCACGGCCCTGGCGCGCCTGCTCGGCCATCAGCGCGAAGATGTCGGCCTTGGCCCCGACGTCGATGCCGCGCGTCGGTTCGTCGAGCAGAAGGACGTCCGGCCGGGTGAGCAGCATCTTGGCGATGACGACCTTCTGCTGGTTGCCGCCCGACAGCGACCCGATCGCCGCTGCGGGGCTCGAGGCCTTGACCGTGACGTCCTTGATCGCGTCGCGGACGGCGCTGCGCTCGTCGCGGTGCGCGAGGAAGGGCCCTCGCAGGAAGCGGCCGATCGACGCGAGGGACATGTTCTCGCCCACCGACATCGGCTGGACGAGTCCGTCGCGCTGACGGTCCTCGGGCACCAGCGCGAGTCCGAGTGCGATGCGGCCGGCGATCGTCTCGTGGGTGACGTCGCGACCGTCGACGAGCACCGTGCCCGACTGCGGCGCCAAGCGTCCGGCGAGGGTCTCGAGGAGCTCCGTCCGGCCTGCTCCCATGAGCCCGTAGATCGACACCACCTCGCCGGCATGGACCGTCAGGTCGAAGTCCTCGACCGCGAGCCGGCTCGGGTTGCTAGGGTCGGCAACCGTGAGGTCGCGAACCTCGAGGAGCGGCCGGCCGCGCGGCGCGCCCATCGGCGGGAAGAGGTCGTCGGGGTTGCGCCCGACCATGTTGGCCACGACCCAGGGCAGGTCGACGTCGGCCGCCGACGCGGTCGCCACGAGCGATCCGTCACGCAGCACGACCACGTCGTCGGCGATCTCGAGCGCCTCGTCGAGGTGGTGGGAGATGTAGACGACGGCGACACCGCTGGCTGTCAGCTCGCGGATGACCTTGAACAGCACGTGCACCTCGGCGCTCGACAGTGCGGAGGTCGGCTCGTCCATGATGAGGACGCGCGCGTCGAGCGAGATCGCTCGCGCGATCTCGACGATCTGCTGCTGGCCGAGGCGCAGGTCGCCGACATCCTGACGTGGGTCGATCGGCTCCTCGAGCCGCTCGAGGAGCCCGGCGACGATCCGCCGCTGGCGGGCCGTGTCGACGAAGGGCCCCCGACGGACGATCTCGCGCCCCATGAAGATGTTGTCCGTGACCGAGAGGTTCGGGCACAGGCTCAGCTCCTGGTGGATGATCGCCACGCCGTGGTCGACGGCGTCCACCGCGCTGTGGAACGTGACGGGGCGCCCGTTCAGCGTCAGCGACCCGGTGGTCGGCTGCTCGACCCCGGCGATGATCTTCATGAGCGTCGACTTGCCCGCGCCGTTCTCCCCGAACAGGGCTGTCACGGCTCCGGCCCGCACGGAGAAGTCCACTCCGCGCAAGGCGTGCGTGCCGCCGTACACCTTGGTGATGGCCTCGGCGCGCAGGACCACGTCGTCGGCAACCACGTTCTCGAAGCGCGCCGTTCCCGCGATCGTCATGATGCGACCGCCATCTCGACGGGCGTGATGATGATGACCTCCGGGTTGGGCCCGTACGCGAAGGCACCGGTCACGGTGACCTGGCGGCCCTCGGCCGCGGCGGGGTCGAAGTCGGCGAGCACCGACTCCTTGACCTTGTTGTTCAGCTCCGTGGCGGCGTTGGCGTACTCGATCTGGTTGAGGAAGTCGTTGAAGTCGATCAGGCCCGTGGCGTCACGCAGGGCGGTGCCGTTGATCGCGGGCCCGATCTGCACCATCACCCGCACTCCCTCCGGCAGCCCCTCGACCTCGAGCGGCAGGTAGGTTCCGTCGACAGCGCCCGCCGTTCCGGTCACGGTGGTCGCGTAGGACCAGGGCGAGGTGCTGCCGGCGCGGTGGCCGTGCTCCTCGCCGGCGGCGTCGGGGTCGGCCACGATCTGCGGCAACAGCTCCGTCAGCGGGACGGCGTTCTCGACGATCGCAGGCACGACCTCGGCGTCGTAGCGCTCCTCCGCGTACTGCACGGCGTCGAACGCCGCGTCGCCCCCCGCTGCCGCCTCGTCGCCTGCACGGACCACCTTCGTGGTCGCCGCCGCGCCGGCGAGCAGCGCGACGAGGAGGATGCCCAGGATCACGGCCGGGCGCAGGTACCACGCCTTCGCCGTCGGTCGGGCGACACTCATCTGCTGGTTCCTCTCCGTCGAGGTGCGCCCGACCGAGCGTCAGGGCGCATATTCATTCTGCGGTGAATGCTGCTGGCCTCACGCTAGGGACGGGCAAGGGCCATGTCAAGGAGGCGACTCGAAATCTCCCGCCCGGTCGGTTTGCGTTGACAATGCCGAAACCCCGTGTCTACGCTGCGGACTCAACATGCACGCGTGAATGAAGATGCGATGGAGCAACCATTGACCCGCATACCCCACCCGGCCGACCGTCAGGCCGGCCCCACGAAGCGCTGGCGGCTCGGTGAGTCCCCCTGGCGCACCACGCCTTTCCCCGCCCCGCGCTCGCGGGTGATCATCGACAACGACTTCTCCGGGGACCCCGACGACCTCTTCCAGCTCGTCCACCATCTGCTGTCCCCGTCTGTGGAAATTCCGCTGGTCGTCGCGTCGCACCTGCGACCCGACGACCCGATGGACCCGGGGCCGGACACCGCGGCGAACGCGCACGCAGTGCTCGAAGACCTCTTCGCCCGGATGGGGTTGGAGTCCACAGAGCGCATCTACCGGGGTGCCTCCCAGGCGATGACGGACACCGCCACACCGCAGGACTCGCCGGCCGCCCGGGCGATCATCGCCGAGGCCATGCGCGACGACGTGGCGACACCGCTCTTCTACGCCGCCGGCGGCGGACTCACCGACCTGGCGTCGGCCTACCTTCTCGAGCCTCGCATCGCACAACGGCTCACCCTGATCTGGATCGGCGGACCCGAGCACGACGGCTTGGCGATCCCCCCGGTCGACGCGATGCCGATCGAGTACAACCTCCTGATCGACGTCCCGGCCGCGCGGGTGCTGTTCGACGCACAAGACCTGACGATCTGGCAGGTCCCGCGCAACGTGTACCGCCAGTGCCTGGTCTCCGACGTTGAGCTGCGCCGGCGCGTCGCCACATGCGGCGATCTCGGCACCTACCTGTACGAGGAGGTCGCCTACGAGCAGCAGCGAGTGCACGAGTACGGCCTAGAGGTGTGCGAGTCGTACGCCTTGGGCGACTCGCCCCTGGTGCTTCTGACGGCGTTGCGCTCGACCTTCGAGGCCGACTCATCCTCGTCCTTCTATGTGGAGAGACCGACGCCCCAGCTCACCGCGGAGGGCGCATATCGCACGGTTCGCGGCTCCCGGCCCATGCGCGTCTACACCCAGGTGGACGTACGGCTCATGTTCGAGGACTTCTTCCTCAAGCTCGACGAGTTCGCCCGCTGGCAGGCGGACTCCTAGCCCGACGAAGCGGCCGCACCCAGAGCGGGGCGACAGCGGCGCCGGAACGACACGCGACAAAACATCACCATGGAGGCAAAGGTGCTCAGCAAGAAGACGATCGCCGCATCGGCGGCGATCGGGGCGATGGCCCTCACCGTCGCGGCGTGCAGCGGCGGCAACCAGGGGTCGGAGAACGGTGGTAACGAGGTCACCGTCTGGACCCTTACCCAGGACGGCTCGCAGAAAGAGGCGTGGGACGCATTTGTCGCGGCATTCGAGGAGGCGAACCCGGACATCACCATCGTGACCGAGGAGCGCGCCACCGATCCGCACAAGGACGCGCTGCGCCAGGCGGCCGGCACCGACGCCGGCCCAGACCTCTACCGGTACTGGGGCGGGGCAGGGCTCGGCGGCGAGCTCGTCGATGTCGGCATGAGCGCGGACCTCACCCAGTACTACGAGGAGTACGGCTGGGCCGACGTGCTCACGCCTGCCGCCTTGCAGAACGCCACGCAGTACGGCGGCTACCACGGCGTCCCGTTCATTCAGGCGACGGAAGCCGTTTTCTACAACAAGGCGCTCTTCGAGCAGGCCGGGATCACCGAGGTCCCCACCACGTACGAGGACCTCGTCGCGGCAGCACAGCAGCTCAAGGACGCCGGCATCACGCCGATGGAGTTCGGTGGAACCGTGAACTGGCACGTCATGCGACTGCTCGACTCGCTCATCGAGACCATGTGCGGTGCCGAGAAGGCGGACGAGCTCACCCAGGGCGACGGCGACTGGGGCGCCGAGCCCTGCGTCACCGAGGCCTTCACCGAGCTGAAGATGTGGGGCGACGAGTACCTCAACGAGGGCTTCATGGCGATCAGCAACGACGACGCCTCGCAGCTGTTCTTTTCCGGCCAGGCCGCGATGACCATCGAGGGCAACTGGTTCGGCCCGATGGCGATCGACGCCGGGATGTCTGCCGAGGATCTGGGCATCTTTTCCTTCCCGACCGGGACCGGCCGCGCGTACGGCTTCGGCGAGCTCCTGTACATGACGCCGAACGCCAGCAACCCCGACGCGGCCGCCAAGTTCCTCGACTACATGGTGTCGGTCGAGGGCCAGGAGAAGCTGGGCACGGCCTTCTCGACGCTGTCGGTGAACGCCGACGTCGAACCGCCGGCGGACGCACCGCTCACCCAGGAGTGGCAGGCGATCGTCTCCGAGGCGGAGGGGGCGTACATCAACAACGACCAGAACTTCTCCACCGCCGAGACGACGGAGTTCTGGCGGGTGCAGAATTCCGTGCTCACCGGAGACCTCGACCCGGCCGACGCGGGCGCCGAGTTCCAGAAGTGGCGTGACGCCAACGAGTGACCGCCGTCCCAGGGGGTGGGTGCGATCCCGCGCCCACCCCCGGGCCCGGTCGAGGAGCCGACATGACCGTACTTACTTCACCAGCTACGCGTCGGCGGGCGCCCGCGGCCGCCCGCCGACCGAAGCACCGACGCTTCCTTACCGCGCTGCCGTACCTGCTCCCAGCCGTGGGGATCTACGGGTACTTCATCGTGTACCCCATGCTCGACTCGGTCCGGCTGTCCCTCCATTCCTGGTCCGGCTTCCGCACCGAGGAGCCGCAGTTCGTCGGCCTCGAGAACTACGTGCGGCTCTTCACCCAGGACCCGGTGTTCTGGAAGTCGTTCGCGAACTCGATCATCTGGGTCGTCCTGTCCCTGCTGATCCCCATGGTCATGGGTCTGCTGCTTGCGCTCGCGCTCAACCGTCAGCTCGCCGGCCGGAACCTGATGCGTGCGGTGATCTACATCCCCTCCGTGTTCGCGTCAATCACGGTGGCCGCGATGTGGCGGTGGATCTACAACCCCACTCTCGGCCTGGTGAACCGGGCGCTCGAGAGCATCGGGCTCGAGTCATGGACCCAGACCTGGCTCGGTGACCCGAGGATCGCGCTGTACTCCATCTTCGCGGCCTCCGTGTGGCAGGCCGTCGGATTCCCGATGGTGCTGTTCCTGGCCGGCCTCCAGACGGTTCCGCCGGAGCTCGTCGACGCCGCCAAGATGGACGGAGCGAGCCCCTGGCAGGTCTTCCGCAACGTCACCCTGCCAGCACTACGGCCCACGACGGTCGTCGTCGTCATCCTCACCATCATCAACTCGCTCAAGGTCTTCGACCTCATCGTCGGCATGACCGGCGGCGGCCCGGCCCAGTCGACGCAGGTGCTCGCGCTCTGGTCGTACACGCAGTCGTTCACCAACCACAGCTTCGGGGCCGGCGGTGCAGTCGCCACCGTTCTCCTCGTGCTCTCGCTCTGCCTCGTCGTCCCCTACATGGCGTGGTCGATGAAGGGAGAAGACAAGTGACAGACAGGGTCGCGACGCCCGTAGCGGGCACGGCCCCCGCCGGTCGGCTCGACAAGCTCCCCGCGCCCCAACGCGGTCGACGGCGCAACTACGGTGGGATCGCCCTCTGGGTGGCTCTGGTGATCACGAGCCTGCTCTGGTTCCTGCCGTTCTTCATCATGTTCCTCACGTCGGTCAAGTCCAACGCTGACATCAGCGCGACCGCACCATGGGCGCTGCCAACCTCGTGGGCGTGGGAGAACTACGCCGAAGCGTTCGAGACGGGACGGCTCGGGACCACTGGCCTCAACAGCCTCGTGATCTCGCTCGTGAAGGTTCCGATCGGCCTGATGCTCGCGGCCGCAGCCGCATTCGCGATCGCGCGCCTGCGCTTCCGGGCGCATCGCATCGTCCTCGGCCTCATCGCCATCGGGTCCATGGTGCCGATCCAGATCGCGCTGGGACCGCTCTTCAGCACGATGCTCCAGCTCGGCGCGCTCGACTCGCTGCCCGGCCTGGTGCTGCCCTACCTCGCGTTCGGGATCCCCTACGCGGTGTTCGTCCTGTACGGGTTCTTCCGTGCGATCCCCGATGAGATCGAGGAATCCGCACGCATGGACGGCGCATCGACGTTCCGCATCTTCATCCAGGTGATCCTTCCGCTGGCCAAACCGGCACTGGCAGCGCTGTTCATCCTCGACTTCGTCGGCACCTGGAACGAGTACGCGATGGCCACCACGCTCCTGCGATCTCAGGAGAACTGGACCGTCCCGCTCGCAGTCCAGAGCTTCTCCACCCAGCACGGCACCGACTACGGCCCGCTGAACGCATTCATCATCATGTCCGCCGTACCTGTGCTGATCGTCTACCTCATGTTCCAGCGCTACTTCGTCCAGGGAGCCCTCGCAGGCGCGGTAAAGGGCTGAACCCCGCAGCGACTGCACGCGGATCTCAGCCCAAGAAGACGGCAGACGAGACAAGATCCAAGGAGAAGCAATGGAGCCATCCACGGAGGACCGGGCATGACCGTCGTGGTAGCCCTCGATCAGGGCACGACAAACACCAAGGCGCTCGCGATCGATGTCAGCGGACGGGTTGTCGCCAAGGCGAGCGCGCCGGTCGGCATCACGACGCCCGCCGCGGGCAGCGTCGAGCAGGATGCCGAGGAGATCTGGACGCGCTCCGTCGACGTCCTCGCACGGTGCATAGACGAGGCGGGTGCGTCGTCGGTGGTCGGGCTCGCGATCGCCAACCAGCGGGAGTCGGTCGTCGCCTGGGACCGCTCCACGGGCGCTCCGACAGGTCCCGTCCTGAGCTGGCAGGACTCGCGGACCGCCGAGTGGTGCGCGACGCTGGGGGACGCCCAGACCGTGGGGCTTGTTCAGGGGCGCACCGGCTTGCCGCTCGACCCCATGTTCAGCGCCCCCAAGATGGCATGGGTCCTGCGCGACGCCGACCCGAGCACCGTCGTGGGGACGGTCGACTCGTGGTTGCTCTGGAACCTCACCGGGAGTACCGAGCACGTCATTGAGGCGGGAAACGCCTCGCGGACCCTGCTCTATCGCCTCGACAAGCTGTGCTGGGACGACGACCTGCTGGCGCTGTTCGGTATACGACCGTCTGCGCTGCCCGAGCCTCGCCGGTCCCACGGGCCGTTCGGACGCACCGCCTGCGAAGGTCTGCCCCGGGGGCTCCCAGTGCTCGCGGTGCTCGCCGACTCGCATGCCGCGCTGCGCGGACACGGCGGCGGGACACCCGGGATCGTCAAGGCCACCTACGGCACCGGGTCGTCGGTCATGCGCGGCACCGGATCCGACCTCGAACACCGCCAGGGCATCGCGACGACACTGGCGTGGCTGGACGAATCTCCGACGTACGCCCTCGAGGGCAACATCCGCTACTCCGGGTCTGCTCTGGAGTGGACCGCACGCATGCTGGGACTGCCGGGGGCTGTCGCGCTCGGCGAGCTTGCCGCACAGGTGCCGCACGCCGGCGACGTCGCGTTCGTCCCAGCGTTCGGCGGCCTCGGCGCGCCGCATTGGGATCCCTCCGCCGTCGGAACGATCACCGGGCTCGGCGCCCGCAGCACGCCTGCCCACGTCGCCCGTGCAGCCTTCGACGCGGTCGCCCACCAGGTTGCCGACGTCGTGCAGGCCATGGTCGCCGACACCTCACATGGTCGGCTCCGGGCCGACGGCGGGGCGACGGCCTCACGACTGCTCATGCAGACGCAAGCGGATGTTCTCGGCTGCCAGGTCGACGTCGCCGCGACCGAGGACATGGCCGCCTACGGTGCGGCGCGCGCAGCGTTCTCCTCCCAAGGCGTAGAGATCCCACCCGCCCCCGCCGGAGGGCTATACGTCCCCCGCAAGGATTCCTCGGACCGCGACAGGGCACGCACCGCATGGGCGCGCGCCGTGGCGCGCGCCCGCTACTGACAAGCCGTAAGACCACCTGCTAGGTTCTCCTGAGAATCTGAGATCGGAGATGAATCAATATGTCCCAGCCACGATTCGGCGCCGGGCTCTGGCACTTCGCCAGCTACGTCGACCGCTACGCCGTCGACGGGTACGCCCCGCCCGTGACCACGCTCGAGGCCATCGCTCGCGCCGGTGAGGTCGGCGACCTCTCGGTCGTGGACCTGAACTACCCGTTCACGCCCGGTGTCGGGCTCGACGAGGTCAAGGACGCGCTCAAGGAGGCCGGCCTGGCCGCCATCGGCATCACCCCGGAGATCTACCTGCGCAAGTTCGGCCGTGGCGCGTTCACCAACCCCGACAAGGCGGTGCGGCACGCCACCTATGACCTCATCGACGAGGCCGCCGGCGTCGTCCGCGAGCTCGGTGCCGACTACGTCAAGGTCTGGCCGGGCCAGGACGGCTGGGACTACCCGTTCCAGGTCAACCACCACGACCTGTGGAAGCTCGCCGTCGACGGCATCCGGCAGGTCGCCTCGCCGCACCCCGACCTCAAGTTCGCCATCGAGTACAAGCCCCGCGAACCGCGCGTGAAGATGACGTGGGACTCGGCCGCCCGCTCCATCCTCGGCATCCAGCAGACCGGCCTGGACAACGTCGGCGTCCTGCTCGACTTCGGTCACTCGCTGTACGGGGGCGAATCGCCTGCCGACGCCGCACAGCTGCTCATCGACCACGGCCTCCTCTACGGCATGGACGTCAACGACAACCTGCGCAGCTGGGACGACGACCTGATGGTCGGCACGGTCCACCTGACGGAGATCTTCGAGTTCTTCTACACGCTGCGCATCAACAACTGGGACGGCGTGTGGCAGCTCGACCAGTTCCCCTTCCGCGAAGACACCGTCGACACCGCGCGCACGTCCATCCGCTTTCTCAAGGCGCTCCACCGCGCACTGGACGAGCTGGACTACGACGGACTCCGTGAGGCCCAGGAACGGCAGGACCCCATCGCCGCGCAGCGCCTGGTCCAGGACGCGCTGCTGAGCTGCATGAGGAGCGACAAGTGACCGTCGAAGAAGACCTCGTACCCACCCTGCAGCCTGGTGCCCTCAAGGACGTCGCCCTCCCGGTCATCGGACGCACCCCTCCTGGCGCGAGCCGCGAAGACGTCGTCGCACACCTGCGTGAGGCCGCCCGCCTTGTCCGGGCCCAGGACCTCAAGATGGTCCGCGCTGCGGGCCTCGGCCACATCGGCGGCGAGTTCTCGGTCATCGACATCCTGGTCACCTTGTACCTGCACTCGATGAACACGACGCCGGACAACCTCGACGACGCCGAACGCGACCGGTTCATCCTGTCCAAGGGCCACGCCGCCGCCGCGCTCTACACCACGCTCGCCGCGGCCGGCTTCATCCCGGTCGACCAGCTCTCGACCTTCATGCAGCCGGAGTCCGAGCTCAACGGCCACCCCGCCCGCACGAAGCTCGCCGCGGTCGAGGCCAGCACCGGGCCCCTCGGGCACGGACTGCCCATCGCCGTCGGCACGGCACTGGCCGGCAAGATCGACGGCTCCGCCCGCCGGACCTTCGTCGTCGTCGGCGACGGGGAGCTCCAGGAGGGCTCGAACTGGGAGGCCCTCATGACCGCCGGCCACCACCGCATCGGGAACCTCTGCGTCGTCGTCGACCGCAACCGGCTGCAGCAGGGTGCCCGCGTCGCCGACACCAAGGACCTCGAGCCGCTCGCCGACAAGTTCACGGCGTTCGGGCACCAGGTGCTCGAGGTCGACGGGCACGACCACGCCGCGCTCGTCGACGCGTTCGCCTCGGTCCCCGCCGCCTCGGGCAAGCCCACGGTGGTGATCGCCCACACGAACAAGGGCCACCCCATCTCGTTCATGTCGGACAACGTGGCCTGGCACCACAAGGTGCCCAGCCCCGAGCAGGTCGACGCCGCACTCGCCGAGCTGGAGAACTCATGACCACCACCGCACCCGCAGCGCTCCATGACTGCCGCGACGCCTACGTCGGTGCTCTCGTGGAGCTCGCCGCAGAGGACGACCGGATCGTCGCGGTCGTCAACGACTCCGTCGGCTCCAGCAAGCTCGCGCCCTTCGCCGAGAAGTACCCCGAACGCCTGATCAACGTCGGCATCGCCGAGCAGGACATGGTGGGAGTCGCCGCGGGCCTGGCGAACGGGGGCAAGATTCCGTTCGTCTCGGCCGCGTCGTGCTTCCTGACGGCTCGTGCGATGGAGCAGATCAAGGTCGACGCCGCCTACTCGAACCATCACATGGTCCTGTGCGGCATGAGCCCGGGCATGGCCTACGGGGAGCTCGGTCCGACGCACCACTCGATCGAGGACCTCGCGTGGCTGCGCACCATCCCTGGCCTGACCGTCGTCGTCCCGGCGGACCCCGCAGAGACGGCCCAGGCCATCCGCTGGGCGGCCGGCCACGACGGGCCCGTCTTCGTCCGGGTCTCGCGCATGGGAGTCCCCGACGTCAACCCCGGCGGCTACGAGTTCACGCCGGGCAAGGCCGTGACGTTGCGGGAGGGCTCGGACGTGACGATCGTGGCCACCGGGACGGTCGTGTCCCGTGCGCTCGAGGCGGCGGACGTGCTCGGTGAGAACGGTGTCAGCGCTCGGGTGATCTCGATGCCGACGATCAAGCCGCTCGACTCCACGGCGATCCTCGCCGCCGCGGCCGAGACGCGCGGGATCGTCACGGTCGAGGAGGCGCTCACCAGCGGTCTCGGCGGCGCGGTCGCGGAAGTGGTGGTCCAGCAGCACCCTGTGCCCGTGCGCTTCGTCGGTGTCCGTGACCAGTTCGCGCCGACCGGTTCGGTGGGATGGCTCCTCGATCATTTCGGGATCAACTCCGAGGGAATCGTCCGAGCCGCCAAGGATCTGCTCGATCGCGTCTAGCGGGCGCGCCCTACCATTGCATCACCGGTCGATCCCGAATATCTGGCGCAAGGAGCTCCCGTGGCGACCAGCCTGACCTCATCGACGAGCCGCCGACAGGCAGCCGGCGAGCAGATCCGCCTCATGGCCAAGGTCGCGCGCATGTACCACGAGCGCGGGATGCGCCAGGCCGAGATCGCCGCGGAGCTGCACGTCTCACAGCCGCGCGTATCGCGGCTGCTGAAGCGTGCCACGGAGGTCGGGATCGTACGCACCACGGTCAGCGAACCGGCCGGAGTCTTCACCGATCTCGAGCAGGAGCTGGAGTCCCGCTACGGGCTCACCGAAGCCGTCGTGGTCGACCCGGGCGGCGACGACGAGCTGCGGGCACTGGGGAGCGCCGCGGCGCTGCACCTCGAGACGACGCTCATCGGCGGCGACTCGATCGGCATCTCGTCGTGGAGCGCGTCCCTCCTCGCGGCAGTCGAGGCGCTCCGCCCGTTCAGCTCCCAGGTGGTCACCGACGTCGTCCAACTCGTAGGCGGCGTCGGTGACCCCCGGGTCCAGGTCGACGCCAGCCGCCTGCTCACCCAGCTGGCGACGGCGACCGGCGCCGAGCCGATCTTCCTGCCCGCCCCCGGACTTCTCGGCAGCCGCCGCGCACGCGAGTCCCTCATGGCCGACTCGACCGTGCTGCAGGTCAGCTCCCGCTGGCCCAACCTGACGATGGCGATGGTCGGCATCGGCGCCCTCGAACCGTCGCCTCTCCTGCGGCGCTCCGGCAACTCCATCGCCGAGGAGGACCAGGAGAAGCTCCGCATCGCCGGTGCCGTGGGTGACGTGTGCCTCCGCTTCTTCGACGAGGACGGCGACCTGGTACCCAGCGACCTCGACGACCGCGTGATCGGAATCGAGCCCGACGCCCTGCGCGCCATTCCGCGGCGGATCGCCGTCGCCGGCGGTGAGCGGAAGATCGCTGCCATCCGCGGCGCTCTGCGCGGACGGTGGATCAACGTCCTGGTGACCGACGTCAGAACGGCCCGCGCACTGCTCTCCGAGTAGGGGGCCGGACAAACCATGTCGCCGCTGCTCACCTGCGCGGCACGCCGCGGCGGCGCGCGACGTCGCTAGGAGCTCCTTCGCACCTTCAGGTCCGGCGGAACACGACGTCGCGCGGCTCGCGGCCGGGCTCCGCGATCTCCTGGAGCAGCAGTCGCGCGGCGGCGGTGCCAATCTCGGTGATGGGCTGACGCACGGTCGTCAGCGGCACGGCCGCCATGGCGGCGAACGGGATGTCGTCGTACCCCACGACCGCGATGTCATCGGTCACCCGCACGCCGGCCTGCAGGAGGGCGTCGATGATGCCGATCGCGTGCAGGTCGTTCGTCCGCGCCGGTCGGACGTCAGCCCGGCGACCCAACGCCCGGTCTCCCCGGCCCACGTCGATGTCGAGATCCCGGGAGCGGACCACCTCCAGCGTCACGTCGGGCAAGGGGCTCACGACGTCACGGCACCCGTCGATGCGGGCCTGCACCTGACGCACCCCCTCCGGGCCGGCGGCGAACAGGAGCCGCCGGCGCCCGGCGGAGACGAGGTGACGGGTGGCGAGGCGACCACCGTCGCGGTGGTCCACCGACACCGAGGACAGCCGCCGCTGCGGGTCGTCGTGGTCGACCACCAGGTGTGCCATGCGCCCGGCGTCGGCGCAGCGGCTCGAGATCGTCGTCGGACGGGGCCGCGATGACGCCGTCGAACCGCAGCTGCTCGAACAGGGTGAGGAACTGCTCCTGTTGCGTCGCGGACTCGTGAGAGCTCCCCGTCACGACGGCGAGGCCCGCGTCGGCGACCACCCGCTCGACGGCGGTCGCGATGCCGGCGAAGTGCGGATTCGAAGCGTTCACCACCGACAGGCCCACGATCCCGCTGCGCCCGCGGCGCAGCTGACGGGCAGGCATGCTGGGCACGAAGCCCAGCTCGGCGATCGACGCCCCGACGCGAGTTTTCATACGGCTCGACAGCCGATCCGTCCAGTTGAGATAGTTCGACACCGTCGCGGCGGACACCCCAGCATGGCGGGGGACGTCGTGGATCGTGACCGGGTCGTGCATCGTGGAGGGCTCGACCGATCCGGTGCACGACGACGACCGGTCTCGCGATCTCACGACATCTTCACCTGGGCATAGAAGGGCCGAGTCGCGCCGTCGATCAGCGCGTCCGACGCGATGCGCACTGAGCCCATCAACCAGACGTCGCTGGACGAGGCGCCCAGCAGAAATCCAGCTCACCCGACTCGACCGCCAACGCATGTCGGTGTCGAGGAGTCCGGGTCGACCTCGCTGAGCTCGAGACGGTGGGGGCCTGACCCCGGTTCTTGGACACGCTGATTCCAGCATCTGCTGGGGAAGCGAGATGATTCAGTAACCATGGCCAGGAAGAACTACTCCGAGGAGTTCCGTCGTCAGGCCGTCGACTTGTACGAGTCCACCCCGGGGGCCACGGTCCGCGGGATCGCCGAGGACCTGGGCATCGTGCGCGGCACGCTGCGCGGCTGGCTTGAGGTGTACGGGACGGGCAAGAAGACGGCCGCGGACGGGACGGTGATCTCCAGCCCGCTGCGCTCCGTGCCGCGAGCGACGAGCCCGTCAGGGCCGCCTGCGGACGAGACGCCGCAGCAAGAGATCGCCCGGCTCGAGGCGGAGAACACGGCCCTGCGGGCCGAGCGGACGAAGCTGACGACCGAGCGGGAGATCTTGCAGAAGGCGGCCAAGTATTTCGCCGGGGAGACGCGCTGGTGAGTCGCTTCCAGTTCGTCGCCGACCATGCCGCCACCTATGCCGATCGCGGCGGGGTGAAGCGACTGTGCGAGCTCGTCGAGGTGACGCGCTCGTCGTACTACGCGTGGCAGGCGGGTGCGCCGGCACGGGCCGAGCGGGCCGCCGCCGATGCCGCGCTCACTTCACGGATCGCCGCGATCCACGCCGCGGACAACACCGTCGGCGCGCCGCGGGTGACCGCCGAGCTCAACGAGGGTGCACCCGCCGGTGAGCGGGTGAACCACAAGCGGGTCGCGCGGGTGATGCGCTCCGCCGGGATCGCCGGGTACGTCAAGCGGCGCAAGGTGCGCACCACGGTGCCCGAGCTGGCCGACCAGGCCGTGCCGGACCTGCTGGGCCGGGACTTCACCGCCGAGGGGCCGAACCGTCGCTACGTCGGCGACATCACCTACCTGCCGATCAGCCCCGCCTCGGGCGGCGGGAACCTGTACCTGGCGACCGTGATCGACTGCTACGTGATCGACTGCTACTCGCGCCGTCTGGTCGGGTGGGCGGTCGCCGATCACATGCGCACCCAGCTCGTCGCCGACGCCCTGCGCGCGGCCGCCGCCACCCGGGGCACGCTGGCCGGGGCGATCTTCCACTCCGACCACGGGTCGGTCTACACCTCGAAGTCCTACGCCGACCTGTGCCGGTCTCTCGATGTCACCCAGTCCAGGGGAGCCGTGGGCACCAGCGCGGACAACGCCCTCGCGGAGTCGTTCAACGCCACCCTCAAACGCGAGGTCCTACAAGACGCGGCCTGCTGGCCCGACGAGGCGACCTGCCGCCGCGAGGTCTTCCGCTGGATCCTGCGCTACAACAACCGGCGCCGACACTCCTGGTGCGGCTACGCCAGCCCCATCGACTACGACAAAGCCACGACGACCGCTACGCTCGCCCATGCTGCGTAAACCAACCCCCGTGTCCACGAAATGGGGTCAAGGCCCGACGTCGGTGTCCCACCGCTGGACCGGCCGGCAGCCCAGGGACCGGTGATGACGCCCGTTCGCCCGGACCAGCCAGGTCGTGAGCTGGGCGTTGAAGTCCGCGGCCGAGGTGAACGTGCGCCCGGGCAGGAACGAGGTCTCGAAGTACCCGTTGGCGCGCTCGACCAGACCCTTGGCCTCCGGGTCGCCCGGGCGGCACTGACGCACCCCGATGCCCAGGGTCCCGCGGAACACCTCGAACTCCTCGGCGAGCCTCGGCCGACCGGCCCGCCAGGAGCCGACCGCGGCCTCGTTGTCCCACACCAGCTCCCGAGGGACCGCACCCATCTGCTGCAGCAGCTGCCAGTGCCCCAGGATCAGGTCCGGAGCCTGCCGCGAGGGGATCATCACCGCGAACAGCATCCGCGAGTATCCGGCCGTCATCACCAGCACCGGCGGAGAACCGACCTGCCCCGCGCCGAGCGGCACGTCCGCCGGCGGGAACCACAGGTCGCACTGGACCCGGTGCCCCGGGTCATAGGCCGTGCGCGTGGCAGGGTCCGGCGGCAGGTAGTACGGGCGGATCTCACGCACCCGGTCCTCCAAGACCGTCAACGACCGCGTCCACCCGATCCGCTCGGCGATCACCGTCGCCGGCATGTCCGGCGTCTTGCGCAACAGCTCGCGGATCGCCGGCTCGACCGCGTCCACGATCGACCCCTTCGACGCCCGCTCATACCTCGGCGGCTCATCGCGGGCCAACGCCCGGCGCACCGCGTTCCTCGAGACACCCAGTCGGCGCGCGATCGCCTTGATCGCCATCTTCTCGACCCGGTGCAGCCTGCGGATCTCCGCCCAGTCCTCCACGGTCATCACCCTCCTCAGCGTGGCCGAAGGGGGGTCCGTTTTCGGCCGTCGCTCAGGGGTCAGTTTTCAGGCGTCGGCGACAGCCATGTCTGCACGACCGCGGGCGTCACGGACGCCAGTGCGGCGTTCCCCAGGTTGGTGCCCGTGATGAACCGCGTCCGATAGCTTTCGTACTCCTCGCGCGTGCGGGGTGAAAGGCTCCGTACGGCCAGTTGCTCAGCGGCGTACAGGTCGACGGAGATGACCGTCTCGGCGACCACGCGTTGTGGCAGTGGCCTCCGCTCGCCGCGCGCGATCAGCCGCTCCTCGCGCGCCAACCAGACCTCCGCATCGAGCTTCGTCGAGAAGGTCTTGGAGTAGCGGAACCCGTCGGGCCCCTCGTAGCGCGCCCGCCAGCCGGTCGTCTTGCCCGTCCTGGCACTCTTGCGCCGCTCGGTCTGTCCGAAAGCTCGTCTCGTACGCGCCATGCCGCATCGCCTCCCACAGACTCCAGGTGTTCATGACTCCCGGTCCGTGGGTCTCTGGTGGGTCTGAGAAAGACCCACAGAGGCCGTCTGAGTCCACGTGTGACCACCTGACCCAGACATGCGAAGGGCCCCCTGACCTGCGATGTCGCTGGTCAGGGGGCCTCTGCGCAAGGGTGGGCGATACTGGGTTCGAACCAGTGACCTCTTCGGTGTGAACGAAGCGCGCTACCACTGCGCCAATCGCCCGAACGCGTCACCGATATTAGCCTCAACCCGGCCGAGGACTCAAACCGGACGGCCGCGGTGTGGCGCACGCGACGCGCGCCGGCCGCCTCAGGGGTCGAGCCGCTCCCGGCACAGCTTCTCGAACAGCTCGCGAGCCGCCGCCGAGACATCGCCCACGGCGACGTCCGCGCCGTCGAGCCAGGTCACCGGCTGCACGTTGCGCCCGGACGACGTGAGCACGAGCTGCGCCTCCCCGCGCGTCACCTCGTCGAGCACCGAGAACGGCAGCTCGCCGTCCGTGGCCTCGCGCACGGGCAACCCGGCCTCGGCGCCCCACTCGAGCAGCAGCGCGCGGGTGATGCCCGCGAGGCAGCCGGAGGCGAGCGTCGGAGTGACGAGCTCTCCCCCACGCTCGACGAACACGTTGGACCCGGTGCCTTCGCACAGGTCGCCCACCGTGTTGGCAAGGATCGCCTCGTCGCCGCCCTTGGCCACGGCGTCCGCGAGCGCCACCACGTTCTCGGCGTAGGACGTCGTCTTGAGGCCCGCGACGGCGGAGCGCTCGTTGCGCGGCCACGGCGAGCGCACGGAGCGCGAGGTCGGAGCCATCGCGCTCTCCTGCACGGCGACGACGACGGTCTGCGCGCCCGGGACCCGGCCGGAGCCGAGCGGCCCGACACCGGCGGTGACGGTGATGCGCAGGCGCCCGTCGAACGGGCCCCTGGCCCGGACGGCCTCGTCGAGGACGGCGGCGACGCCGTCGCGCACCTTCTGCTCGTCGGGCGCGGCGAGGCCGAGCCCCGTGGCGGAGCGGGCGAGCCGCTGCAGGTGCCGCGTCAGCGCGAACACCTGCCCGTCGAACACCGTGCACGTCTCGAAGACGCCGTCGCCCACCGTGACGCCGTGGTCGACGGCGCTCAGCGCGGCCTCCTCCTGACCGACGAGGCGGCCGTCCGCCCAGATCACCAGACTCATGCGCCCAGTCTGCCCGACGCCGCACGGCACGCCCGAACTTCACCCGCGGACGGCGTCACGAAGGGCGGTCCTCTCCGCTCCCATCACGCGTGGGCCGTGTCCGAGACGACCCGTCATCGAAGGGTGGTTCCCGTGAGACAGGTCTTCCGCACGCTGGCGTTCCTGGTCGCGATCGGCGTCGTCGTCCAGGCGGCGGTCATGGTCTACGCCGTCGCAGGCCTCGGTCTGTTCATCGAGGACGGCGGAGTCCTCGACCGCGCCGCGATGGAGCAGTCGATGGCCGGCGACATGCTCTTCCCCGAGCAGATCGGCCTCATGCTCCACGGCATGAACGGGATGATGGTCATCCCGGCGCTCGCCGTCCTGCTGCTGATCGCGTCGTTCTTCTCGGGCATCCGTGGCGCGTGGAAGTGGGCGCTCGCGGTGCTCGCGCTCGTCGCGCTGCAGGTGACGCTCGGGCTCGCCGGGCACAGCGTCCCGTTCCTGGGTGCGCTGCACGGCGTCAACGCGCTCCTGCTGTTCAGCGCCGCGCTGTACACGGGCTGGCGCGTGGCGGCGCGGGGCCGGGCGCGCGCGGCGGTCGAGACCGAGCCGCCGGCCGCCCCGGCGGCCGAGCGCCTTCCCTCCTGAGGCCGCGACGATGGCGGCCGCCCGGCCGGCGATCCTGGGACGCGTGGTCGCCGGCGTCGCGGCGGCCGCCGTCGTCGTACCCGTGGGGTGGTTCTGGCAGGCGAGCCTCGTGCCCGCCGAGTACTCCGTGATGGACATGGGCACGTCCGACGCGGGCAGCGGGCCGCGCGGGCCCGGGGTCGTCCTGGGCGCGGGCGGCGGCGGCCACCCCGGGCACGGGCACGACGGCGGCGCGCGGCTCGCGGTGGACCAGCTCGTCGAGGAGCGCACCGGACCGCCCGACGTCGCGGTCACACTCGTGGCCCGTGCCGAGCGCGTCGAGATCGCGCCGGGCGTCGAGGTCGACGCCTACACGGTCAACGGCAGCACGCCCGGCCCGACGGTCCGCGCGACGCAGGGCGACCTCGTCGAGGTCACGTTCGTCAACGAGAGCGTCCCCGACGGCGCCACGCTGCACTGGCACGGGATGGACGTGCCCAATGCGGTCGACGGCGTCGCGGGCGTCACGCAGGACGCCGTCGGCCTCGGCGAGGAGTTCACGTACCGCTTCGTCGCCGAGGACGCCGGCACGTACTGGTACCACTCGCACCAGGTCTCGCACGAGCAGGTGCGCCGGGGGTTGCTCGGGGCCGTCGTGGTCGGCCCCGCGCCCGACGCCCCGGCGGTCGCCGGACCCGACGTCGCCGGGCTGCTGGAGCACGCCGTCGACGTCACGGCCGTCGTGCACCAGTTCGGCCCGCACCGCACGGTCGCCGGCGTCGCCGGCGACCTGGCCGTCGACGTGCCCGCCGGCGGCGCGGCGCGCGTCCGCGTCGTCAACACCGACGACGGCACCCTGCCGGTGTGGGTCACCGGGTCCGCCTTCCGCCTCCTGGCGATCGACGGCACCGACGTGCACGCCCCGCCCGAGGTGCGCGAGCAGGCGGTGTCGCTCACCGCGGGCGCCCGCGCCGACCTGCTGGTCACCGTGCCCGACGACGGCACGCCGGTCCGCGTCGAGCTGGGCGGCTCGGCGGCGGTCGTCCTGGGGCCCGCCGGCGCCACCGCGGAGCCGACGCGCCGGCCCGAGGCGACGCTCGACCCGTTGACGTACGGCGAGCCGGCCCCGCTGGGCCTGGACCCTGCCGCCGCGGACCGCCACTTCACGTACACGATCGGGCGGCGGCCCGGGTTCGTCGACGGCCGCCCGGGCATGCAGTGGACCGTCAACGGCCGCACCTTCCCCGACGTGCCGATGTTCACGGTGCGCGAGGGCGACGTCGTGCGGATGACCCTCAGCAACGCGAGCGGCGAGGCGCACCCCATGCACCTGCACGGCCACCACGTCGTCGTGCTCGAGCGCGACGGCGTGCCGGCGTCGGGCAGCCCGTGGTGGGTCGACTCGCTCGACGTCCGGCAGGGCGAGACCTACGAGGTCGCCTTCGTCGCCGACAACCCGGGCGTCTGGATGGACCACTGCCACAACCTGCCCCACGCGGCCGAGGGTCTCGTCGCGCACCTCATGTACGAGGGGGTCACGACGCCGTACCTCGTCGGCCGGGGCACGGTCAACCGGCCGGAGTGAGGCCTCGGCGCCGGTACACGAGGTGGGTCACCTCGGGCGCGCACCGCGCGCCCACGGCCTCGAGCTCGAGCCGGCCGACGCCGTCGAGCAGCCGCACCGCGCCCTCGAGCCCGAGCACCACGGGCGCCACGTGCAGCCGCAGCTCGTCGATGAGGCCCGCGGCGAGGAACTCGTTGACCGTCGTGGCGCCGCCCGCGACGGCGACGTTGCGCCCGCGCGCGGCCTCGCGCGCCCGGGCGAGCGCCTCGTCGAGGCCGCCGGTGACGAAGTGGAAGGTCGTGCCGCCCTGCATCTCGAGCGGCTCGCGCTCGTGGTGCGTCAGGACGAACACGGGCGCATGGTAGGGCGGGTCCTCGCCCCACCAGCCGCGCCAGGCGAGGTCCCACTCGCCGCGGCCGGGGTCGAACATGTTGCGGCCCATGACGAACGCGCCGGCGTCGGTGATGGCGGCGATCTCGGCGGCGTGGTCCTCCGCGTGGTCGAACATCCACGAGTGGAGCTCCTCGCCGTCGCCCACGCCGTCGCCGAACGGCTGGTCGAGGGACTGGTTCGGCCCGGCGGAGTAGCCGTCGAGAGAGATGGTGATGTCGCAGGTGACGTGGCTCATGCGCGGTGGACCGGCGCCGCGCCCGGAACTCATCGCCTCATCCGTCGAGCCCACGACCGCCCGACGAGGCGAGCCCGACGAGGCGCTCGGCCTTGAGCTCGGTCTCGCGCCACTCCGCGCCCGGGTCGCTCCCCCACGTGATGCCCGCCCCCGTGCCGAACCGCAGCACGCCGTCGTCGTGCGGTCCTCGCTCCCACCAGAAGGTGCGGATGCCGACCGCGAGCTCGGCACGCCCGGCGTCGGCGTCGACCCAGCCGACGGCGCCGCAGTACGGGCCGCGCGGCACCGGCTCGAGCGCGTCGATGACGCGCAGCGCGCTCGACTTGGGCGCGCCCGAGACCGAGCCGGGCGGGAAGGTGGCGTCCAGGACCCGGCGCCAGCGATCGGGCGCGGCGGCGACGTCGTCGGCGAGCACGCCGCGCACGCGCGAGACGAGGTGGACCAGGCCCGGGTGCTCCTCGACGGCCAGGAGGTCCGTGACCGCGACCGTCCCGGGCCAGCACACGCGCTGCAGGTCGTTGCGCACCAGGTCGGTGATCATGACGTTCTCGGCGCGGTCCTTGGCCGTGAGGCCGCCCGGCGTGCGCGCGGTCCCCTTGATGGGGCCCGACGCGAGCGCCCAGCCGTCGGCGTCCGCGTCGGGCCCGAGCGACAGGTACAGCTCGGGCGAGGCGCTCACGACCCACACGGGCTCGACGCCCGAGCCGGCGGGGACGTGCACGGCCGCGGCGTAGGGGGCGGGGTTGCCGGCCGCGAGCCGCGCCGCGAGCGCGCCGGCGTCCGGCTCCGCGCCGCCCGGGCCCACGGGCAGCGGCGCCCCGAGCACCCGGCACACGTTGACCTGGTAGACGTCGCCCTCGCGCACATGACGGCGGACGCGCTCGACGGCGGCCTCGTACGCCAGGCGGTCCATCGAGCTGACCCAGTCGCCGGCGGCCGGGCCCCGCCAGGCCTCCGGGGCGTCCCGTCCGGCCGGGGTGCCGCTGTCGGGCACGCCGACCTGCGCGAACCGCCACGCGCGCGCCCGCCCGCCGCGCCCGAACGCCTCGAAGTCCGCGACGACGAACCACAGGCCCCCGGCGGCGAGGCGCGCGGCGCCGTCGGGCGTCTCGAGGTCGACGCACTCGACCGCGTCCGTCGCCGTGCGACGGCCGAACCGCGCCCAGGACCGCGGGCGAACTCCATGCTCAGGCACGCCGAGAACGGTAGGCGATTGGACGCGCCCGCTCTCGGTCCACTAATGTTTGGGACGCGCCGGAACGCCGGGGAGGCCCCCGAAGGACCGGTCGTGCGGATGTGGCTCAGTTGGTAGAGCATCACCTTGCCAAGGTGAGGGTCGCGGGTTCGAGTCCCGTCATCCGCTCGGAGGCCCACTCTCTGATCGTCTCCCCCACGTGGAGCGTAGGGAGAGCACGTCTCAAGGTGGGTTGGCCGAGAGGCGAGGCAGCGGCCTGCAAAGCCGTATACACGGGTTCGAATCCCGTACCCACCTCGCAGCACCTTGGGCGATTGGCGCAGCGGTAGCGCGCTTCCCTGACACGGAAGAGGTCACTGGTTCGATCCCAGTATCGCCCACCAGCACGACGACGAAGGCCCCGGACCGTCGGTCCGGGGCCTTCGTCGTCGCCGCGGTTCCCCCCGCGGGCGGCCGGGTCTCGAGGGCGGCGCGGACGCGGCGCAGGGACGCAGGTCACACGGGTGTGATTGGACCTGGATGCCCCGGTTCGACTACTGTTCATCGGGCGCCGGGACACCCGGTCGCGCGGATGTGGCTCAGTTGGTAGAGCATCACCTTGCCAAGGTGAGGGTCGCGGGTTCGAGTCCCGTCATCCGCTCCGAGCTCTGCATTCCTGCCGGAGGACCTCGCGGGGGCGCAGCAGCCGTTTGGGCGATTGGCGCAGCGGTAGCGCGCTTCCCTGACACGGAAGAGGTCACTGGTTCGATCCCAGTATCGCCCACCAGCACTCGCCGAAGGCCGCCCCGCACGCCGCGGGGCGGCCTTCGTCGTCACCGGGCGCGGGCGACCGGCGCGGAGCACAATGCGGGCATGGCCGAGGTGCGGTTCCTCCGGACGCGCGCGGGCGCCAGGATCGCGTACACCGTCGACGGCGCGGGCCCGGCCCTCGTCTGCGTCCCGCCCTGGACGACGCGCCTGCAGGCGCAGCAGGAGCTCTCGGGGCACCGCACGTTCGTCGCCGAGCTCGCACGGCACCACACCGTCGTCCAGTACGACCGCTGGGGCACCGGCCTGTCGAGCCGCGACCGCGACGACATGTCCGTCGACGCCGACGTCGCGACCCTGGCCGACCTGCTCGACCAGCTGCACCTGCGGCGGTGCGCGCTGTTCGGGGCGTCGCAGGGCGGTGGGCCAAGACGCTCGACGTGATGATGCTCGCCCTCACCGGCGGCCGCGAGCGCACCCTCGACGAGTACGACCGGCTGCACGCCGGTCTCACGATGGTGCGCGCGACCCCGACCGCGACGTCGTTCTCGGTGATCGAGGCGACCGCGGCCCGGTGACCCTCAGACGCCGGGCGGCGGGGTGGTGTTGTCCGTCCCGCCGAGGCGGCGCAGGAACTCGTGGCACTTGTGGGCCCTGGCGGAGTCCTCCGCCATGACCTGCTCGAAGAACGCCGCGATCTCCTCCTCGCCCGCGTTGCGGGCGTCGCGCACGTACTGGCCGTAGTCGTGGCCACCCTTGAGCGCGTGGTACTGCACGGAGATCAGGTCGTACGTCACGTCGTCGAATCCGGTCTCACCGGTCGCCATGTCGGCCTCCTACGTCGGATGGTGCGTGTCCCGACGCCCCCTGCTGGACGTGCCTGTTCCACCGTGCGACGACCTGGCCGGCGTCGCACGTCCGGCGTAGCGTCGGGACCATGTGCCGCAACATCACGACCCTGCGCGGGCTCGAGCCGCCCGCGACCGACGAGGAGATCCGGGCCGCCGCCGAGCAGTTCGTCCGCAAGGTGACGGGCGTCCAGCGCTCGGCCGCGGCGAGCACGCGCGAGCCGTGCGAGCGGGCGACCGAGGAGATCGCCGCGATCGTCACGCGCCTGCTCGGCGAGCTTCCGGAGCGCCGGCAGCCGCCCGCGACCGTGCCTCCGCTGCGCCGCGAGGAGGTCCGGGCGCGGATCGCCGCGCGGCAGGCCGCGCGCGAGGAGCACGAGCGCCTCCACGAGCTCGGGATCGCGCACTCGCACTGAGCCGGCACGGGTTAGGCTCACGGCCGTGGAGTCCCCCGCCGTGTCCGCGACCATGCACCGCGCCAAGGCCCGTGCCCGCGCCGCGCACGTGACCGTGGGCCAGGTGCGCCACCGTCCCGACGGCGGGGTCGAGATCGACTGCTCGTGCGGGATGGTGCTGACGAACGGGCCGGACTGGTCGCTCGACGAGCACATCCGGCTGCACCGCGCCGAGGCGCGCTACGTCGCGCTGAGCGCGGTGGCCCCGGCCGGCATGCCGCGGCTGCTGCCCGTCGGCGTCGACCGCCTCCCGCTCTAGGAGGACCCTCCCCGCGTCAGGCGGGGGTCACAGCTCGTCGGGGTCGTCCCACGAGACGCCGCTCGAGGCGCCGTCGATGGGCCCCAGCTCCGTCTCCGACAGGGAGTGCGGTGCCTTGGAGGGGTCTCCCCCGGCGCGCGGGTCGCCCTCGAGGTCGTGGTTCCGCCGTCGTGGGGCGATCCGTGCCGAGGACGCGATGGACTCGTCGAGGCGTTCCCACACCCGGGTAGGGCTGGGACTCGGGCCTGCCTGCTCCGTGCTCATGCCCCAGGTGTAGCAGGACCCGGGGCCGCTCGCGCGCGCTTGGCACACTTTTCCTGCCGGCGGGCGAGGCGGGACGGTCCGTCGCCGCGCCGCCGCGCCTGGGACCCGGGTCTCTGTGATGATTCTCCGCATGCAGACGTGGCCTGGCCGCCCCTACCCCCTCGGCGCGACGTACGACGGGTCGGGGACCAACTTCGCGCTCTTCTCGAGCGTCGCTGAGCGCGTGGAGCTGTGCCTCCTCGACGACGACGGGACCGAGCAGCGCGTCGAGATCGAGGAGACCGACGCGCACGTGTGGCACGTGTACCTGCCCGGCGTGCAGCCGGGGACCCGCTACGGGTACCGGGTGCACGGACCCTACGACCCGGCGTCGGGGCACCGGTGCAACCCCAGCAAGCTCCTGCTCGACCCCTACGCCAAGGCGGTGGACGGGCAGATCGACGGCGACGAGTCGCTCTTCTCGTACCCGTTCGCGGACCCCGACTCGGCCGTCACGGGCAGGAAGCTCAACGACGCCGACTCGGCCGGGCACACGATGGTCGGCGTCGTCGTGAACCCGTACTTCGACTGGGGCCACGACCGGCCGCCCGCGCACGACTACCACGACAGCGTCATCTACGAGGCGCACGTCAAGGGCATGACGATGCGCCACCCCGCGGTCCCCGACGAGCTGCGCGGCACCTACGCCGGCATGGCGCACCCCGCGATCGTCGACCACCTGACCACGCTCGGCGTCACGGCCGTCGAGCTCATGCCCGTGCACCAGTTCGTCAACGACCCGCACCTGCAGTCCAAGGGGCTGAGCAACTACTGGGGCTACAACACGATCGGCTACTTCGCGCCGCACAACGGCTACGCCGCGTACGGGACGCGCGGCGAGCAGGTGCAGGAGTTCAAGTCGATGGTCAAGACGCTGCACGAGGCCGGCATCGAGGTCATCCTCGACGTCGTCTACAACCACACGGCCGAGGGCAACCACCTCGGCCCGACCCTGTCGTTCCGCGGGATCGACAACGCGGCGTACTACCGCCTCGTGGACGGCGACGAGGCGCACTACTTCGACACCACGGGCACCGGCAACTCGCTGCTCATGCGCTCGCCGCACGTGCTGCAGCTCATCATGGACTCGCTGCGGTACTGGGTCACCGAGATGCACGTCGACGGCTTCCGCTTCGACCTCGCGGCCACCCTCGCCCGGCAGTTCCACGAGGTCGACCGCCTGAGCGCGTTCTTCGACATCGTGCAGCAGGACCCGGTCGTCTCCCAGGTCAAGCTCATCGCCGAGCCGTGGGACGTGGGCGACGGCGGCTACCAGGTCGGCGGCTTCCCGCCGCTGTGGACCGAGTGGAACGGGCGGTACCGCGACACGGTGCGCGACTTCTGGCGCGGCGAGCCCTCGACGCTGCCCGAGTTCGCGTCCCGGCTCACCGGCTCGTCGGACCTCTACGAGCACTCGGGGCGCAAGCCCATCGCGTCCATCAACTTCGTCACCGCGCACGACGGCTTCACGCTGGCCGACCTCGTGTCGTACAACGAGAAGCACAACGAGGCCAACGGCGAGGGCGGGGCCGACGGCGAGAGCCACAACCGCTCGTGGAACTGCGGCGTCGAGGGGCCGACGGACGACCCGGAGATCCTCGCGCTGCGCGCCCGCCAGCAGCGCAACTTCCTCACCACGCTGCTGCTGTCCCAGGGCGTGCCGATGATCGCGCACGGCGACGAGATCGGCCGCACCCAGGGCGGCAACAACAACGCTTACTGCCAGGACAACGAGATCACCTGGATGGACTGGGGCGGGCCCGACGGGCTCGGCGACGATCGCGAGGCCCTGCTCGAGTTCACGCGCCGGCTCGTGCACCTGCGGCTCGAGCATCCCCTGCTGCACCGCCGGCGCTTCTTCAGCGCGCCCGACGAGGGAGGCTCGCACCCGTACGCGGGGCCCAGCTCGATGCCCGAGATCGAGTGGCTCGACCTCACCGGCTCGCGCATGGACGACGACGACTGGAACAACGGCTACGCCCGGTCCCTCATGGTGTTCCTCAACGGCGACGCCATCCCGGAGAAGGACGACGCGGGCCGGCGCATCGTCGACGACTCGTTCCTCGTGATGTTCAACGCGCACAGCGAGCCGCTCGACTTCACGCTGCCGCCGGCCGAGTACGGCGAGCGCTGGACCGCCGTGGTCGACACCGACCACAGCACCGAGGAGGGCGGCGAGCACGACGCCGGGAGCGTCGTGACCGTCACGAGCCGCAGCGTCGTCGTGCTCACGCGGCCCAGCCGGGCCGACGAGCCGGTCGCGGACCCGGGGCTCGCCCGGGCGGGCGGGGGGTCGCGATGACCGCGCACGCGACGGACCGGAGCGGCACGGCGGACGGCACCGCGGAGGCCCGGGCGCTCGCGCGCGAGTGGACGGCGCCTCCGACGACGTCGCTGCGCTGGACGCCCGGCGCGCGGCTCACCGGGATCGACCCGCGCTCCACGCCCGGCTGGGAGGGCGGCAAGGCCGGCGCGACCGCGCTCGTCGCCGCGCACGCGCCCGAGCTGTCCGAGCTGCAGGAGCGGCTGTTCGCCGAGGGCCGCAGCGGCGGCTCGCGCTCGATGCTGCTCGTGCTGCAGGGCCTCGACACCGCAGGCAAGGGCGGGATCGTGCGGCACGTCGTCGGGCTGGTCGACCCGCAGGGCGTCATGCACCGCTCGTTCGGCGTGCCGACCGCCGAGGAGAAGGCCCACGGGTACCTGTGGCGGATCCGCAACGCGCTGCCGCGGCCCGGCTACATCGGCGTGTTCGACCGCTCGCACTACGAGCAGGTGCTCGTTGTCCGGGTCGAGGGTCTCGAGCCGCGCGCCGAGTGGGAGGCGCACTACGACGAGATGAACGCGTTCGAGGCCGAGGTCGCGGCGTCGGGCACGCGCATCGTCAAGGTGGCGCTCGTGATCTCGCGCGACGAGCAGAAGGCGCGGCTCGCCGAGCGGCTCGAACGGCCCGACAAGCACTGGAAGTACAACCCCGGCGACATCGACACCCGGCTGCGCTGGGACGACTACGTGGCCGCGTACCAGGACATGCTCGACCGCACGAGCACCGAGGTCGCGCCGTGGCACGTCGTCCCGGCCGACCGCAAGTGGTTCGCGCGCCTGGCGGTCAGCGAGCTGCTGCTCGACGCGCTGCGGTCCTTCGACCTCGGCTGGCCGGAGGCCGACTTCGACGTCGAGGCCGAGAAGCGGCGGCTCGCGGCGACCTGAGGTCAGGCGTCCGCGGTCTGCCCGGCGAGCCGGCGGCCGTCCTCGGCGAGCGCGCCGAGGCGCGACAGCGCGCGGTAGTACTTCTTGCGGTAGCCGCCGCGCAGCATCTCCTCGGTGAACAGGTGCTTCTCCCCCGCGCCCGCCAGCATCACGGGCACGTCGCGGTCGTAGAGGCGGTCGACGAGCACGACGAGCCGCAGCGCGACCTCCTGGCGCGTCACCGTGCGCACGCCCGTGAGACCGACGAGCTCGACCCCGTCGAGCAGCGCCCCGTAGCGGCTCGGGTGCACGGTGGCGAGGTGGGCGAGCAGGTCGTCGAACGCGTCGAGCGTCGCGCCGTCGCGCGCCGCGACGGTCGCCGCGACGACCTCGGCGGGCAGCGGCTCCGAGTCGGTGACCACCGCCCGGTGGCGGTAGTCCTCGCCGTCGACCCGTAGCACCTCGAAGCGGGCCGCGAGCGCCTGGATCTCGCGCAGGAAGTCCTCGGCCGCGAACCGGCCCTCGCCGAGGGCCTCGGGCAGGGTGTTCGACGTCGCGGCGAGCGCCACGCCGCGGTCGGCGAGCTCGCGCAGCAGGCGCGACATGAGGACGGTGTCGCCCGGGTCGTCGAGCTCGAACTCGTCGATGCACACGAGCCGGCGGGTCGCGAGCGCCTCCACGGTGGGCATGAACCCGAGCGCCCCGACGAGGTTGGTGTACTCGACGAACGTCCCGTACGCGGCGGCGCCGGAGCCCAGCTCCTCGCGCACGGCGTGCGTGAGCGACGTGAGCAGGTGGGTCTTGCCGACGCCGAAGCCGCCGTCCATGTAGACGGCGGGCGGTGCCGGGCGGCGGCCGAGGAGGGCGCGCAGGCCGGTCGCGGGCGGCGCGGCGATCTGCCGGGCGACCTCCTCGAGCCGCGCGAGCGTGCTCGACTGGCTCGGGTAGGCGGGGTTGGCCCGGTAGGTCGAGAACCGTGCGTCGGCGAAGTGCCGCGGCGGGACCAGGTCCTCCAGCAGACGCTCCGGCGACACCGTCGGTCGGACGTCCGTCAGCGCCCGGGGGGTGCGCGACGTCGGGTCCGTGGCGGTCTGGGGCGCGGCGGTCACGAGGTCCCAGCCTACGCCGCGCCGTAGCCTGGGCGCTGTGAGCCCGGACACCCACCCGCCCCTCGACCTCGTCTCCCCCGCGCGCGAGCACCTGCCGCCCGACCCGGCCGAGGAGCGCCTCGCCGCGCTGTACGACGTCGGCGGCCCGGGCACGCGGCACGTGCGGGTCAACATGGTCTCGTCGGTCGACGGGGCCGCCTGGGGCCCGGACCACCGGTCCGGCTCGATCAACGACGCCGCCGACTTCCGGGTCTTCCGGGTGCTGCGGGCGCTCGCCGACGTCGTCGTCGTGGGCGCGGGCACGGCCCGTGCCGAGCGCTACCCCGTGCTCGATCGGCCGGACGGCCTCGAGCACCTGGGCGGCGGGGCACCGCTCGAGCTCGCGCTCGTCACGCGCAGCGGCACGCTGCCCACGTCGGTGCTCGACGGCGCCCGCAGGCCGTGGGTCGTCACGGGCCGTGGCGGCGCGGGCCCGGCCGCCGACGCGGTGGGCGCCGACCGCGTGATCGAGGTGCCCGGCCCGGCCGGCGACGGCGACGTGGACCTCGTCGCGGCGTTCGACGCGCTCGCCGAGCGCGGCCTGACCCGCGTGCTGTCCGAGGGCGGCCCGACGCTGCTGGCCACGATGCTCGCCGCCGACGTCGTCGACGAGCTGTGCGTGACGACGACGCCCGAGCTGGTCGGGGCGGGTCCGGCCCGGATCGTCTCGGGTCCGGGACCGGTCGGGGCGTCGTCGGCGCCGCCGGTGCCGGCGACGCTCGGGCACCTGCTCGTGGCGCCGGCCAGCGGCACGCTCGTCGCACGCTGGGAGGTCCGCCGGGCGGCGCCGGGGGCCACGCTGCCGTAGTTTGCTGCCATGCCGCAGACGATCGTCATCCTCACCGAGGACGCCCTCAACGCCGCCGACGTCGACCACATCACGTCGCTGCACGCCGGCGAGGACGTCGACTACCGCGTGCTCGTGCCCGCGGACACCGAGCGCAACGTCATCACGTCCATCGTCGACCACCTCGGCCTGGGCGAGCTGCGCGAGGCGTGGGAGGAGCTGGTCGGGCGGGAGCCGACGCCCGAGGAGGCGACCGCGACCGCCGCCGAGCAGCTCGCCGAGTCCCTCGCGCTGCTGCGGGACGCCGGCGTGGCCGCGAGCGGCACGGTCACCGACGACGACCCGCTGCCCGCGCTGCGCACCGCGGTCGCCGAGAGCGGGGGGCCCGACGGCGACGAGGGCGTGCGCGAGGTCGTCGTCGTGACGTACCCGCACGCCGTCGAGGACACGTTCCACGCCGACTGGGCGTCGCGCGCCCGCGAGGAGCTGCACGTCCCGGTGCTGCACCTGTACTCGGGCACGAGCCGCCTCGGCTGAGCAGCCCGCTTCGACCGTGTGGGCGTGATTTCTGGCCCGTTTCGTCCGGATAATCCAGACGAAACGGGCCAGAAATCACGCCCACAGGCTGAAGCTGCGAGGTCTTACCGCACCTCGTGGCCCGCGGCCTCGATCGTGGCGCGGACGAGCTCGTCCATCGAGTCGAGGAACGGCGGCTCGTCGAGCAGGCCGTGGTCCACGGCCGCGACCGACAGCTCGGTGCACCCGAGCACGACGACGGACGCGCCCCGCTCGACCAGGCGCCCGGCGACCGTGCGCAGCGCGTCCGGGTCGGACGGGCGCCCGGCCTTGACCTGCTCGTAGATGACGCGGTTGACGACGTCCTGGCCGTCGGGCTCGGGCGTGATGACCGAGATCCCGTGCTGGGCGAACGCGTCGTCGTACACGCGGGACGCGACCGTGCCCGCCGTGGCGAGGAGGCCCACCGTCTCGAGCCCGGGCACGCGCCGCCGCGACGCCGCGACCGTGACGTCGACGATCGACACGAACGGCACGGTGATCGCGTCGAGCACCTGCTGGGTGAAGTAGTGCGCCGTGTTGCACGGCATGACGAGGAAGCTCACGCCGAAGTCCTCGAGCCGGCGGGCGTCGCGCGCGAGCACGGGCCCGGGGTCGGCGTCGGACCGCCCGAGCACGAAGTCGGTCCTGTCGGGGATGGTCGCGTGGTTGAGCACGACCATGTCGACGTGGTCCTGGTCTCGCTCGGCGCGCGTGCGCTGCACGACTCGCTGCAGGAAGTAGGCGGTCGCGAGCGGTCCGACGCCCCCGATCACTCCGACCGGCCGGTCGGCCCCGCTCACGCGCCGCCCTTCCACGCGAGCGCCCGCGCCTGCGCGACCGGGTAGTGCTTCGCGTACTTGCGGAACTGGTTGAGCTGGGCGGCCACCAGGTACGCCACGCGTCGCGGGTCCCACTCGTGGCGGTACCACAGCGGGTTGGTCGCCCGGCCGGTGAGCTGCAGGCGTCGCGTGCGCGAGCGCACTCCGCGGTCGGCCACGTACCGGCGCAGCAGCGGCCCGGGCAGCACCGTGTAGAGGTGCTCGGCCTCGAGCTCGCCGTCGGCCGTGAGCCGGGCCTTGGGCCCGAGCACCGCGCGCGGCTCGGGGTCGAGGCCGCGCAGGTGCTCGTGGACGTAGAACCGCACGGGGTTGGCGCCCGCGCCCGTGATGTAGAAGTTCGAGCGGCCGAGGCGCGGGTTGAGCTCGAAGAACACGTACCGGCCGTCGCGCGGGTCGTACTTGAGGTCGAAGTTGGCGAACCCGGTCCAGCCGACGTGCTCGAGCAGCCGGCGCGCCTGGTCGACGACCTCGCGCTGCGTGCCCGTGATGATGCCGGCCGGGTTCCCGAGCGCACCGGGCGTGTGCTCCTCGAGCAGCACGTGCCCGAACGCCGAGAACCGCACCTTGCCCTGCGCGTCGGAGTAGCACGTGAGGATCCGCATGCCCGAGTCGTCGCCCGGGACGTAGTCCTGGATCACGAACGACCCCGCGTACCCGGCGTCGCGCACGCGCGCGAGCAGGTCGAGCAGCTCGGCGCGGGTGTCGACGAGGAAGACCTTCTTCTTCCCGGCGAACTCGACGTCGTGGTACGCGGCGGTGCTGGCGGCCTTGGCGATCACGGGGAACGTCAGGCCGCTCGTGTCGGGCTCGGCGCCCGTCGCGACGTCGTGCACGACCGTCGTCGGGTGCGCGATGCCGAGCTCGGCGCACAGCGCGCCGAACTCCTCCTTGTCCGTGAGGCGCAGCAGGAGGTCCTCGCGCACGTACGGGACCGTGTAGCGGTCCTCGAGCCGGTCACGGTGCTGGACGAGCGTGCGCACGAGCCAGTCGGCCGAGCCGACCGCGACGAGGTCGGCGTCGGCGTGCCGGTCGGCGATCGCGCGCAGGCGCGCGACGATCGCCTCCGGGTCGTCGATGCGCGGCTCGACGACGTGGGTCAGGATCCGCGAGTGCCGCACGAGCCCCGTCGAGGCCCCCGAGACGACGACGGCCTTGACGCCGTACGCCTCGTGGAACGCGCGGGCGAGGCTGTAGGCGCCGATGTCGCCGCCGAGGACGACGGGCTGGAGTCGACGGGTCACCGCACCTCCGTGGCAGGTGTCGAGGAGTTGGCCGCGTGGTTCGCGCGCAGCGCCTCGATCGGGTAGTACGTGCGGTACTTGCGCCAGTGGTTGAGCAGCGCGGTGAGCACGTAGAGCCGACGGCGCGGCGCCGCGTCCGCACGGTACCGCAACGGGTGCACGGTCCGCCCGGAGCGCATGAGCCCGACGACGCGCGCGTGGAGCGCCGGGTCGAGCACGTACCGGCGCAGCAGCCGGTGCGGCACGACGGCGTAGAGCACCTCGCGCGTGGCCGTGACCGGCTCGCGGCGCACGCCGTGCACGACGTCGTCGACGAGCACCTCGGTCGGGTTCTGCCCGCCCGCGGTGACGTAGTAGTTGTTGCGCCCGATGCGCGGGTTCTGCTCGAAGAACTTGAACACGCCGTCGCGCGGGTCGAGCTTGACGTCGAAGTTGGCGAACCCGCGCCAGCCGGAGTGCTCGCAGATCCGCTGCGCGGCGTCGAGGATCTCGTCGATGGGCTCGACGATCATCGCCGACGGGTTGCCGCGTGCCGCGGGCGTGCGCTCCTCGAGCAGCACGCGCGCCGAGCAGCGCAGCGTGACGCGACCCGAGGTGTCGGTGTACGTCGTCACCGACCGCATCTGCGTGTCGTCGCCCGGGATCATCTCCTGCACGAGGAAGCGCCCGCGGAAGCCGGCGTCGCGCAGGTTCGCCATGAGCCGGTCGAGCTCGGCGGGCGTCGCGATCTCGTAGATCTTCTTCTTCCCGGCGAACTTCACGTCGTGGTAGTCCGCGCTGCTCGCCGGCTTGGCGATGACCGGGAAGGCGAAGTCGACCGGCAGCGGGGCCCAGCCCGGCTCCCCCGCGCCCGCGAAGTCCTGGATGACGGTCGCGGGCGTGGGGATGCCGAGCTCGGAGCAGATCGCCGAGAACTCGGCCTTGTCGCTGATGCGGTCGATGAGCGCGGCGTCGGCGAACGGCAGGACGTAGCCGGCGGCCTCGAGCTCGGCCCGGTGGTGCACGAGGACGCGCACGACCCAGTCCATGTTGGTGAGCAGCACGAGGCGGTCCGACGACGCCGCGGCGTGCTCGCCCGCGACCCGCACGAGCGTCGCGACGATCTCCTCGGGCACCGTGCCGGACAGCACGGTGTCGATGAGCCGCGAGTGCGCGATGGGCCCGGGCTCGGCGAACGCGACGACCGTCGTGCGCACGCCGTAGCGCTCGTGGAACGAGCGCGTCAGGCCGTACACGCCGATGTCGGAGCCGACGATGACCGGACGGAAGCCGGCGCTGGAGGCAGCGGTGGTCACGGCGGTGCTCACGCCTCCACTTCGGTGCGGTCGCCCGACCACAGCGTGTGGAAGGTGCCCTCGCGGTCGGTGCGGCGGTAGGTGTGGGCGCCGAAGTAGTCGCGCTGCGCCTGGATGAGCGCGGCGGGCAGGCGCTCGGCGCGCACGCCGTCGTAGTACGCGAGCGACGACGAGAACGCCGGCGTCGGGATGCCGGCGGCCGCGGCCTTGGCCACGACACGGCGCCACGCCGCGAGCCCGTTGCCCACGGCCTCGGTGAAGTAGGCGTCGGCGAGCAGCAGCGGCAGACCCGGGTCGCGCTCGTAGGCCTCGGTGATGCGGTTGAGGAAGCGGGCGCGGATGATGCAGCCGCCGCGCCAGATGCGAGCCATGGCGCCGCGGTCGATGTTCCAGCCGTTCTCGGCGGACGCCGCCGCGATCTGGTCGAAGCCCTGCGAGTACGCCACGACCTTCGAGGCGTAGAGCGCCTGGCGCACGTCCTCGACGAACGCGGCGCGCGCGGCGTCGTCGGCGGGCACCTCGAGCGGCGTCGCGTCGGCGGGCAGCGCGGCCCGCGCGGCCTCGCGCTGCGGCACCGAGCCCGACAGGGCGCGCGCGAACGTCGCCTCGGCGATGCCCGTGATCGGCACGCCGAGGTCGAGGCCGTTCTGGACCGTCCAGCGGCCCGTGCCCTTCTGCTCGGCCTGGTCGAGCACGACGTCGACGAACGCCTGGCCCGTGGCCGCGTCCGTGTGCCGCAGCACCTTGGCGGTGATCTCGATGAGGAACGACTCGAGGTCGCCCGCGTTCCACTCCTCGAAGATCTCGCCGATCTCGGCGGCGGACGCACCGAGGCCCTGGCGCAGCAGGTCGTACGCCTCGGCGATGAGCTGCATGTCGGCGTACTCGATGCCGTTGTGCACCATCTTGACGAAGTGGCCCGCGCCGTCGGGGCCCACGTACGTGCAGCAGGGCGTGCCGTCGACCTTGGCCGAGATCGCCTCGAGGATCGGGCCGAGCGACTCGTACGACTCGCGCGTGCCGCCGGGCATGATCGACGGGCCGAGCAGCGCGCCCTCCTCGCCGCCCGAGACGCCGGTGCCCACGAAGTGCAGGCCGCGCTCGCGCAGCGCCTTCTCGCGCCGGATCGTGTCGGGGAAGTGCGCGTTGCCGGCGTCGACGACGATGTCGCCCTCTTCGAGCAGCGGCACGAGCTCGTCGATGACGGCGTCGGTGGCGGCGCCCGCCTTGACCATGACCACGACCTTGCGCGGCCGCTCGAGCGACGCGACGAAGTCGGCCATCGACTCCGACGGCACGAAGTCGCCCTCGTGGCCCGCCTCCTCGATCAGCGAGGCCGTCTTGGCGTAGCTGCGGTTGTGCACCGCCACGGTGAACCCGTGCCGGGCGAAGTTGCGCGCCAGGTTGCGGCCCATGACCGCAAGTCCGGTGACACCGATCTGTGCACGAGCTGACATGCTTCCTGCTCTCTCGAGACGATGACGCGCGCCCGACGGGCCGCGCTGAGGCCTCGCCCAGCCTAGTGCGGAGCGCTCGCCTGGTGGACGGACCATCACGATACGGACACGGCTCGCCGCGTCCGGCACGTCGTGCACCGGTCCGGGCGCCCCGCGGACGTACCGTGACCAGGTGACCGGCGACCAGCGAGAGGTCCCTGCCCCGTTCGTGGCCGCGCTCGCCTCGCTGCGGGCGCAGCGGCTGCGTCCCGAGGTGCGCCTCGCCGAGATCCCGGGACCGGCCCGCATCGCGCCGTTCAGCGTCGCGCTCGAGGGCGAGGTGCTCGCCGGCCGCGCCGGCGCCCGCGGCCCGGACGCGCACGGCCACGAGCCGGGCGAGCTCGCCACGGGGCGCTTCGTGGTGCTCCACGACCCCGACGGGCAGGAGACGTGGCGCGGGACGTTCCGCGTCGTCACCCTCGTGCGGGCGACTCTCGAGCCCGAGCTCGCCGCCGACCCGCTGCTCGCCGAGGTGGCGTGGTCGTGGGTCACCGAGTCGCTCGAGCGGGCCGGCGTCGAGCACCTCGCGCTCGGCGGCACCGTCACGCGGGTGCTGTCGCAGAGCTTCGGCGCGCTCGCCGGCACGCCCGACGGCGTGGACCTCGAGCTGCGCGCCTCGTGGACCCCGGTGGGCACCGGCCTCGGCGAGCACCTCGGGGTCTGGGCCGACCTCATGAGCACGGCGGGCGGTCTGCCGCCCCTGCCGGACGGCGTCACGGCCCTGACGCCGCGACGAAATACCGTAGGACCATGAGCTCCGCCCCGGCCGCGCCCGTCCCCGACGTCGTCCCCCTGACCGAGCCGTCCGACGGCGTCGGCCCGGTCGTGGACACGCCGGCGGCGTTCGCGCGGGTCGTCGAGCGGTTCGCCGCAGCCACGGGGCCCGTCGCCGCGGACGCCGAGCGCGCGTCGGGCTACCGCTACGGGCAGTCGACGTACCTGGTGCAGGTGCGCCGCGCGGGCGCCGGCACGGCCCTGCTCGACCCGGTCGCGCTGCCCGACCTGTCGGCGCTCGGCGAGGCCGTCGGGGACGCCGAGTGGGTGCTGCACGCCGCGTCGCAGGACCTGCCGGGGCTGGCCGAGCACGGCCTGCGTCCCGCGCGGGTGTTCGACACCGAGCTCGCCGCGCGCCTGCTCGGCATGGAGCGCGTGGGTCTCGCGGCGGTCGTCGCCGAGGTGCTCGGGCTCGGGCTGGCCAAGGAGCACTCGGCCGTCGACTGGTCGACGCGCCCGCTCCCGACCGACTGGCTGCGCTACGCCGCGCTCGACGTCGAGGTGCTGCTCGAGCTGCGCGAGAAGCTCGGCGAGCGGCTCGAGGCCGCGGGCAAGGCCGAGTGGGCCGCCGAGGAGTTCGAGGCCGTGCGCACCGCACCCCCGCCGGCCCCGCGGCCCGAGCCGTGGCGCCGGACGTCGGGCACCCACACGCTGCGCGACCGCCGCCAGCTCGCCGTCGTGCGCAGCCTGTGGGCGGCGCGCGACGCGAGCGCCCGCGCGCGCGACGTCTCCCCCGGCCGCGTCCTGCCCGACCGGGCGCTGGTCGCGGCCGCGCGCGCCCTGCCGCGCTCGGTGCCGCAGCTCGTGGCGCTGCCCGAGTTCGCGGGCAAGGCGGCCCGGCGCCGCGCCGCCGCGTGGCAGCGCGCGATCGACGAGGCGCTCGCGCTGCCCGCCGAGCAGCTGCCGAGCCTGCGCGGCCCGAGGACCGAGGGCCCGCCGCAGCCGCGCGTCTGGGCCGACCGAGACCCCGTCGCAGCCCGTCGCCTCACCGCCGCGCGCGAGGTCGTCGCCGCGCTGTCCGAGGAGCTGTCGGTCCCGGTCGAGAACCTGCTCCAGCCCGATGCCCTGCGCCGGCTGTGCTGGACGCCGCCCGACCCGGCCGGGCCCGCCGAGATCGCGGACTTCCTGCGCGGACGCAACGCGCGCGAGTGGCAGGTCGCGCTCGTCGCCGAGCCGCTCGCCAAGGCGTTCGCCGGTCTCTGAGCGGGACGGCGGCCGGCCACGCGACCTCCTGATACGCCGTCTCACCTCCTGCTATCTTTTTCCCGGTACTCGCGGTAGCGTGTACCGGCGAGAGCGGCGTCGCTCGCGGACGCCGAAGTCCCAGACCAGGAGCTGCCATGACCGTGGCCACCGACACATCCGCCGGGCAGACCCCCGGCGCCCGCCGCACGCCGGGACGCCGCGCCGTGCGCGACGTCGTCTTCGTCGAGGGCGTGCGCACGCCCTTCGGCAAGGCGCGCCCCGACGGCCTGTTCGCCGAGACCCGCGCGGACGACCTCGTCGTCAAGGCGGTGCGCGAGCTGCTGCGCCGCCACCCCGAGCTGCCGCCCGAGCGGGTCGACGAGGTCGCGATCGCGGCCACGACGCAGCAGGGCGACCAGGGCCTGACCCTCGGTCGCACCGTGAGCCTGCTGGCCGGGCTGCCGCACACCGTGCCGGGCTACGCGATCGACCGCATGTGCGCGGGCGCGATGACCGCCGTCACGACCACCGCCGCGAGCATCGCGGTCGGCGCGGCCGACGTCGCGATCGCGGGCGGCGTCGAGCACATGGGCCGCCACCCCATGGGCCTCGACGCCGACCCCAACCCGCGCTTCCTCGCCGAGCGGCTCGTCGACGCCGAGGCGCTCAACATGGGCGTCACGGCCGAGAACCTGCACGACCGGTTCCCGCACCTGACCAAGGAGCGCGCCGACGCGTACGCGGTCAGCACCCAGGCCAAGTACGCCAAGGCCCTCGCGAACGGCGACATCGGGCCCGAGATCGTTCCGGTCGCCGTGCGCTCGGCCGAGAAGGGCTGGGGCCTGGCCACCGCCGACGAGCTCCCCCGCCCCGGCACCACGATGGAGGCCATCGCCGACCTCAAGACGCCGTTCCGCCCCGGCGGCCGCGTCACGGCGGGCAACGCCTCGCCGCTGACCGACGGCGCGACCGCGGCGATCGTCGCGGCGGGCGAGGTCGCCGAGGAGCTCGGACTGCCCGTCGCGATGCGCATGGTCGCGTACGCGTTCGCGGGCGTGCCGGCCGAGATCATGGGCTACGGCCCCGTCCCGTCGACCGACAAGGCGCTGGCCCGCGCCGGCCTGACGATCGACGACATCGGCCTGTTCGAGATCAACGAGGCGTTCGCCGTCCAGGTGCTGAGCTTCCTCGACCACTACGGCATCGCCGACGACGACGAGCGGGTCAACCCGTACGGCGGCGCGATCGCCGTCGGGCACCCGCTCGCGAGCTCGGGCGTGCGCCTCATGACGCAGCTCGCGCGCCAGTTCGCCCAGCACCCCGAGGTGCGCTACGGCCTGACCACGATGTGCGTGGGGCTCGGCCAGGGCGGCACCGTCATCTGGGAGAACCCGCACCACGCCGACTACTCGGGCCACGTCCCGGCCACCACGGAGGGCTGACATGACCGACACGAACCGACCGGCCGAGGCCGCCGCCGAGACGACCGCCCGGGACACGGCCGAGACCCCGGGCGTGCGCGCCGAGCGGGTCACCCGCTCGCTCGTGCGCGACGTCGCGCTGCCCGGCGGCACGGGCACCCTCGCGCTCGTCACGCTCGACAACGGCCTCGACCACACCAAGCCGAACACGCTGGGCCCCCAGGGCCTGACCGAGCTCGCGCAGGTGCTGCGCCGCCAGCAGGAGCGCGCCGCCGCGGGCGAGATCGTGGCCGTCGCGGTGACGGGCAAGCCGTACGTGCTCGCGGCCGGCGCCGACCTCCTCGGCGTCGGCGCGGTCACGCGTCGCGAGGAGGCGCTCGAGCTGGGCCGCCTCGGCCACGCGGCCTACGAGCTGCTCCACACCATGGGCGTGCCGACGTTCGCGTTCGTGGGCGGGATCGCGCTCGGCGGCGGCCTCGAGCTCGCGCTCAACTGCGACTTCCGCACCGTGTCGTCCGACGTCGGCGCGCTGGGCCTGCCCGAGGTGAGCCTGGGCCTCGTGCCAGGCTGGGGCGGCTCGTACCTCGTGCCGCACCTCGTCGGCATCGAGAAGGCCGTCGACGTCCTGCTCACGCGGCCGGCGGCGAACAAGCCGTTCAAGGCCGCCGAGGCGCTCGACCTCGGTCTCGTCGACGCGATGTTCGACCCCGCCGACTTCCTCGAGCGGTCGATCGCCTGGGCCGAGCAGGTCGTCCGCGGCGAGGTGAGCGTGCCGCGCCGCGAGCCGGACCCCGAGCCCGTGTGGGACGCGGTGCTGGGCGCGACGCGGCAGCGGCTCGACGCGGTCGTGGCGGGCTCGCGCCCGGCGCCCTACCGCGCGCTCGAGCTGCTCGCCGGCGCGCGCACGTGGACCCGGGCCGAGGCGTTCGCGGCCGAGGACGAGGCGCTCGCCGACCTCATCATGACCGACGAGATGCGCGCGAGCGTGTACGCGTTCCAGCTCGTCTCGGGCGGCAAGAAGCCGGCCGGGGCGCCGTCGTCTGACCTCGCCCGGCCCGTGACGCGGGTCGGCATCGTCGGCGCGGGCCTCATGGCGGCGCAGATCGCGCTGCTGGTCTCCCAGCGCCTGGGCGTCCCGGTCATCATGCGGGACCTCGACGACGAGCGCGTCGCCAAGGGGCTCGGCTTCGTGCGCTCGACGGTCGACAAGCTCGTCGGCCGCGGCCGCATGACGCCCGAGGTCGCGGCACGCGTCACGGCGAGCGTGCGCGGCACGACCGAGATCACGGACCTCGCCGGCTGCGACCTCGTCATCGAGGCCGTGACCGAGGTCATGGACCTCAAGAAGCGCGTCTTCGCCGAGCTGGAGGGCATCGTCTCGCCGGACACGATCCTCGCGACCAACACCTCGGCCCTGTCCGTCACCGAGATGGCCTCGGCGCTGCAGCACCCCGAGCGCGTCGTCGGCATCCACTTCTTCAACCCGGTCGCGCAGATGCCGCTCGTCGAGGTCGTGCAGGCGGGGCGCACCGGCGACGAGGCGCTCGCCACGGCGTTCGCGGTCACCAAGAAGCTCCGCAAGACGGCCGTGCTCGTCGCCGACCGGCCCGGCTTCGTCGTCAACCGCCTGCTCGTGCTCGTCATGGGCAAGGTCGTCGAGGCGGTCGAGAACGGCACACCGGTCGAGGTCGCGGACCGCGCGCTCGCGCCGCTCGGCTTCCCGATGCCCACGTTCGAGCTCTTCGACCTGGTGGGCCCCGCGGTCGGCCTGCACGTGCTGACCTCGCTGCGCGAGGACCTCGGCGACCGGTTCCCGCGCTCGCCGGGCCTGGAGAAGCTCGTCGCCGACGGCACGCGCGTCGTGCTCGACGCGCCGGCGCCCGGTCTGCCCAAGCCCGTCGACCCGGCGATCCAGGACGCGTTCGGACCGGCGCTCGAGGCCGGCGAGACGGGCCGCCTCGGCACGGCGGTCCTCGACGCCGAGGGCGTCCTGGACGCGGTGCTCACCGCGCTCTCGGTCGAGGTCGGCCACATGCTCGACGAGGGTGTGGTCGCCGCGCCGCAGCAGATCGACCTGTGCATGATCCTCGGCGCCGGGTGGGGCTTCCACACCGGCGGCATCACGCCGTACCTCGACCGGACCGGGTACTCGGAGCGCGTGCTCGGCCGCCGGCTCCTGCCCGACGGCGTCGCGAACGTCCCCGGGAACGTCGCCTGACACGCCCTCCCCGGGGGACCCGCAGGGGCCCGGCCGTCGAGCGGACGGCCGGGCCCCTGGAGCCGGGCTCTGACCTGCGAGACCGCGCGCACCGTGCGAGCATCCACGCGTGACGCGATCCTTCGGAGTCGAGGAAGAGCTGCTGCTGATCGGTGCGGGCGGCTCCCCCATCCCCCGGGCCCAGGCCCTGCTCGACGGGGCCCACCCGGACCACGGGCCGCTCGAGCCGGAGTTCATGGAGGAGCAGATCGAGACGGCGACCGAGCCGACGACCTCGCTCGCCGACCTGACGCAGGCGATCCGGGACGGCCGCGCGGGCGCCCAGGCGGCCGCGCAGGCGCACGACGCGCAGATCGTCGCCGTCGGGACGTCGCCCGTGCCGATCGACGGCACGACGGTGTCCAAGGTGCGCTACCTCAGGGCGCGGACGGAGTTCGGGCTCACCGCGCGCGAGCAGCTCACCAACGGCTGCCACGTGCACGTGTCCGTCGCCGACGACGCCGAGGGGGTCGCCGTCATCGACCGCATCGGCCCGTGGCTGGCGCCGCTCCTCGCACTGTCGGCCAACTCCCCGTTCTGGCAGGGTGACGACTCGGGGTTCGCGAGCTTCCGCTCGCAGGTCTGGGCCCGCTGGCCCACCGCCGGGCCGTCGCGGCACTTCGGCACGCCCGAGGCGTACCACGCGGCGGTCGAGGCGCTCGTCGCCACCGGCACCATCCTCGACCAGGCGATGGTCTACTTCGACGCGCGCCTGTCGGCGAAGTACCCGACGGTCGAGATCCGCGTGGCCGACGTGTGCCTCGACGCCCGCACCGCGGCGCTGCTCGCGGCGCTCGCGCGCGCCCTCGTGGAGACGACCGCCCGAGAGGCGGCCGACGGCGTGCCGGCGCCCGACGCTCCCACCGAGCTGCTGCGCACCGCGCACTGGCGTGCCGGCCGGTCCGGCATCACCGGCGACCTGCTCCACCCGCGCACGTTCCGGCCGGCACCGGCGCACGACGTCGTCGGCATGCTCGTGGAGTACGTGCGCGACGCGCTGGTCGACGCCGGGGACCTCGACGCCGTCACCGAGTCGCTCGGCACGCTGTGGTCGGGCGGGAACGGGGCGGAACGGCAGCGCGCCTGGTACGCCGAGGCCCAGGGCGACCTGCACCAGGTCGCGCTCGACGCCGCGAAGGCGACCCTCGCCTGAGACCCGGCCGAACTGGTGCGCCCGAAGGCGTCACCGACGGCCCTCCCGAGGCTCTCTCACGGTAGCGGCACCGCGCCCGGCGCCGCCCGGCCGAGGCGGCGATCACCATGGGCACCACGACGTCACCCGTCACGTTCGAGGTCTGGAGCGAGGACGCCGCCGGGCGCGCACGGCAGGCGGACGACCCCTGGGAGCCGGCGCCCGCCGAACGGCACCGTGCCCCGTCCCCGATCACCATCGCCGTGGCGGCCGTCGTCGGCGCCGCGCTCGCGTCGGGCGGCTTCCTCGCCGCGGCCGTGCTGGCCGAGCTGCACGAGGCGCGCGACGCCGCCGACCTGCGCCAGCAGGTGGACGGCGCGCTCGTCGACCTGCTGCGCAGCAAGGACCTCGTGGTCGTGCGGCCGCCGACCGCACCCGTGCCCGTCGCCTCGCCCGACCCGCACGGCCCCTGCTCCCCGGTACGTGCCGAGCGCCTCGGCCACTGCTGACCCCGGCCTCAGCCCCGCGGCGGCTTTCCGAGCGCGCCCAGCACGGCGGGCACGATGGCGGCCGCCGTGCGTTTGTAGCCGAGGGCGCTGGGGTGGAACCGGTCGAGGCTGAACATCTCGTCGGGGTTCGTCACGAAGAACGGTCCGACGGTGCGTGCGAGCGACACCGCCCGGGCGCCGTGCCGCCGCGCGACGGCCTCCTGCGCCGCGGCGAGCTGGCGCGACAGCCGGGACCCGAGCGCGCGCAGGGGCTGCGGGACGGGCCGGAGCGCGCCCAGGTCGGGGCACGTCCCGACCACGACGGCGGCACCCCGCTCACGCAGCTCCGCGACGGTGCGATCGAGGTGGCGCGTCGACGTCGCGACCGGCACGCGGTGCGTGACGTCGTTGCCGCCCACGACCACGAGCGCGACGTCGGGCCGGTAGTCCGCGGGCAGGCTCGCGAGCTGGTCCCCGAGGGCCGACGACTCGGAGCCCACGACGGCGGCGCACCGCAGCCGCACCGGCCGGTGGAGCGCCTTGGCCACGCCCCGCGCGACGCGCGCGCCGAGCGTGTCCTTGGGCCGCTCGGCGCCGAGGCCGGCGGCGATCGAGTCGCCGAGGACCAGCAGCTCGAGCGGCTCGCCGCCGTAGCCCTTCTTCCAGACGCGGTCGGCGTCGAGCGCGGTCTCGCCGAGGGCCTTGCCGATGCGCCGGCGGGCGAGCGCCGCCTGGTGCCGCAGCAGCTCGCGGGCGCCACCCAGCGCCACACCGGCCACGGCGAGCGCCGCGGCGAACCGGATGGCGGCCCTGCGCGTGCGGGTCATGCCCGATTCGAACCACACCGACCTGAACGGCGGGTGGCCGGCAGGTGGCGGCGCGTCGTCAGCTCGGCGAGGAGAGCGACGCGAGGGCCGCGAGCGCGTCGCGCACCGCGTCCTCGGCGCGCAGCCGCTGCGCAGTCGCGATCTGCTCGCGGCTCGCGTGGTCCAGGAACTTGGCCGGCAGGCCCTTGTGGACGTGCGGCGTGCGGACGCCCTGCTCGGCGGCGCGCTGGGCGAGCGTCGCACCGACGCCGCCCTCGACCACGCCGTCCTCGATCGTCAGGACGAGGTCGTGCTCGCCCGCGAGCTTGACGAGCGCGGGCGGGACGGGCAGCACCCAGGTCGGCGAGACGACCGCGACCTCGAGCCCGTGCGCCGCGAGCGACTCGCCGGCCGCGAGCGCCGTGCCCGCCATGGCCCCGACGCCCACGACGAGCACGCGGGCGCCGCCCTCGACGGCCCCGGCGCCGGGCGCGTGACGGGCGACGACGTCGACGCCCTCGAGCTCCTCGAGCGCGGGGACGGGGTCGACGAGAGCGCCCTTGGGGTACCGCACGACGGTCGGCGCGTCGTCGACGTCGACGGCCTGGCGCAGCGCGGCGCGCAGCGTGGCCTCGTCGCGGGGCGCCGCCAGGCGGAGGCCGGGGACGATGCGCAGCATCGCCATGTCCCACATGCCGTTGTGGCTCGGGCCGTCGTCGCCGGTGATGCCGGCGCGGTCGAGCACGAAGGTGACGCCGGCCTTGTGCAGCGCGACGTCCATGAGGACCTGGTCGAACGCCCGGTTGAGGAACGTCGCGTAGACGGCGACGACGGGGTGCAGCCCGGCGAAGGCCATCCCGGCGGCCGACGTCGCCGCGTGCTGCTCGGCGATGCCGACGTCGAACGTGCGGTCGGGGAACTCCTGCGCGAACGGCGCGAGGCCCACCGGGTGGAGCATCGCCGCGGTGATCGCGACGACGTCGGGCCGGCGCCGGCCGATCTCGACGATCTCGTCGGCGAACACCTGGGTCCAGCCGAACCGTGAGGGGGCCACGGGCAGGCCGGTCTCGGGGTGGATCTTGCCCACCGCGTGGAAGCGGTCGGCGACGTCCTCCTCGGCCGGCGTGTAGCCGCGGCCCTTCTCGGTGATGGCGTGCACGATGACCGGCCCGCCGAACGCCTTGGCGCGGCGCAGCGCGTGCTCGAGCGCGGCGACGTCGTGCCCGTCGACGGGGCCGACGTACTTCAGGCCCAGGTCCTCGAACATGCCCTGCGGCGCGACGACGTCCTTGAGGCCCTTCTTGAGCCCGTGCAGCCACCCGTACGCGAAGCGCCCGGGGGCGCCGGTGCGGTGCAGCGTGCGCTTGCCCCAGTCGAGGAACGCCTCGTAGCCGCGCGTCGTGCGCAGCGTGTCGAGGTGGTTGGCGACGCCGCCGATGGTCGGCGAGTAGGAGCGGCCGTTGTCGTTGACCACGATGACGAGGCGACGGTCGTCGCCCGCGGCGATGTTGTTGATCGCCTCCCAGGCCATGCCGCCCGTGAGCGCGCCGTCGCCGATGACCGCGACGACGTGCCGGTCGCCGAGGCCGCGCACCTGGTTGGCGCGCGCGATGCCGTCGGCCCAGGACAGGGCGGTCGACGCGTGCGAGTTCTCGACGACGTCGTGCTCGGACTCGGCCCGGCTGGGGTACCCGGACAGGCCGCCGCGCTTGCGCAGGGCCGAGAAGTCCTGGCGTCCGGTGAGGAGCTTGTGCACGTACGACTGGTGACCCGTGTCGAGCACGAGCGTGTCGCGCGGCGACTCGAAGACCCGGTGCAGCGCGATCGTGAGCTCGACGACGCCGAGGTTGGGGCCCAGGTGGCCGCCGGTGCGCGAGACCTGGTCCACGAGGAACGTCCGGATCTCGGCCGCCAGCTGCGTCGTCTGGGCGGCGGTGAGCCGTCGCACGTCCTCGGGCGAACGGATGTCCCTCAGCAGCCCCATGCATTCCCTCCAGACATAACCGGACCACTCTACGTGGTCGCCGTGGTGCACGTGTGCAGGAGGTGCGCGGTAGGTTCGAAGGTGCCGACGGGAACACGTGACCGCCGGCGGGCGTTCGAGGGTCCGGAACTCTCGCCTTCACCTCCCAGGGGACACCTGTGCGCTTTCTCGACGGGCAGCAGCCCATCACCGACCTGACCTACGGCGACGTCTTCATGGTGCCGTCGCGCTCCGACGTCGCGAGCCGCTTCGACGTCGACCTCGCGAGCGACGACGGCACGGGCACCACCATCCCCGTCGTCGTGGCCAACATGACGGCGGTCGCCGGCCGCCGCATGGCCGAGACGGTCGCGCGGCGCGGCGCGATCGCGATCCTGCCGCAGGACGTCCCGACCGAGGTCGTGGCCGACGTCGTCGCGGACGTGAAGTCCAAGGACCCCGTGATCGAGACGCCGGTGGTCGTCACGCCGACCGAGACGGTCGCCACCGTCCTGACGCTGCTCGGCAAGCGCGCGCACGGCGCCGCGGTCGTCGTCGAGGACGGCCGGCCCGTGGGCGTCGTGACCGAGGCCGACTGCGCGGCTGTCGACCGCTTCGCGCAGGTGCGCCAGGTCATGGCCGCCGACCTCGTCACGCTCGACGCCGCGCAGGTCGAGGCCGAGGGCCTCGAGGCGACGTTCGAGCGGCTGGCCGCCGCCAAGGTGCAGCTCGCGCCCGTGGTGCGCGACGGCGTCCTGGCCGGCGTCCTCACCCGCAAGGGCGCGGTGCGCTCCACGGTCTACCGCCCGGCGCTCGACGCCGCGGGGCGCCTGCGCGTCGGGGCCGCGGTCGGCATCAACGGCGACGTCGCGGCCAAGGCGAAGGGCCTGCTCGACGCCGGGGTCGACGTCCTCGTCGTCGACACCGCGCACGGGCACCAGACGAAGATGCTCCAGGCGCTCGAGGCGGTGCGCGGGCTCGACCCGCAGGTGCCCGTCGTGGCGGGCAACGTCGTCACGGCCGCGGGCGTGCGCGACCTCGTCGCCGCGGGCGCCGACATCGTCAAGGTCGGCGTCGGCCCGGGCGCGATGTGCACCACGCGCATGCAGACCGCCGTCGGGCGCCCGCAGTTCTCCGCGGTGCTCGAGACGGCCGCCGCCGCGCGCGAGCTCGGCAAGCACGTGTGGGCGGACGGCGGCGTGCGGCACCCGCGCGACGTCGCGCTCGCGCTCGCCGCCGGCGCGTCGCAGGTCATGATCGGGTCGTGGTTCGCGGGCACGTACGAGTCGCCGGGCGACCTGCACGACGACGGCACGGGCCGCCTCTACAAGGACTCGTTCGGCATGGCGTCGGCGCGGGCCGTCGCGGCCCGCACGGCCGGCACCGGCTCGGCCTTCGACCGGGCACGCAAGGCCCTGTACGAGGAGGGCATCTCGACCGGGAAGATGTACCTCGACCCGCGCCGGCCGGGCGTGGAGGACCTGCTCGACGAGATCACCTCGGGCGTGCGGTCGAGCTTCACGTACGCCGGCGCGCGCACCGTCGCGGAGTTCGCCGAGCGCGCGGTCGTGGGCATCCAGTCGGCCGCGGGCTACCAGGAGGGGATGCCGCTCGCGACCTCGTGGTGAGCGGTAGCCTGCCCCGATGACCCCCGAACCGCTCGCGACGACGTCGGCCCGGGCGCAGCTCGCGGCGCTGGCCGAGGACCCGGAGCTCCTCCGGTCCTGGCCGTACGCGCGAGGCCTCCCGGCCGACCCCGCCGCGGCCCGGCCGGCCGCCGTGCTCGTGCTGTTCGGTGTGCTCGACGGCCTGCCGGCCGACCACGACGCGCAGGCGCTCGCCGTCTCGCACGACCTGGACGTGCTGCTGCTCGCGCGTGCGGCGACGCTGCGCTCGCACGCCGGCCAGGTCGCGTTCCCGGGCGGGCGCGTCGAGCCGGGCGAGTCGCCCGTCGATGCGGCGCTGCGCGAGGCCGAGGAGGAGACGGGGCTCGACCCGTCCGGCGTCGAGGTGCTCGGCACGCTGCGCGAGCTGCCCATGCCCGTGAGCAACCACGCGGTCACGCCCGTGCTGGCCTGGTGGGCGCGGCCCACGCCCGTGCGCGTCGTCGACCACGGCGAGTCGTCGCACGTGTTCCGGGCGCCCGTCGCCGACCTCGTCGACCCGGGGCGCCGCGTCACGACGGTGCTGCGCCGCGGCGGCCAGGTGTGGAAGGGCCCCGCGTTCCAGGTGGTCGACGGCGACGTGACGCACCTCGTGTGGGGCTTCACGGCCGGCATCCTCGACCGCATGTTCGAGCGGCTCGGCTGGGCGGAGCCGTGGGACCGGGGGCGCGAGCTGGAGCTCGAGCCGTGAGGGCCGACCTCGACGTCACGGTCGACCTCGCCCGCGCGCTCCTCGCCGAGCAGCACCCGGACCTCGCGGACCGGCCGCTCGAGCTCGTCGCGAACGGCTGGGACAACGTCATGCTCCGGCTGGGGCCCGGCGCCGACGGCGCGCGCCTGGCGCTGCGCCTGCCCCGCCGCGAGGTGGCCGCTCCGCTGGTGCGCCACGAGATCGAGTGGCTACCGGTGCTCGCGCCGCGCCTGCCCGCCGTCGTGCCCGAGCCCGTGCTCGTCGGCCGGCCCAGCGCGGCGCTCGGGTACCCGTGGTGGTGGGCCGTGGTCTCGTGGGTCGACGGGCGCCGCGCCGCCGACGTGCCCGTCGCCGAGCGTGGGGTGCTCGCCGAGCCGCTCGCCGCGTTCTTCCTCGCCCTGCACGCGCCGGCGCCCTCGGCGGCGCCGCACAACCCTGTGCGCGGCGTGCCGCTGCGGACGCGGGACGCGCCCTTGCGCGGCCGCGTCGAGCGCGGCGTCGTGCCCGACGACGAGCGCGTGCTCGCGCTGTGGGAGGACCTGGTCCGGGCGCCGGCGTGGGACCGGACCGCCGTGTGGCTCCACGGCGACCCGCACCCCGGCAACCTGGTGGTGGCCGACGACGGGACGCTCGCCGCGGTCGTCGACTTCGGCGACATGACCGCGGGCGACCCGGCGACCGACCTCGCCGCGGCCTGGCTCGTCCTCGACGCCGACGGGCGCGGCCGGTTCCGCGACGCGCTCGCCGGGCGCTACCCGGCCGACGACCCCGTGTGGCTCCGGGCGCGCGGGTGGGCGCTGACGATGGCGACGGGGATGCTGGAGTCCGGTCCCGAGCACGCCTGGGTGCACGCGATGGGCGTCGAGGCGCTCGCGCGCGTGCTCGACGAGACCTGACCGGGCGGGACTCCTACGCGACGGCGCCCGGGTCGGCGCCGCGCGCCACGAGCGCCGCGCGCACGGCGGCCTCGGCGCGCGCGTAGACCGCGTCGTCGCCGAGCAGCAGCGAGCGGTCGTTGGCCGCACCGAGCAGCGCCGTCACCTCGAAGACGAGCTGCGCGGCGTCGGTGCCGGGGTCGAGCTCGCCCGCCGCGACGGCCAGGCCGACGTGGTGCTGGAGGTAGCCGTCCCAGTCGCGGCGCGCCGCGACGACCGCGTCGCGCACGGGCCCCTCGCGCCCGTCGAGCTCGACCTCCACCGCCCTGAAGAAGCACCCGCCGACGAACGTCCGGCCGCGGGAGTAGTCGATCCAGCGCTGCACGAGCGCCCAGACGCGCGCCAGCCCCGGCGACGCCGCGCGGGCCGGGACCACGACCGTGTCGAGGAACAGGGTGCGCGCGTGGTCGACGGCCGCGAGCTGGAGCCCCTCCTTGTTGCCGAACAGGCCCGCGATCCCGCTCTTGTTGAGCGGCACCTGCTCGGCGAGGACGCCGAGCGTCAGGCCGTCGAGGCCCCGGACCGACGCCTCCTGCACAGCACGGTCCAGGACGGCGGCGCGCGAGCGGTCGCCGCGGGCGCGCCGGCCGTCGAGGTCGGCTTCCGGTCCTGCTCGCGCACGGCTGGCAGCTGCGCGCGTCACGGTTCTCCGCGCTCGTCGTGGCGCTCGAGGCCGCGGGGCTCCAGGCGGTCGCGTTCGACGGCGTCGCGCACGGCGAGTCGGCGGGCCGCCGCACGACCGTGCTCGACCACGTCGCCGGGATGCACGCGCTGCAGGAACGGCACGGCCGGTTCGCCGCGGTCGTCGGGCACTCCCTGGGCGGGCTCGCCGCCGGCATCGCGGTGCGCGACGGCCTCGCCGCCGAGCGCTACGTCGCGATCGCCGCACCGACCGGGTTCGACTCGGTCGTCGCGAGCTTCCGCCGCCTCGTCGGCCTGCCGGACGCGCTCCACGAGGCGCTGTGCGACCGCGTGGCGCGGGACCTGTTCCCCGGCGAGCCCGGTGCGCGGGAGCGCCTCGACCTGGTGCGGCACCCCGTCGCGGCCGACGTCCCTGCGCTGTTCGTGCACGACGTCGACGACCGGATGCACGGGTCCGCCGAGGCCCGTCGCCTGCACGCCGCCCACCCGGGCAGCGAGCTGCTCGTGACGGCCGAGCTCGGCCACAACCGGGTGCTCGACGACCCCGACGTGGTCGCCGCGGTGGTCGAGCACGCGAGCGCCTCGCTCCTCGTGGCCCGGTGAGCGCCGAACCCGCCAGTGTGCACCCGTTGCCCCCGGCTCGCACTTCATGTATGTGAACGCGAGAAGGTCAACGGCTGTCAGTCATCTTTTGCTTGACCCACGTCAGAAGTCCCTCTACGGTCGAGACGACCCGGTTGTGCACGGCAACGTTCGCCCGGGTCGAGCGTCCGTCGTCGATGACGGCGCTCTCGCCACGTGGAAGGGAATCCATGACGATGAAGTCGAACCTGGCCGGGCGCGGTCTGCGCACCGCGGCGGCGTCGGCCGCCGGGCTCGCACTGGCCCTCGGGACGGCCGCGGGCGCCACGGCTGCTCCGGGCGAGTCGGCACGTCCGGACGACGCCGGGCGCTCGGTGCCCGCGAGCAAGATCTCCATCCAGATGTTCAGCCTGATCCCGTGGGTCCAGCAGGACGGCCTCGACTCCGTTCTCGGCGAGCTGGCGGCGATGGGCTACAGGAACATCGAGCCGTTCAGCGGCAACTTCGCCGGGTACACGGCCGAGGAGTTCGCGGCCCTGCTCAAGAAGCACGGGCTCAAGGCGTCGGCCTCGCACAACAGCACCAACGAGGCGACCTGGGACCAGACGCTCGACTACGCCAAGACGATCGGGCAGCACTACGTCGGCTCCGGCGGCTTCGCCTCCCCCGGCATCGGCAGCTACGAGAACACGCTCGCGACGGCCGAGACGCTCAACCGCCTCGGCGAGGCGGCGTCGAAGCGCGGCCTGCACAAGATCTTCGGCCACAACCACCAGCAGGAGTTCACGACGAAGTACGTCGTGCCGGAGACCGGTGAGCTCAAGTCGGCGTGGGAGATCATCGCCGACAACACCGACCCGCGGTACGTGACGTTCGAGCTCGACGTCCTGTGGGCCGCGGACGCCGGCGTCGACGTCGTCGCGCTCCTCGAGGAGTACGGCGACCGCATCGAGCTGCTCCACGTCAAGGACGGCTTCCTCAACGGCGACGCCCGGGCGACCTTCGCGGACGTCGGCGAGGGCGAGATCGAGTGGGAGCCGATCCTCCAGGCCGCCCACGGAAAGGTCCGGTACTACACCGTCGAGTACGACCTCGCCCCGAACGGGCGGGAGTTCGCGGCTGACAGCTTCGAGTTCTTGAGCAGCCTCACCTACTGATCCCCGCGAGGCGGGCCGGTTCCCCGGCCCGCCTCACGGCTTTCCACGAGGAGATCCATGTCTGGACAACGTGTCGCCGGTGACGCGGCGAAGGGCGGAGTGTCACGACGGTCGGTGCTGACCGGCACCCTCGCAGGTCTGGTCGCGCCGGCCGCCATGTCGACGATGACGGCGAGCGCCGCACCGGGCGCACCGGGCGCACCGGGTGCGTCCGGCAGGACGCGGCGCATCACCATGTACGCCGAGTCGCTGCCCGGCGGTCAGTACGGCTACGGCCTCGCCCCGGGCGAGGCCACCATCCCGGGGCCCGTCCTCGAGATGTGGGAGGGCGAGACCCTCGAGATCGAGCTGGTCAACACCACGGACCGGCGCCTCTCGATCCACCCGCACGGGGTCAACTACACCGTCGACTCCGACGGCAGCCCGCTGAACGCCTCCTACAACGAGCCGGGCGAGACCCGGACGTACGTCTGGAGCACGCAGACGCAGTACCAGGCCGGCAGCGGCCTGTGGATGCCCGGGAGCGCCGGGTACTGGCACTACCACGACCACGCGATGGGCACCGACCACGGCACCGAGGGCGTGCGCAAAGGCCTCTACGGTGCGCTCGTGGTCCGCCGCAAGGGCGACGTCCTGCCCGACCGGCAGTTCACCGTCGTGTTCAACGACATGACGATCAACAACCAGATGGCGCCGAACGCCCCCGTGCTCGAGGCGAACCTGGGCGAGCGCGTGGAGTTCATCGCGATCGGCCACGGCGACATGTTCCACACCTTCCACCTGCACGCCCACCGGTGGGCCGACAACCGCACGGGCATGCTCGAGGGCCCCAACGACTCCAGCCAGATCATCGACAACCGGGACCTCAACCCGGGCGAGTCGTTCGGCTTCCAGGTGATCGCCGGAGCGGGCGTGGGGCCGGGCGCGTGGATGTACCACTGCCACGTCCAGTTCCACTCCGACGCCGGGATGGCGGGCGTGTTCCTCGTGCGCAACGAGGACGGCAGCCTCCCGGACGGCGCCCAGGAGGCGCTCGACCGCTACCGCGACCACCAGCACGGAGGCCACGCGAACCACTGACCGACGCACCAGACGTCTGTGGCGGGGAACGGCCCCGCGACGACCTTCGATCACGAGCAAAGGAGCAGTGATGGAACGGACAGGACGAGACCGAGGGCTCCGCGGTGGCACGCCACCGCGGGAGCTCAGACGACGGGCACTCGCCGCGACCGCAGGTGCGGTCCTCGCGGCAGGGCTCGCGGTGGCACCGGTGGCCGCCGCTCCGGCCGCGGACCCCAGCCCGGAGCCGACGTCGCCGTCGGCCGCGCAGGGCAAGGGACAGTCGGCCGGCACCGACGGGGGGACGCGAGCCGCGGCCGCCGCGACGCTGCCCACCGACCTGCGGGTGCTGATCTTCCACGGCGACCCCGCCGCGCAGGTCGACCCCGTCGAGGTCGCCGCCGACACGATCGGCGAGATCGCGGGCGAGCACGGCTTCGCGGTCGACGTGACGCACGACCCGGCCGCCTTCACCACCGACAACCTCGCGCAGTACCGCGGCGTGGTGTTCCTCTCCGCCGAGGGCACCGAGCTCGACGCCGACGCCGAGAACGCCCTGCGGGCGTTCGTCGAGGGCGGCGGAGGATTCCTCGGCGTCCGCGACGCCGCCCGGGCGCAGGAGCGTTCGCAGTGGTTCACCGGCCTGATCGGGACCCGGCCCGTCGGCAACCTGCCCGACCCGGCCGACGTCGCGAACGTCACCGCGAGCGCCAACAACCCGCCCAACGAGACCGAGGCCAACCTGACCGACGGCGACCCGGGCACCAAGTGGCTCGCGTTCGAGCGCACCGCGTGGCTCGAGTACGAGATGAGCGAGCCGGTCACGGCGGTCCGGTACGCCCTGACGTCGGCCAACGACTTCGACGGCCGGGACCCGCAGTCCTGGACGCTGCAGGCGTCGACCGACGGCGAGACGTGGGTGGACCTCGACTCGCGCACGGACGAGGACTTCCCGGACCGGTTCCTCACGCGCGACTTCGCGATCGAGAACGACACCGCGTACACGCACTTCCGCCTCGACATCACCGAGAACGCCGGCGAGCCGCTGACGCAGCTCGCGGACTGGGCGATCTACGACGCGTCCGCGTTCGAGGGCGAGGAGCCCGAGATCCCCGTCCAGGAGGCGACGGTCAACGTCGTCGACCGGCACCACCCGGCCAACGAGGGCCTGCCGGTCAACTGGACCCGGTCGGACCGGTGGCTGAACTGGAGCCCCAACCCGACGGGCGAGGTCCACACGGTGGCCCAGGTCCAGGAGTGGGACTACGACCCGGGCGAGGGCGCGAACGGCCCCTTCCACCCGGTCTCGTGGTGCCGTGACTACGACGGCGGGCGCTCGTTCTACACCGGCATGGGAGGCACGGCCGAGAGCTACGGCGAGCCCGAGTTCCGCGACCACCTCGCGGGCGCGCTCCTGTGGTCCACCGGTGTCGTGCGCGGCGACTGCCAGGCGACGATCGGCGCCAACTACACGATCGAGCGACTGACCGGCACGAACGCGCCGGGCCAGCTCGACCAGATCGGCGAGCCGCACGGCCTGACGATCGCCGACGACGGCGGCGTCTTCTACATCGGCAAGGCGGCGTGCCCGTCCGGCCCGATCGTGCCGTGGGAGAACCCCGACGTCGGCCTCGGCTGCGGGACGATCCACCGGTGGGACCCCGAGACGAAGGAGACGTCGCTCCTGACCACCCTCGAGGTCATGGGCAACCGCGGCAGCGGCTCGGAGCTCGTCAAGAACGAGGAGGGCCTCATCGGCATCACGCTCGACCCCGACTTCGCCGACAACGGCTGGGTCTACGTCTTCTGGATGCCGCACGAGTCCATCGACCGCGAGCGCCGCGTCGGTGAGCGGACCGTCTCGCGCTTCACGTACGACGCCGAGGCGAACACGATCGACCAGTCGACCCGCGTGGACCTCATGGCGTGGGAGACGCAGATCCACTCGTGCTGCCACGCCGGCGGCGGCATGGCGTTCGACGACGAGGGCAACCTCTACATCGGCTCGGGCGACAACAACTCCTCGGGCGGGTCGAACGGCTACTCGGGCAACAACTGGACCCAGGAGTTCGCCGGGATCTCGTTCCAGGACGCTCGGCGCACGTCGGGCAACACGAACGACTACAACGGCAAGATCCTGCGGATCCACCCGGAGCCCGACGGCACGTACACGATCCCGGAGGGCAACCTGTTCCCCGAGGGCGAGTACCCGGCGGACAAGACGAAGCCGGAGATCTACGTCATGGGCGTGCGCAACATCTCGCGCCTGGCCTGGGACTCGAAGAACGACTGGCTCACGGCCGCGTGGGTCGGGCCGGACGCGTTCAGCCCGGACCCGGAGCTCGGTCCGGCGAAGTACGAGACCGCCACGATCATCACGTCCGCGGGCAACCAGGGCTGGCCGTACTGCATGGGCGACCGTCAGCCGTACCGCGACCGGTCGAACGAGGACGCGAGCGTCCTGACCGGCTGGTACGACTGCGACAACCTGAAGAACACCTCGCCCCGCAACACCGGCCTCGTGGACATCCCGCCCGCGCGGGACAACATGATCTGGTACTCCCCCGGTGGCGGCGGACCCGTCTTCCCGCGCGACGAGAACGGGATCCCGTCGTACGTCGACGACGAGGCCACCTACACGCAGCCGTACCTGCGCGGCGGCGGGCAGGCGATCATGGACGGCCCGACGTACCACCGGTCCGAGGTCGACACCGAGAGCGGCGTCGCCTGGCCGGAGCACTGGGACAACAAGTGGTTCATCGGCGACCAGTCGAACGCGAACAACCGCGTCGCCGTGACGGTGAACCCGGACACGGTCGAGGAGGCCGGCCCGCCGGTCTTCGTCGAGGACCTGCGCAGCATCATCCGCTCGGGCGGCGGCAGCAACGCGCTGCAGAGCTGGATGGACGCCAAGTTCGGTCCGGACGGCGCGCTGTACATGCTCGACTACGCGGGCGGCTTCTTCTCGCTGCACCCGAACCAGAAGCTCATCCGCATCACCTACGACGGCGGGCCGGCGACCCCGGCACCGGCCGGGACCGCGACCAGCGTCCAGAGCGACCCGCTCACCGTGGCGTTCACGGGAAGCAGCTCGGGCGGCGTGTCGTGGCACTGGGACTTCGGGGACGGCACCACGTCCACGGAGCCCGACCCCCGGCACACCTACGCGCGCGTCGGGCAGTACGACGCCTCGCTCACCGTCACGTACGCCGACGGTGAGGAGGTCACCGTCGACGTGCCGGTCCGGATCACCTGCACGATCCCGGACGGCCGCGGCACGGTGCACGTCGGCGGCACGGACACCGGGGTGCCGAACGACGACCTCGGCGGCTGCACGATCAACGACCTGATCAACGACGAGGGCGACTGGGACGGCCACGGCGCGTTCATGGAGCACGTCAACACGGTGCTCAACCAGCTCCAGGCCGACGGCGTCATCACCGGCAAGGAGAAGGGCGCGATCACCCGTGCGGCGGCGCGCTCCGACGTCGGCAAGCCGGGCCAGACCGGCTACCGCTGGCTCTTCGACGGGACGAGCGAGTCCCTCGACGGCTGGCGGCAGGCGCCGGGCGGCAGCTTCGAGCTCACCGCCGACGGGTCGCTGCGCTCGCAGGGCGGGCTGGGCATGCTCTGGTACGAGGCGGAGGAGTTCGGCGACTTCTCCCTCAAGCTCGAGTACCGGGACGTCTCCGCGGGCGACCACTTCGCCAACAGCGGCGTGTTCACCCGGTTCCCCGACCCGCGCGTCCCCCAGGACGAGCGGCCCGAGTGCGGGCAGCTCACCGGCTCCGAGGCCTGGGTGGCGATCTACTGCGGCCACGAGATCCAGATCTACGACGGTCCCGGTGGCGAGCCGCAGAAGACCGGCTCGGTCTACAACTTCGACCCGGTCGGGCTGGGCGACGCCGGCGTGACGCCCAAGGGCGAGTGGAACTCCTACGAGATCCGCGTCGTCGGGCAGCACTACGAGATCGTCCGCAACGGCGAGGTGATCAACACCTTCGACAACGTGCCGGGGATCTCCTCGTCGCGTGCCGGCGACCCGCCCACGGACCTGCGCCAGTTCCTGAGCGGCTACGTGGGCCTGCAGAACCACGGCAACGCGGACCTCATCGAGTTCCGCAACATCCGGGTGCAGGAGCTGTAGCCCGCCCGGCACCCCTCACGGACGGTCGAGCCGTCCCCCGCAGACCTGAGAGGTACGCATGTCTTCCGAGAAGCTCCACCGCCGCCGACCGGGCGGCAGACGTCTGCTCCCCCGCTCCAGCGTCGTCGCCGGCGCCCTGACGGGCGCGCTGGTCCTGGCCGGGCTCGTGCCCGTCGCGGCGGCCGCGCCGCGGCCCGCGCCCGCGTCCGGGCCGGTGGCCGCCACCACCACGACGACAACCACCACCACCGTGACGACCGACACGTCCACCACCGCGGCCGAGCAGAGCGCCGAGCAGGTGCTCACCTGGACGGCGAACAACAGCGTCACGGCGTACGCCTCGGCCCCGGCGACGGCCGTCGCCGGCCCGGCCACGATCGTCTTCGACAACAGCGTCACGGCGGGCAACACGATCGGCATGAGCCACACGCTGACGTTCGACACGACGACGCCGGGCTACAACCACGACGTCACGCTCGACATCCTCGCCAACCCGTGGGACACCAACCGCGGGGTGCACGAGGCGCAGGTCGTCCTGACGCCGGGCACGTACCGCTACTTCTGCGCCATCCCCGGCCACGGCACGATGGCGGGCGAGCTCGTCGTCACCGACGGCGGCGGCCAGGACGACACGACCGCGCCGACCGTCACCGCCGAGGTGACGGGCGAGCAGGACGCCGACGGAGCGTACGTGGGGGCAGCGACCGTGACGCTCTCCGCGGCCGACGACTCCTCCGGCGTCGCGTCGATCGAGTACGACCTCGACGACGCCGGCTACACCGCCTACACCGCCCCGGTCGCGGTCGACACGCCCGGCGCGCACACGCTGCGGTACCGAGCCACGGACAACGCCGGCAACGTCTCGGAGGTCGGGACGGTGACGTTCACCGTCGCCTCGCCCGACCCGGGCGACGTCACCGCACCGACCGTGACCGCGGAGGTCGCGGGCGAGCGCGACGACGACGGTGCGTACGTGGGCTCCGCCACCGTGACGCTCTCCGCCACGGACGACGACTCGGGTGTCGCGTCGATCGAGTACGACCTCGACGGCGCGGGCTACGTCGAGTACACCGGACCGATCGTCATCGACGAGCCGGGCATGCACATGGTGGGCTACCGCGCCACCGACGAGGCGGGCAACACGTCGGAGGCGGGCATGGTCCACCTCGTCGTGGTCGAGGAGCCCGTCGAGGACACCACGCCCCCGACCGTGAGCGCCGAGGTCGCCGGCGAGCAGGACGCCGACGGCGCCTACGTGGGCGCGGCCACCGTCACCCTCGCCGCGACCGACGACCGCTCCGGGGTCGCGAGCATCGAGTACGACCTCGACGGCGCGGGCTTCACCGCGTACACCGGCGCGGTCGTGGTCGACACCCCGGGGGCGCACACGCTCGCCTACCGGGCGACCGACGGTGCCGGGAACGTGTCGCAGGCCGGGTCGGTGTCGTTCACCGTCGTGGAGCCGGTCGAGGAGGACACCACGCCGCCCACCGTGGCGGCGCAGGTCACCGGCGACATGGACGGTGACGGTGCGTACGTCGGCTCCGCGACGGTCGTGCTGACCGCCGAGGACGCCGGCTCGGGCGTCGCGACGGTCGAGTACGAGCTCGACGGCGGCGGCTTCGCCACGTACACCGGCCCGGTGGCCGTCGACGCCCCGGGGACGCACACCGTGCGGTTCCGCGCGATCGACAACGCGGGGAACGTCTCCGAGCCCGGGTCGGTGACCTTCACCGTCGTCGAGCCGGAGCCCGACGACACCACCGCCCCGACCGTCGAGGCCCAGGTCCTGGGCGAGCAGGACGCTCACGGCCGCTACGTCGGGTCGGCCACGGTAGTCCTGTCCGCCGCGGACACCGGCTCGGGCGTGGCGACGGTCGAGTACGAGGTCGACGGCGCCGGCTTCGTCGAGTACACCGACCCCGTCGTCCTCGACACGCCGGGCACCTACGCGGTGCGGTACCGCGCGGTCGACAACGCGGGCAACGTCTCCGTCCCGGCGAGCCTCGGGCTCACGGTCGTGGCGGCTGACGAGGAGCCCGCCGACACGACCGCGCCGACCGTGTCCGCCGAGGTCGCGGGCGACCTCGGCGACGACGGCGCGTACCTGGGCTCGGCGACGGTGACGATCACCGCGCAGGACGACGGGTCGGGCGTCGCGTCGATCGAGTACGCGCTCGGCGACGGACCGTTCCAGGAGTACACCGGACCGGTCACCGTGAGCGCGGCGGGCTCGCACGAGCTGCGGTTCCGGGCGACCGACGAGGCGGGCAACACCTCCGAGGTCGAGTCCGTCACGTTCCGCGTGGCGCACGACGGGACCGACGCCTGCCCCGCGTCGGACGAGCGTCCGACCGTCGTGGTCGCCGGGGTCGTCACGACCGTGCCCAACGTCGACACGGGCAACGGCTGCACGATCAACGATCTCGTGGACGAGGACGGCGCCTACGCCAACCACGGCGCGTTCGTGGCGCACGTGCGCGAGCTCGCCGACCGGCTGGTCGCCGACGGCCACATCGGCCCGAAGGACCGGCCGCGTCTCGTCAGCGCGGCCGCGCGGTCCGACGTCGGCCGCTGAGCCTCGCCCCGAACGACGACGGACGCCCCGCCGCTCCCCAGGGAGCGACGGGGCGTCCGTCGTGCGCGGTCCCGTGCGACGTCAGCCCTCGACGAGCGAGCGCAGCACGTACTGCAGGATGCCGCCGTTGCGGTAGTACTCGGCCTCGCCCGGCGTGTCGATCCGCACGACGGCGTCGAACTCGACGGTGGTGCCGTCGGCCTTGGTGGCCGTGACCGTGACCGTGCGCGGCGTCGTGCCCTCGTTGAGCGCGGTGATGCCCTCGATGTCGAAGGTCTCCGTGCCGTCGAGGCCCAGCGAGTCCGCCGACTCGCCGGCCGGGAACTGCAGCGGCAGGACGCCCATGCCGATGAGGTTCGAGCGGTGGATGCGCTCGAACGACTCGGTGATGACCGCCTTGACGCCCAGCAGTCGCGTGCCCTTGGCCGCCCAGTCGCGCGACGAGCCCGAGCCGTACTCCTTGCCGCCCAGCACCACGAGCGGGATGTTCGCCTGCGCGTAGTCCTGCGCCGCGTCGTAGATCGTGTCCTGGGCGTTCTTCAGGAAGTTGTACGTGAAGCCGCCCTCGACGCCGTCGAGGAGCTGGTTCTTGAGGCGGATGTTCGCGAACGTGCCGCGGATCATGACCTCGTGGTTGCCGCGGCGCGAGCCGTAGGAGTTGAAGTCGCGCCGCTCGACGCCGTGCTCGGCGAGGTACTTCCCGGCCGGGCTGTCGGGCTTGATCGACCCCGCGGGCGAGATGTGGTCCGTGGTGACCGAGTCGCCGAGCTTGGCGAGCACGCGCGCACCGCGGATGTCCGAGACGGGCTCCGGGCGGATCCCCATGCCCTCGAAGTACGGGGGCTTGCGAACGTAGGTCGACTCGGGGTCCCACGAGAACGTGTCGCCCTCGGGCGTCTCGAGCGCGCGCCAGCGCTCGTCGCCCTTGAAGACGTCCGCGTAGTCGCGCTCGAACATGTCGCGGTCGATCGAGCGCTCGATCGTCGCCTGGACCTCGTCGGGCGTCGGCCAGATGTCCTTGAGGAACACCGGGTTGCCCTGCGCGTCCGTGCCGAGCGGGTCGGTGTCGAAGTCGAAGTCCATCGTGCCCGCGAGCGCGTACGCGATGACCAGCGGCGGCGACGCCAGGTAGTTCATCTTGACGTCGGGGTTGATGCGGCCCTCGAAGTTGCGGTTGCCCGACAGCACGGAGACGACCGACAGGTCGTGCTCGTTGACGGCGGCCGAGATCTCGTCCGACAGGGGGCCGGAGTTGCCGATGCAGGTCGCGCAGCCGTAGCCCACCAGGTGGAAGCCGAGCTTCTCGAGGTACGGCCACAGACCGGCCTTCTCGTAGTAGCCGGTGACGACCTGCGAGCCGGGCGCCATCGACGTCTTGACCCACGGCTTGGCCGCGAGGCCCTTGTCGACCGCGTTCTTCGCCAGGAGCGCGGCGGCCATCATGACCGACGGGTTCGACGTGTTGGTGCACGACGTGATCGAGGCGATGACGACGTGCCCGTGGTCCAGCTCGGTCGTGGTGCCGTCCGCGAGCGTGACGGGCACGACCTTGTGCGGGCGCTTCGAGGAGTCGCCGTGCCCCGCGGCGACGGGCTTGTCGCCGGGCTCGTCGTGCCCCGTCGCGATGGGGTCGGACGCCGGGAAGGTCTCTTCGACCGACTCGTCGAGGCTCGCCATGGGCGCGCGGAACCGCGCGGCCTCGTCGGTCGACACGTAGTCGAGGATCGCCGTCGCGAAGGCCTCCTTGGCCTCGCTCAGCTCGATGCGGTCCTGCGGGCGCTTCGGGCCGGCGATCGACGGCACGACCGTCGACAGGTCGAGCTCGAGGTACTCCGAGAACTGCGGCTCGGTGTAGCCCTCGGCCTGCGGGTCGAGCCACAGGCCCTGCTCCTTGGCGTACGCCTCGACGAGCGCGAGCTGCTCGTCGCTGCGGCCGGTGAGGCGCAGGTAGTCGATCGTGACGTCGTCGATCGGGAAGATCGCCGCGGTCGAGCCGAACTCGGGCGACATGTTGCCGATCGTGGCGCGGTTGGCCAGCGGCACCTGCGACACGCCGGAGCCGTAGAACTCGACGAACTTGCCGACAACGCCGTGCTGGCGCAGCATCTGCGTGATCGTGAGGACGACGTCGGTCGCCGTCACGCCGGCGGGGATCGAGCCCGAGAGCTTGAAGCCCACGACGCGCGGGATGAGCATCGAGACGGGCTGGCCGAGCATGGCGGCCTCGGCCTCGATGCCGCCGACGCCCCAGCCGAGCACGCCCAGTCCGTTGACCATCGTGGTGTGCGAGTCGGTGCCGACGCAGGTGTCGGGGTAGGCGCGCAGCACGCCGTCCACCTCGCGCGTCATGACGGTGCGTGCCAGGTACTCGATGTTGACCTGGTGCACGATGCCGGTGCCCGGGGGGACGACCTTGAAGTCGTCGAACGCCGTCTGGCCCCAGCGCAGGAACTGGTAGCGCTCGTGGTTGCGCTGGTACTCGAACTCGACGTTGCGCTCGAACGCGTCGGGGCGGCCCGCGACGTCGATCTGGACCGAGTGGTCGATGACCAACTCGGCCGGAGCGAGGGGGTTGATCTTGGCCGGGTCGCCGCCGAGCTCGGCGACGGCCTCGCGCATCGTGGCGAGGTCGACGACGCAGGGCACGCCGGTGAAGTCCTGCATGATCACGCGCGCCGGCGTGAACTGGATCTCGGTGCTGGGCTCGGCCTGCGGGTCCCACGACGCCAGGGCGTTCACGTGGTCGGCGGTGATGTTCGCGCCGTCCTCGGTCCGCAGGAGGTTCTCGGCGAGGATCTTCAGGGAGTACGGGAGGCGCTCGAGGCCCTCGACGGCGGAGAGGCGGAAGATCTCGTACGCCTTCCCGCCGACCTCCAGCGTTCCCTTCGATCCGAACGTGTCCACGCTGCTCACTACGGCTCCTTCTGCGGGGCGTGACGGGCACGGCGCGCCGGGGCCGTCCGCGGCACCCGGAGCCGTGCTGGGTCTTGGGGCTCTGCCCAGCCTACGTACCGAAGACCGGGCACGCCCCAGCATAGACCATTTATCTTGACGTCAAGATACTTAGGGTCGCCTCACGGCCACCGGTCGAGGACGACCTCGACGTCGAGCCGCTCGAGGTCCACGCCGTCGGGCACCGCGACGACGCTGGTCGTCCAGGCGAGGTCGTCGGTGCAGGGCCCGCGTTCCTCCACGGACAGGGTCACCGTCACCAGGTCGCCGTCGGCCTGCACGTCGCTCGCGACGTACGGGCACGACGAGCTCCCGGCGGCGTAGACCGCGAGCCGACGCGTCTGCGGGTCCAGCACCCAGCCGGGCTCGAACGTCTCGGGCGGCACGTCGGCAGCCGGCGGCAGGCCCGGGTACGTCTCGACGGCCACGCGCGCGGGCGGCCGGGCGACGAGCGCGACGACGAGCGCCACGGCCACCGCGAGCGCGATGACCGCGAGCCGCGTGGGCAGCCAGCGCCGTACGGAGCGGTCGCGCGCGTCGTCGTCCACGCCTCGACCGTACCGCCAGGCCGGTCAGCGGGTGAGGACCGCGACCGCCTCGACGTGGTGCGTCATGGGGAACAGGTCGAACCCGCGCAGCGACGCGAGCTCGTACCCGCGCTCGCCGAGGTACCCGACGTCGCGCGCCAGCGCGGCCGGGTCGCACGCGACGTAGACGACGCGCGACGGCGCGCGGTCGGCGATCGCGTCGACGACGGTCCGCCCCGCGCCCGCGCGCGGCGGGTCGAGCACGACGACGTCGGCCGCACCGACGCCCGCTCCCCCGGCGTCGCCGTCGGTGAGGACCCGGTCGACCGCGCCGAGGTGGAGCTCGACGTGGGGCAGGTCGTGCGCGTTGCGCCGCGCGTCCTTGACCGCGCGGGCGTCGCCCTCGACGGCGACCACGCGCCCGTCGGGACCGACGGCGTGCGCGAGCGGCAGCGTGAACAGGCCCGCGCCCGAGTAGAGGTCGAGCACCGTCGCGCCCGCGACGTCGCCCGACTGCCCGAGCACGGCGTCGAGGACCGCCCCGGCGAGCACGCCGGGCGCCTCGCGGTGCACCTGCCAGAAGCCGTCGGCGGCGACCCGGTACCGGTGCTCGACGCCGCCGGCGCGGACGGTCTCGGTCACGGCGCGCCGCGCGTTGGGCCGGGTGTCGGGCGTGCCGCGCCGCACGGGTGCGCCGTCGAGGAGGAGCACGGGCGCGGACCCGTCGGCCGGGGCCACGAGCTCGAGGCGTGCGCCCGGTCGCCAGCGCCGGGTCCACACGCCCTCCGCCTCGGCCAGCGCGGCGACCGCCTCGGTCGCGAGCGGCATGCGGTCGAGGGCGACGACGTCGTGCGAGCGGAAGCGGCGCATCCCGGCGCGGCCCTCGCCGTCCGCCACGAGCTCGACGCGCGTGCGGTACGCGAGGCCGCCACGCTCGTCGTCACCCGGCGCCGCCTCGACCGCGACCGTGCGCTCGACGTGCGCGATGCGGCGCAGCTGGTCGGCGAGCACGTCGGCCTTCCAGCGCCGCTGGCCCGGCAGCGAGACGTGCGCGAGCTCCCCGCCCCCGACGCCGCCCGGGCCGGCCTCGGGCCAGGCGGACTCGACGCGGTCGGGCGACGCCTCGAGCACCTCGACGGCGTCGGCGCGCCAGAACCGCGACCCGCTCTCGGTGACGCGGGCGCGGACGCGCTCGCCCGGCAGCGCGTGGCGCACGAAGACGACGCGGCCGTCGAGCCGCGCGACGCAGTGGCCACCGTGGGCGGCCGGACCGACCTCGAGCTCGAGCTCGCGGCCGGCCTCCGGGTCGGGGGTCGAGGGACGCGGGCGCGGCGAGGAACGACGGGGTCGGGGCATGGGTGCCATTCTCCCCCGCCGCGAGCGCCTCGCCCGACGTCGTCCGCGTGACGTGCGGCTCAGTGCGTGCGGCCGGGGCCGGGCGGCTCAGAACGGGCGGTACGTCGTGACGTCCTCGAGACCGGTCTGCCCGGCGGACGACGAGAGCTGCCACGGCACGGACGCGACGACGACGCCCGGCGTGAACAGCAGCCGTCCCTTGAGGCGCTGCGCCGACTGGTTGTGCAGGAGGTGCTCCCACCAGTGCCCCACGACGTACTCGGGCAGGTAGACGACCACGAGGTCGCGCGGCGACTCGCGACGCACCGAGCGGACGTACTTGAGCACCGGACGCGTGATCTCGCGGTACGGGGAGTCGAGCACGCGCAGCGGGACCGGCAGGTCGAGGGCCTCCCACTGGCGCATGAGCTCCTCGGTCTCCTCGCGGTCGACGCCGACCGTGATGGCCTCGAGGACCGACGGGCGCGACACCCGCGCGTAGGCGAGCGCGCGCATGGTCGGCTTGTGGATCTTGGAGACGAGCACGATCGCGTGCACGCGGCTCGGCAGCGCGCGGGCCTCGGCGAGGTCGTCGAGCGCGAGCTCCTCGCTCACGCGGTCGTAGTGGCGACGGATCGCCATCATGATCACGAAGACGGCGCCCATGGCCACGAGCGTGATCCAGGCCCCGTGCGTGAACTTGGTGACGAGGACGATGAGCAGGACCGCCGCGGTCATCGCGAAGCCGACGCCGTTGACGACGCGCGAGCGCTTCATGCGGGCCCGCTCGCGCGGGTCGGGCTCGGTGCGCAGCGCGCGCGTCCAGTGCCGCAGCATGCCGAGCTGCGACATGGTGAACGACACGAACACCCCCACGATGTACAGCTGGATGAGTCGTGTCACGGAGGCGTCGAACGCGGCGATGAGCACGGCCGCGGCGATCGCGAGGGTGATGATCCCGTTGGAGAACGCCAGCCGGTCGCCGCGCGTGTGCAGCTGGCGCGGGAGGTAGCCGTCCTTGGCCAGGATCGAGCCGAGCCGCGGGAACCCCGTGAACGACGTGTTGGCCGCGATGAGCAGGATCACGAACGTGACGACGGCGACGGCGACGGCGGCGGGCGCGAAACCGGCGAACACCGCCTCGGCGAGCTGGCCGAGCACGGGGTGCTGGTCGTAGTCGTCCGGCACCGGTCCCCCGTCGAGCGTGAGCTGGGTCTCGGGGTCCTCGACGAACCGGATGCCCGTGGCCCGCGCGAGCAGCAGCACCATCATGAGCGTCGCGGCCGAGATGACGCCGAGCAGCGCCAGCGTGCGCGCGGCGTTGCGCGCCTTGGGCTTGCGGAACGCCGGGACGCCCGTGCTGATGGCCTCGACGCCGGTCAGGGCGACCGCGCCGGACGCGAACGCGCGCGCCACGAGGAACGCGCCGGCGACGCCGACCAGCCCGGCCTCGAACCCGGCCGCGGGCACCACGTCGTACTGCGCGCTCTCGGCCTGCGGGAGCGTGCCGGACAGGTGCCGCACCGCGCCGGTCACCGCGATCGCGCCCATGAGCAGCATGAACAGGTACACGGACACGGCGAACGCGCGCGCCGACTCGCGCACGCCGCGCAGGTTGACGATCGTCAGGACGACGACCAGCACGACGGCGACCGCGGCCTCACGCCCCCGCACGGCGGGGATGATCGTGGCCGCGAACTGCGACGCCGACGACAGGGACACGGCGACGGTGAGCACGTAGTCGAGCAGCAGGGCCGACGCGACGCCGACGCCCGCGGTCGTGCCCAGGTTGGTCGTGGCGATCTCGTAGTCCCCGCCTCCCGACGGGTAGGCGCGCACGTTCTGGCGGTACGATGCGACGACGACGAGGAGCACGACGACGACGCCGAGGCCGACCCACGGCGACACGGTCGTCGCGGCGAGCCCCGCGACCGCGAGCATGAGGAGGATCTCGTCGGGCGCGTACGCCATGGAGGAGAGGGCGTCCGAGGCGAAGACCGGCAGGGCGATCCGCTTCGGCAGGAGTCTGCGGCCCTCGCTCCCGCTGCGCATGGGGCGTCCCAGCAGCAGGCGCTTGGCGGCATCCGCGATGTCCGACACGGCCACCCATGCTATGCCCGCGCGGGCCCGCCGGCGCTGCGCCGAGCCGCGCGGCCCACGACGGCAGGCCGCGGTCCGGAGGTATAGCGTTCTGGTCGTGCACTTCGTGATCATGGGCTGCGGCCGCGTGGGAGCCACGCTGGCGCAGACGATCGAGTCCCACGGGCACTCCGTGGCCGTCATCGACCAGAACCCCGACTCCTTCCGCCGCCTGCCGGCCGAGTTCTCCGGCCAGAAGGTGACCGGGGTCGGCTTCGACCGCGACACGCTGGCGCAGGCGGGCATCGAGGACACGTACGCCTTCGCGGCCGTGTCGGACGGCGACAACTCGAACGTGCTGGCCGCGCGCGTCGCGCGCGAGACGTACGGCGTGGAGAAGGTCGTCGCGCGCATCTACGACCCGCAGCGCGCGGAGATCTACCAGCGGCTCGGCATCCCGACCGTGGCGACGGTCCGGTGGACCGCCGACCAGGTGCTGCGCCGCATGCTCCCGCTCGGCGCGACCGACGAGTACCGCGACCCGTCCGGGCAGGTCAGGCTCGCGCAGGTCGACTACCACCCGGGCTGGACCGGGCTGTCGGTGCGCCGCATCGAGAGCGCCACGGGCGCCCGCGTCGCGTTCCTGTCGCGCTACTCCGAGGGCATCCTCGTGACGCCGGAGACGGTCCTGCAGGAGAACGACGTGCTGCACGTGCTCATGCACGCGGACGACGCGGCCGCGGTCGAGCGCACGCTCACCCACGCGCCGCGCGACGCGGAGGAGGACTGATGCGGGTCGTCGTCGCCGGGGCCGGGTCGGTGGGCCGCTCGATCGCCCGCGAGCTCCTCGCCCACGACCACGAGGTCGTCCTCATCGACCGCAGCCCCGCGGCCATGCGGGTCGCCCAGGTGCCCGACGCCGACTGGCTGCTCGCCGACGCGTGCGAGCTCTCGTCGCTCGCGAGCGCCGACGTGGAGAGCGCCGACGTCGTCGTGGGCGCGACGGGCGACGACAAGGTCAACCTCGTCTTCTCGCTGCTGTGCAAGACGGAGTTCGGCGTGCCCCGCACGGTCGCCCGCGTGAACAACCCGAAGAACGAGTGGATGTTCGACGTGTCGTGGGGCGTCGACGTCGCCGTCTCGACGCCGCGCATCATGACGGCGATGGTCGAGGAGGCCGTCGCCGTCGGCGACCTGGTGCGCATCTTCACGTTCCACCAGTCGGGTGCGGACATCCTCGAGGTCACGCTCCCCGAGGACTCGCCGCTCGTCGGCCGGCGCGTGGGCGGGATCGACTGGCCGCACGACACGGTGCTCGCCGCGATCGTGCGCTCGACCGCGCCGATCGCACCCAGCGTCGACGACACGCTCGAGGCGGGCGACGAGCTGCTGCTGGTCACGGGCCGCGAGGCCGACGAGGAGCAGCTGCAGGCGCTGCTGTCCGACGGCGGCACGGCGGCCGGCGCACCCGCCCCGGCGGTCGAGGTGGTCGACGTCGAGGCCGGTCGGGGCCGCGCCGACGAGCCCGTCGAGCCGCCGGAGGCGTGACGGCCGGCCGGGTCAGGCGGTCGCGGCGGCGGTGCTCGCCGGGTGCGGCCGCCGGACCACGGCCCAGGTGAGCCACAGCACGAGCCCCCACAGCGGGACACCCATGACGAGGTGCGCCGTCCCGAGCCACGCGACGTCGCCCGCGAAGTACAGCGGCACCTTGACGATCAGCCGCAGGGCGAACAGCCCGACCCAGAACCACGTCGCGAGGGTGTAGCGGCGCACGAGCGCGGGGTCCTTGCGCCACGCGACGAGCGGCGCGAACGGGCTGGGGGCGCCGTCGGCGGCGTCGCCCTCGGGCGCCGCGGCGCCCGCGTTCTGCGCCCGCTCGCGCGCCTGGTCGACGAACCCCGAGCGGAACGCCTCGACCACGAGCCCGACGGCGGGCCAGCGCGCGAGGATCGACGCGAGGATGACGACGAGGTAGACCGCGTTGGTCCACAGCCCGACGGCGTAGAAGTTCTCCGCCTCGCCCGAGCGCCAGGCCCAGAACACGCCCACCGCGATGCCGAGCAGCCCGCCGAGCGCCTGGGTCACGGGCGTGCGCTGCAGCAGGCGGGCCGCGACGGCGACGAGCGCGGCGGCGACCGACGCGACGAGCGCGGCGCGCAGGTCCGTCGTCGCGACGAACACGACGACGAAGAGCAGGCCGGGCGCGATCGCCTCGACGACCCCGCGCACCCCGCCGACGGCCTCGGCGAACGAGAAGCTCTCCGCGGTGACCGCACGCACGCCGCGGCGGTCCTGCCCCGGGGCGCTCACTCGCCGGCCTGGGGTCGGAGCTCGTAGCGGGGGTTGTAGACCACGCGGCGGCCGTCGACCTCGCACACCATGCCCTCGACGCGGATGCGTCGTCCCGGCTCGATGCCGGGGATGGTGCGGCGCCCGAGCCAGACCAGGTCGAGCGACCCCGACCCGTCGTACAGCTCGGCCTCGACCGTCGGCACCGTCTCGCGCGGGCGCAGGACGACCGAGCGGAGGACGCCCGTGGCGATCCCCCGGTGCCGGGTCTCGAGGTCCGCGACGGCCGAGCAGCCGCGCACGAGGGCGGCCTCGTGCCGCTCCTGCTCGGCGGCGACCTCGTCGGCCGAGGCGAGCGCGTGCCGGACGGTGCTGCGCAGCGACATGGTCCTCGTCACCCCTCAGCGGATCTCGGTGATCTCCGGCCCGCGCGTGAGCGGGTCGAAGCTCGGCGGCGCGGGTGCCGCACCCTGCGGGCCTGCCTGGCCCTCGGCCGGCCGGTTCTTCTGCGGGAGCGTGAGCGTGAGCAGGTCGCGGGGCGGGCGCGGGTTGCCGTCGCGCACGACGACGACGTTCGCGAACACCGACTCGAGCGGCTTGGCCGCCTCCTCGTCGACCGCGGCGCGGCCGGTCAGGACGCCGCGCAGGAACCAGCGGGGGCCGTCGACGCCGACGAACCGCGCGGGACGCACGGCCGCCTGGCCGTCGGGGCCCGTGGCGGGGATGCGCGCGAGCAGCTCGCGGCCGAACGGCCCGGGGACGTCGTCGACGGTGCCGCCCTGCTTGGTCACCGACGCGGCGATCTCGGCCCGCACCTCGTCCCAGATGCCGGTCGTCTTGGGCGCGGCGAACGCCTGGACCTGGAGCCCGGAGCCGCCGAGCTGCGCCGAGACGCCGGTCACCTTCTGCGTCTTCTTGTCGATCTCCATGCGCAGCTCGAGGCCGGGCAGGACGGGCAGCCAGATCGCGCCCAGGTCGACGCGCGGTCCCTTGGCCGTGACCTGCGAGGCGTCGAACGGCCCGCGCTCGGGCCTCGCCGGGTCGGGTGCGGCCGCGCCGCCGGGCGCCGCCGCGGGCGGGTCCGACGGGAGGGTCGCGGGCTCGGACGCCTCAGGCGTCCTCTTCGACGCGTTGCGCCGGAACAGACCCACAGGGGATCTCCTTCACTCGCTCCATCCCGGCCGGGCGGCCGGGACCGTTCACGTCCACAGTACTGCGACCTCAGCGCGCCGCGGTCCAGCCCCCGCTCGACCCGAAGCCGCCCTCGCCGCGGTGCGACCCGGGAAGCGTCTCGGCCCGCACGAACCGCGCCTTCTCGACGCGCTGCACCACCAGCTGGGCGATGCGGTCGCCGCGACTCAGGTGCACCGTCTCCTCCGGGTCGGTGTTGAGCAGGACGACCTTGATCTCGCCCCGGTAGCCGGCGTCGACGGTGCCGGGCGCGTTGACGACGGTGAGGCCGTGCCGGGCGGCCAGGCCCGAGCGGGGGTGGACGAAGGCGGCGTACCCGTCCGGCAGGGCGATCGCCACCCCGGTGGGGACCACCGCGCGCTGGCGCGGCGCGAGCTCGACGTCGACGGTCGTCACCAGGTCCGCGCCCGCGTCGCCCGGGTGGGCGTACGACGGCGCCGGGATGCCGTCGTCGAGCAGGCGGACCAGCACGTCGACCGTGCTGCCGTCGGTGGTCACGGGCCGGTTCGCGGAGTCAGGCACCCCGGCAGCGTAGCCGACCGCGGCTGCGATGATGTGCCCATGAGCGACGCCCCCGCCGGTCCCCCTCCCCGTCCCTCGTACCGCGAGCGCCTCCTGCCCGGAGCCCTCGGCTGGCTCGGCGCGGTGGGGGCCGGAGCGGTCGCGGGGATCGCGCTGTGGCCGCTCTCGCCGACGGCCGGGGTGGTCGTCGGGGTGCTCGTGGCGGTCGCGGCGGTCGTGGCCCTCGCCGCGACGTCGCCCGTCGTCCAGGTCGTCGGCGGCGAGCTGCACGCGGGCCGGGCGCACGTGCCCGCGCGGCTGCTGGGCGAGCTGACCGCGCTGGACGACCCCGAGGAGATGCGTGCCGAGCTCGGGCCGCGGCTCGACGCGCGCGCGTACGTGTGCCTGCGCGCGTGGGCGCGCACCGGGATCAAGGCCGTGCTCGAGGACCCGGCCGACCCGACGCCGTACTGGGTCGTCTCGACCCGGCGTCCGGCCGAGCTGGTCGCGGCCGTCGAGCGCGCGCGTCACGCCGGGCCCGGGGCGGTCGCCGCGGACTGACGCCGAGCACGACGAAGGCCGCCACGTCCGCGACGTGGCGGCCCGTCGGCCGTCGGCCCGCGCTCAGGCGGTGGGACCGCGGTGGTCCCGGTGTCGCCCGAGCCTGCAGGTCACCGCCGGCTCAGGCGGCGCACTCGGTGCAGACCATCTGGCCGTTCTTCTCGTAGGCCAGCTGGCTGCGGTGGTGGACCAGGAAGCAGCTCGTGCAGGTGAACTCGTCGGCCTGACGAGGCAGCACGCGCACCGAGAGCTCCTCGCCGGACAGGTCGGCGCCGGGAAGCTCGAAGCCTTCCGCGGCCTCCGTCTCGTCCTCGTCGACGACACCCGAGCTCTTGTCGGACCGACGCGCCTGGAGCTCCTGGAGGGAGTCCTGCTCCACGTCCTCGTCGGTCTTGCGGGGGGCGTCGTAGTCGGTTGCCATCTGTGGGGTCACGCTCCGTGATGTCGGTGTCGGTACGCGCTGATAATGCCTGCGGGCCGGGTTTTGTTCCCGGGTCGGCCACCGGATTGTGCACCATTTCGACGGCACGCGCGAGCAGGCCCCCCGCACGTCCCACGAGACGGGCGCCGACCTGCGACGACGCCGCGGATCAGGCCTCCTGGTCGGGGCCGTCGGCGCCCGCGTCCTCGAGCAACCGGACGAGCTCGGCGACGCGTGGCGCCGCGCCCGCCACGGCCATGGTCGTGCCTGCGGGCTCGCCTCGCAGCCCGGTGACGGCGGCGCCGGCCTCCGCGGCGACGAGCGCGCCCGCCGCGAGGTCCCAGGGGTTGAGGCCGCGCTCGTAGTAGAGGTCGAGGCCGCCCTCGGCGAGCAGGCACAGGTCGATCGCGGCCGACCCGAGGCGCCGGATGTCCCGCACGCGCGGCAGCACGTGCGTGAGCACGCGCGCCTGGTGCGCGCGGCGGGCCGCGGCGTAGCCGAACCCCGTGCCGACGAGGCACGCGCCGAGGGACTGCGGCTCGTTGATCCGCAGCGCCCGCCCGTCGCACGTCGCTCCCTGGCCGCGCGCGGCGGTCCAGGTGCGCCCGTCGACGACCGAGTGCACCGCGCCCGCGAGGGCGGTCCAGCGGGCGGGGTCGGCCGGCCCGGCGACCACGGCGACCGACACGGCGTACGAGGCGACGCCGTAGAGGTAGTTGACGGTCCCGTCGATGGGGTCGACGACCCACGTCAGGCCGCTCGTGCCCGCGACGTCGACGCCCTCCTCGCCGAGGATCGCGTCGTCGGGGCGCGCCGCGGCGATCCGTGCGCGCAGGAGCTCCTCGACCGCGCGGTCCATCTCGGTCACGGGGTCGACGGCGCTCGACTTGGTCGCGGCGACCACGACGCGCTCGGGCCGGCCCTCGCGCACGAGCCGGCCGGCCTCGACGGCCAGGTCGGCCGCGAGCGCGCGGAGGGCGGCGACCGTGGCGTCGTCGGGGAGCTCGCCGGGCGCCGCGGCCGGCGGTGCGACGGAGGGTGCGGCGGAGGGTGCGGCGGACGGGGTGGGCTCGGGCGCGGGGTCGGTGCTCACCCTCACATCCTGCCCGAGCCCCGGCCCCAGCGTCCGGTCCAGCCCGTGCCCGCGCCGGGCACGACCCACCCCAGGGCCAGGGACAGCAGCCGGAAGCCGAGGACGAGCGCGACCACGAGCACCTGCGACCACAGCGCGAGCAGGTCGGCGTGCCACAGCGCGGCCGTCAGCGCGGCGCCGGCGAGGGCGGGGATCGCGTAGAGCTGGCGGTCGGCGAAGATCAGCGGGACCTCCCCGACGAGCACGTCGCGCAGGATCCCGCCGCCGACGGCGGTGAGCACGCCGACGACGACCGACGCGAGCGGGCCGGCGTCGAGCTCGAGCGCCTTGACCGTGCCCTGCAGGACGAACAGCGCGAGCGCCGCGGCGTCGAGCACGACGATCGCCCGCCGCATCCGCTCGACCCGCGGGTGCAGGACGAAGATCACGACGCCGGCGGCGAGCGCTGTCGCGACGAGCCGCCAGCTCGAGATGCCGACGGGCGGGACCGCGCCGATGAGCACGTCGCGCAGCACGCCCCCGCCGAGGCCGGTGATCCACGCGAGCACGAGGACGCCGAAGACGTCGAACCGCTTGCGCACGGCGGCCAGTCCGCCCGAGACTGCGGCGACGAAGACGGCGAGGACCTCGATGAGGGTCACGGGGCCGAAGGCGAACGCGTCCACGGGCGTCATCCTCGCAGCCGGGGTGCTCCCGTGCGCCGGGCGACCAATCGGCGGCACACCGGCGTACCTGCGCGGAACGGCGGGAGCCGGGTGGCACGCTCGAAGCCAGCGGTCCCGGCCCGACGCCCGCGGGCCGTGTCGGGGGTCGCAAGGCTGAGGAGGAAGCATGGCCGAGCTCGAGCTCGTGAGGCTGCACGAGGACGGCGAGCGCCTCGTGCTGCGCGCGTCCGACGGCACGGAGCACGCCCTGCCGATCACGGAGGCGCTGCGCGCCGCGGTGCGGCGCGACCGCCCACGGACCGAGGCCCTCCAGGCCCAGGCGCACGCGCCGCTGCGGCCCCGCGACCTGCAGGCTCGTCTGCGCGCGGGCGCGACGGCCGAGGAGCTGGCCGCCGAGTCGGGGCTGCCGGTCGAGCACGTGCGGCGCTACGAGTGGCCCGTCGTGGCCGAGCGCGAGCACGCCGTGGGCCAGGTGCGCGCCCACCGCATCGACGGCGACTCCGACCGCACGCTCGGCGAGGCCGCCGACGCGCGGCTCGCGGCCCGGGGCGTCTCCACGGACGAGGCCACGTGGTCGGCCCGCCGCGACGGGACGGCCCCGTGGGTCGTGGAGGTCCGCTTCTCCGCGGGCGAGCGCGACCGCAGCGCCCGGTGGACGTTCGACCCGCGCGGCCGCGTGGTCACGCCGCTCGACGACGAGGCGCGCTGGCTCGGTCAGCCCGACGACCCGCTGTCGCCCGAGATGGTCGGGGTGCCCTCGATCACGAGCCGGTCGCACGCGCGCGGCGACTCCGCTCGCCGGCCCGCCGACGCCGCCGCCGACGCGACGGCGCTCCTGCTCGACGACCTCGCCGGACGCCGCGGGCAGCGCCCCGGCTCGCGCACCGCGCGCCGCGCCGACGACCCGTACCAGTCGGAGGAGCTGCCCCTGGGCGACCTCGACCCGGCACCGCGCCCCGCCACCGGGGCGGTCCCCCGCGTGCGCCGCCCGGGTGAGGGCGCCGCACCCGAGACGGGCCACCAGCCGGTCGCGCGCATCCCGGCCCCGTGGGTGCACGACGCCGGCCCGCAGGAGGGCCCGCCGGGCGCGACGTCGGCGGGGGCGCCTCAGGGAACCGCGTCGGGGACCGTGCCCGGCGCCGTGCCCGACGGCGAGCCCGAGGGCGCCTCGGTGGTCGACCTCGGCGCGCGCCGCCAGCGCGCCGTCGCGCCGGCCGGCGACCCCGCGCCCGAGCGCGAGCCCTCCGGCGACACCGCGCCCGAGCCGTCGTCCGGGAGCCCGTCCGGGCCGGCGCCGGCCGAGCCCGCGCCGGCCGGCGAGCGGCCGGACCACGGGCGACCGCGGCCGTCGCCGGGCCCGGCGCACCCCGCCGCACCCGCACCCGCATCGCGCGAGCCGGAGCCGGCGTCCGACGCGCGCCGCGGCCCGGCCGGCCGGCGTCCGGGCCGCAAGGGCCGCGCGCAGGTGCCCAGCTGGGACGAGATCGTGTTCGGGGGCGCGCGCCCGCAGAAGTAGGCCCCGGGAGCATCGGCGGCGCCCGCGGCTCAGAGGTCCAGCAGCGCGTCGCCCGCCGAGAGCCGCCGCGCGACGTCGGCGGTCATGCGCCGCATGTGGTGGCGCCGGCACAGCACCTCGTACGCGATCTCGCCGGCGCCGTCGCCGACGTCGCCCACGACGACCTGCTCGCCCTCGACGACCATGACGCCGTCGACCGTGCGGGCGTTGTGGGTCGCGCGCGCCCCGCACCAGCACAGCGACTGCACCTGCAGCACCTCCGTGCGGTCGGCGAGCTCGATGAGCCGCGCCGAGCCGGGGAACAGCCTCGTGCGGAAGTCGGCCGTGATGCCGAACGCGAAGACGTCGATCTCGACCTCGTCGACGAGCCGCGCGAGCTGCTCGACCTGCTCCGGCGAGTAGAACTGCGCCTCGTCGCACACGAGGTAGTCGACGAGCCGACCGGCCTGCCGCTCGGCCGCGACGACGTCCCAGAAGTCGGTGTCGTCGCTGACCTCGCGCGCCTCGACCTCGAGCCCCAGCCGGGACGACAGTCGCGCGACGCCCGCGCGGTCGTCGCGCGTGAAGATCAGCCCCGTGCGACCGCGCGCGGCGTGGTTGTGGTCCAGCTGCAGCGCCAGCGTGGACTTGCCGCTGTCCATGGTCCCGGAGAAGAAGACGAGCTCGGCCATGGCCCCAATCCTCCCAGACGCGCCGGCCGCTCAGGCCACGACGGCGAGGAGCGGAACGTGCATCTCGGTCTGGGTCAGCGAGCCGTGCACGCCCGGCATCGCGCGCGCCTCGGCCGTGTGCAGGCGCGAGTCCACGACCGTGGCGCGGCCTGTGCTCGCCACGACGACGTCGCCGACGGCCTCCCGCACGTGCCCGGCGACCTGGCCGAACCACCCGGCGTGGATTGCGTCGTCGCCGAGCACGACGACCGCGTCCTCGCCGAGCACGTCGCGCCATTGCGCCGCGACGTCGGCCGGGTCGGCGCCCGGCTCGGTGTACACGTGCAGGGCGCGGGGCTCGCCGCCGAGCAGGGCGACGCCGCGGGCGAGCTCGGGCGTCGTCGCGACGTCGCGCTGCAGGCCCGGGTCGACCGGGATCTGGCCGTGGTCGGCCGTGACGAGCACGAGCGTGCCCGCGGGCAGGGACCGCACGAGCCGGCGCAGCTCGGCGTCCGCCGCCTCGAGCGCGTCCCCCCACTGCCACGAGTCGGGCCCGTGCTGGTGGCCCGTCTTGTCGACGTCGCCGTGGTAGAGGTACACGAGCCCGGTCTCGCGCAGGGTCCGCACCGCGACGTCGACGCGCTCGCCGAGCGTCTCGGCGACGACGTAGCGCGGCCCGCGCAGCGCGGCGCGCGTCATGCCCGAGCCCTCGAACTTCCGCGGGCCCGGCGCGACGACCGGCAGCCCGGCCGCGGCGAGCGTCTCGAGCACCGTCGGCTCGCGCTGGAGGTCCTCCGGTGCGGTCCCCAGGGGGCCCGAGAGCTTCGTGCCGGGCCGGTACGGGTCCGACTGCTCGGTCCACGACACCATGGTGGCGAGGCCGCCGGTCGCGGGGTTGCGCTGGGTGTAGCCGAGCAGGCCCGTGCGCCCGGGCGAGGTGCCGGTGCCGAGCGTCGCCAGCGCCGCCGCCGTCGTCGACGGGAAGCTCGAGGTGAGGGAGCGTGCGTCGGCGAGCAGCGAGCGCAGGAACGGGGCGTGGCCGCCGCGCTCGACGAGGTTGTGCAGGCCCAGCCCGTCGACGAGCACGACGACGACCCGCCGCGCCGCGGGCAGGCCGAGGGCGGCGAGGCACTCCCCCGACCGCAGGCCGGTCGCCGTGGTGAGCTCGAGCCCGAGCGCGCCGGCGGCCGCGGGCAGCACGGCCGCCAGCGAGCCCGTGCCGTAGGCGGGCGCGACGAGCCCCTCGGCGAGGGCCGGTGCGGTCATCGAGCGCTGACGCCGGTGGCCGCCGACAGCGTCCGGGCGAACGCGACCGCGCGGCGAACGGCGTCGCGGCCCTCGGCGGCGCCGCTGACGCGCACGACGACGTCGTCGGGCGTCATCTGGCCCGTGAGGCCGTGGTCCGCCTCGCAGCTCGGGTCGGGGCACTGGGCGGGCTCGAGGTCGATGCGCGACACGGCGCCCCACCCGATCGCGAGCGTGAGCTCGGACGCGCTGTCGCCCGGGCGGTGCTGGGCGGGCTCGTTGACGACGTGCGTCAGGGCGACCGACCGGATCTCGCTCAGCGGTACGGCCTCGGTCGTCGCGGCGGCCGACGACGGGTGGGCGGCGTCGCCCTCGTGGTCGTCGACGTGCGCGGTCACGAGCCGGGTCGGCGTGAGCACCAGAACGGTCAGGTGCCGGCGGACCTCGTTGTCGAACGTGGTCTCGGCCTGCACGAGGTGCGCGACGACGGCCTCGTCGGCGAGCGCGACGTCGAGGACGTCGTCGACCAGCTGGGGGTAGTAGCCCGCGCGGTAGACGCTGGCGGTCAGGTCGTCACGGAGGTTCTTGCGAGTGGTCGCGTTCGGCACCCGGGCATTCTCCCACTCCCGGCCCCCGCGCGGCCACCGGCGAGGCGGAGGCGGTCAGCCGGGCAGCGCGCGGCGCAGCGCGTCCTGCCGGCGCGCCGCGGGTCGCAGCCGGGCGGAGGCGTGCAGCACGGACACGCCGGACTCGGCGACGACCACCGGGTACAGCTCGAGCGAGGCGAGCTCGGGCAGGTCGTCGGCCATGACGGAGACGCGCGCGAGCAGGTCCTCGAGCGCGTCGACGTCGACGGGCGGCGTGCCGCCGTAGCCGAACAGCCGCGGCGCGGCCCGGATGGTGCGGACCATGCCGGCGACGTCGACGTCGGTCAGCGGCGGGACGCCGTACGCGACGTCGTCGAGCAGCTCGGTCGCGTCCCCCGCGAGCCCGAACGAGACCAGGGGGCCGAACAGCAGGTCCTCGGCGGACCGCACGACGCACGCCACGCCGACGGGCGCCATGCGCTGCACCTCGAACACCGGGTCGGTCTCCCCCAGCACGGACGAGGCGACGCCGCGCATGCGCGCGACGTCGTCGCGCAGCTCGGCCGCGTCGGCGATGTCGAGGCGCACGCCGCCGAGGTCGGTGCGGTGCCGCAGCGCGGAGGACGCGCTCTTGAGCGCGACGGGCCACCCGAGCTCGTCGGCCGCGGCGACCGCCTCGTCCGGGGTGCGCACCTGCCGCGAGCGCCACAGGTCGAGCCCGTAGCAGGCGAGCAGCGCGGCGGCCTGGTCCTGGTCGAGAGCGCGCGTCGTGTCCTCGTCGCCGAGCCACGACTCGACGAGGCGGCGGGCGCGGCGCGCGTCGACCCCCTCGGGCCGCACGTGGCTGCCGTGGTCCTCGGTGCGCCACCGGGCGTGCTCGACGACCTTGCCGAGCGCGGTCACGGCGTCCTCGGGCGTCGAGAACGCCGGGATGCGGACGAGGCGGCCGTCGGGCGCGGTCGCGGCGAGCTCGTCGGGCATGCCGTGCAGCCCGAGCATCGACGCGACGGTCGTGCGGCCGGTCCGCGCCGCGGCCTGCGCGACGGCGCGCGCGACGACGCCCGTCCGGGGCAGCACGACGGGCACGTCGACCACGACGACGACGTCGCACGCGCCCGGCGCGTAGAGCGCGTCGACCGTGCGGGCGATCTCGTCGTCGGACGCGCCGGGCGGCAGGAAGTCGGACGACGCCGCGACGACGAGCCCCGCGGCGGCGGCCGCCTCGGCGACGAGCGCCGCGAGCGCCGCCGACGACGCGAGGATGCCCACCCGGTTGCCGGCCGGCAGGGGCTGGTGCGCGAGCACCTGCGCGACGTCCATGAGCTGGTGGGTGTTGGCGGCGCGGATGACGCCCGACTGGCGCAGCATCTCGTCGAGCAGGCGGCGCGGCGCGTGGGTGGCGCGCACCGCGTGCCCGGGCGGGACCACCTGGCCCGAGCGGCCCGCGATGACGACCACCACGGGCTTGACCGCCGCGAGGCGTCGCGCGATCCGGGAGAACTTGCGCGGGTTGCCGATCGACTCGAGGTAGAGGCACACGACCTCGGTGGCCGGGTCCTCCTGCCAGTACTGCATGAGGTCGTTGCCCGACACGTCGGCGCGGTGGCCGGCCGACACGAGCGACGAGACGCCCAGGCCACGGCGCTCGAGCGTCGCCGTGAGCGTGACCGCCGCGGCCGCCGACTGGCAGAAGAGCCCGACGACGCCCGCGGCGGGCGGCCGCTCGGCGAGGCTCGCGTGCAGGCGCGCGCCGGGCGTCGTCGTGACGATGCCGTACGACGCCGGGCCCACCACGCGCATGCCCGCCGCGTGGGCGGTGCGCAGCAGCTCTCGCTGGCGCGCCAGGCCGGCCTCGCCCGTCTCGGCGTACCCGGCCGCGAGCACGACGACGCCGCGCGCGCCGTGCGCGGCGAGGCGCCGGACGGCGTCGATCGCGACGTCGGGCACGACCGCGAGCAGGCCCAGGTCGACGTCGCCGACCTCGTCCCAGCCCCCGACGGCGACGAGCCGCGGGGCGGCGGGCACCGGGCCGGGCGCGCCGAGCACGACGAGCTCGGTGTCGCCCGGGTCGGCGACGGCGGCCTCGATCACCCGGCGGGCCAGGTGCGCCTCGGGGCTCGTGGGGTTGCCCGGCCCCGGTCCGACGAGGAGCACGCGCCGCGCCGAGAGGAGCCCCTGCATCGACCGGGCCTCGGCCCGGTGCTCGCGGTCGGCCATGACCTCGCGCGAGCGCTCGGTCGGGTCGATGTCGAACGCGACGGAGACGACGCCGTCGTCGAGGTGCTGCGTGACCTCGTAGCCGGCGTCCCGGAACACCTTGAGCATCGACGAGTTCTGCGGCAGGACGTCGGCGACGAACCGGCGGATGTCGCGCTCGCGCGCCGCGGCGGCGATGTGCTCGAGCAGGACCGACCCCAGCCCCTTGCCCTGCATCGCGTCGGCGATGTTGAACGCGACCTCGGCCTCGCCGTCGGCGACCTTGTCGTAGCGCGCGACGCCGATGATGTCCTCTCCCCCGTCGGCACCCGGCCGAACCGCGACGAGCGCGACCCGCTCGGCGTGGTCGACGTGGGTCAGGCGCCGCAGCTCGCGCTCCGTCAGGCTCCGCACGGGCGCGAAGAACCGGAAGTACGAGGACTGCTCGGACTGGGCCTGCTGGAAGCGCTGGAGCGCGTCCGCGTCGGCCGGCCGGATGGGCCGCAGGTGCGTCGTCGTGCCGTCGCGCAGCACGACGTCGGCCTCCCACCCGAGCGGGTAGTCGGGGGCGTTCTCGGCGGAGCTGGCGCTCGCGGCGTCCGCGGGTACGTCCACCGTCGAAGGTTAACCGGTGGGTCGGACGCCGCTCAGAATCCCAGCTTCCGCAGCCAGGCGAGCAGCTCGTCCTCGCGCTGCGCCGACCGCTCCGCGGTCCAGGCCCCGAGCTCGCGCGAGTCCACGAGCCGGCCGTCCTGGAGGTAGACGACGCGCTCGGCGCGGGCCGCGCAGGCCGGGTCGTGGGTCACCATGACGAGCGTCGTCCCCGCGCGGTGCACGTCGGTGAGCGCGTCCATGACGTCGGCCGTCATGCTGGCTGTTGAGCGCGCCGGTCGGCTCGTCCGCGAACAGCACCGAGGGCTCGCACGCCAGCGCCCGGCAGATCGCGGCACGCTGCAGCTGACCTCCCGAGACCTGCGTGATGCGGTGCCCCGCCACGTGCGCGATCCCGAACCGCTCCAGGAGCCCGTCGACGCGTGCGACCGCGGCGGCCTTCTGCCTCGGCGCCGCCGTGAGCGCGGGCAGCAGGACGTTGTCCCGGACGTTCAGGTTGCCCAGGACGTACGCCTGCTGGACGACGTACCCCATCCTCGTGAGCCGGACCCGGCTCATCTCCGCATCCGTCAGCGAGGTCAGGTCGCGCCCCTCGAGCAGGACGGTCCCGCTCGTCGGGCGGTCCATGCCGCTCACGGTGTGGAGCAGGGTCGACTTCCCGGAGCCGGACGCTCCCATCACGACGACGAACGGGGACATCGGGGAACGCCCGGGCGCGACCCTCAGCCGACACCCAGGGGGACCCCGGCCCGCCCGGCCTCCGGTGCTTCGCGCACCGCGGCGGCTAAGGTTTGCTCGAACGTCCGTACGGTGGCGAGCGCCGCCGTCGGGCACGACGCACCGAACGCCAGGCCGACCCAGGGAGCCGCACCGCATGGCGCGCAAGTCCAGCGCACCCGCCACCGACGAGCCGTTCGACGAGAAGATCGTCGACATCGACGTCGCGTCGGAGATGGAGACGTCGTTCCTCGAGTACGCGTACTCCGTCATCTACAGCCGCGCCCTGCCCGACGCGCGCGACGGCCTCAAGCCGGTGCAGCGCCGCATCCTGTACATGATGGCCGAGATGGGCCTGCGCCCGGACCGCGCGCACGTGAAGTCCTCGCGCGTGGTCGGCGAGGTCATGGGCAAGCTGCACCCCCACGGGGACGCGGCGATCTACGACGCGCTCGTGCGCCTCGCGCAGGACTTCTCGCTGCGCCTGCCGCTCGTGGACGGCCACGGCAACTTCGGCTCGCTCGACGACGGGCCGGCCGCCGCCCGGTACACCGAGGCGCGCCTCGCTCCCCCGTCGATGGCGATGACGGCCGGGCTCGACGAGGACGTCGTCGACTTCGTGCCCAACTACGACAACAAGCTCACCCAGCCGGCGGTGCTGCCGTCGGCGATCCCGAACCTGCTCGTCAACGGCGCGTCGGGCATCGCGGTCGGCATGGCCACCAACATGCCGCCGCACAACCTCGTCGAGGTCGTCGCGGCCGGCCAGCACCTGCTGAAGCACCCGGGCGCGACGCTCGAGGACGTCATGCGGTACGTGCCGGGCCCGGACCTGCCGTCGGGCGGCAAGATCGTCGGCCTGGAGGGCGTGCGCGACGCCTACCGCACGGGCCGCGGCTCGTTCCGCACCCGGGCGACCGCCCGGATCGAGAACGTCACCGCGCGCCGCAAGGGCATCGTCGTGACCGAGCTGCCCTACACGGTCGGGCCCGAGAAGGTCATCGAGAAGATCGCCGAGGGCGTCAAGGCCAAGAAGATCCAGGGCGTCACCAACGTCCAGGACCTCACCGACCGCTCGCACGGCCTGCGGCTCGTCATCGAGGTCAAGACGGGCTTCGACCCCGACGCCGTGCTCGAGCAGCTCTACCGCACCACGCCTCTCGAGGACTCGTTCGGCATCAACAACGTCGCGCTCGTCGACGGCCAGCCGCGGACGCTCGGCCTGCTCGAGCTGCTGCGCGTGTGGGTCGACCACCGCATCGACGTCGTGCGCCGGCGCTCGGCGTTCCGCCTCGGCAAGCGCAAGGAACGCCTGCACCTGGTCGAGGGCCTGCTGCTCGCCATCGTCGACATCGACGAGGTCATCCAGGTCATCCGCTCCTCGGACGACGCGGGCATCGCGCGCGAGCGGCTCATGAGCGTGTTCGACCTGTCCGAGCCGCAGGCGACCTACATTCTCGACCTGCAGCTGCGGCGCCTGACGAAGTTCTCCCGCATCGAGCTCGAGAAGGAGAAGGGCGAGCTCGAGCGCGAGATCGCCGAGCTGGAGGAGATCCTGTCCGACGACGCGCGCCTGCGCGGCGTGGTGTCGGCCGAGATGGGCGAGGTCGCCAAGGCGTACGGCACGCCGCGGCGCACGGTCCTGCTCGACTCCGCGGGCGGGGCGACGCCCGCCTCCACCGCGACGAACGGACGTGCCGCCAAGGGCGCCCCGGCGCTCGACCTGCAGATCGCCGACGCCCCCACGCGCGTGCTCCTGTCGGCGACGGGCCTGCTGGCCCGCACGTCGGGCGAGGACGCGGACGCGCCGCCCGTGCGCTCCGGGCGCCGGCACGCGCACGACGCGCTGCGCGGCGACGTCGCCGCGACGACGCGCGGCGAGGTCGGGCTCGTCACGTCCGCGGGCCGGCTGCTGCGCGTCTCCGTGCTCGACCTGCCGTCGCTGCCGCCGACCGACGGCCCGCCCTCGCTGTCGGGCGGCGTGCCGGTCAGCGAGCTCGTCGCGCTGCGCTCGGGCGAGCAGGCGCTCGCCGTCGTCTCGCTCGCCGCCGACGCCCCGACGCTCGCCCTCGGCACCGCCGGCGGCGTCGTCAAGCGTGTCGTGGCGGGCGACGCGCCGAGCAACAAGGACGAGTGGGACGTCATCGCCCTCAAGGACGGCGACGTCGTCGTCGGCGCGGCGCCCGTCGCGGACGAGGACGAGCTCGTGTTCGTGTCCTCCGACGCGAGCCTGCTGCACTTCGCCGCGACGGCGGTGCGCCCCCAGGGCCGCGCCGCGGGCGGCATGGCCGGGATCCGGCTCGGCGCCGGCCAGCGCGCCACGTTCTTCGGCGCCGTCCGCGCCGCGACCCGCGACCTCTACCAGGTCGTGACCGTGGCCGGGGCCTCCGACGCCCTGCCCGGCACGGGCGGCGGATCGGTCAAGGTCACGCCGTACGAGCTCTACCCCGGCAAGGGCCGCGGCACCGGCGGCGTCCGGGCGCACCGCTTCCTCAAGGGCGAGGACTCGCTCGTCCTGGCCTGGGTCGGCGAGGGACCGGCGCGCGCCGTGGGCACGGGCGGGCAACCCGTCGAGCTGCCGGCGCCCGTCGAGCGCCGGGACGGCTCCGGCACGCCGCTGCCCGGCCCGCTGGCCGCGATCGGCTGAGCCGTCAGGCCCGGGCCACCGCGGCGGCGATCGCCTCCCCGAGCTCGGTGGGGCGCGTGAGCATGGGCCAGTGCCCGGTGGGCAGGTCGACGATCTCGAGGTCGCGCATCGCGGCGAGCTCGGCCGTGTACGGGTGGCCGGCGTCCATGAAGTGCCGGTACATCTGCGTCGGGCTCTCGAAGCCCTCGAACACCTCGCACGCGATGACGGTGCTCGGCACGTCGTAGCGCCGCTCGACGGTGAGGCGCACGGGGTCCGAGGCGACGCGCGCCGGCGTCGGGACCGCCTGGGCCCGGAACCGCGCGCGCAGCTCGTCGTCGAGGTCGACGAGGTCGGCGTCGTCGAACACCGACCAGTCCGGCAGCGGGATCTCGCCGTCGACGACCGGCAGCTCGTCGTTGATGACCCCGCCGTCGCCGATCGGCAGCGCGTCGACGTAGACGTTGCGGGCGATGCGGTCCGGCCTGCGGTCCGCCACCGCGTGGATCACGGCACCGCCGCCCGAGTGGCCCACGAGGGCGACGGACGCGTCCGGACCGAGCGCGTCGAGCGCCTCGACCACCGCGGCGACGTGGTCCTCGAACGTGATGCCGGAGCGGTCCTCTTCGACCGACCCCATGCCGGGCAGGGTGAGCGGGTGCACGGTGTGCCCCGCGGCGACGAGGGGCGGGGTGACGGCGTCCCACGCGGACGCGTTCAGCCAGAAGCCGGGAACCAGGATGATGTCCATGCCTCGACCGTAGACGTGACCACCGACACAGGATTGGTTGGATGGGTGGCATGACCGAGATCAGCACCGCCCGCCACGTCTTCTCCTCCGACCCGTCGCGCATCGACGCCGAGCGCGTCCACGCGCTGCTGTCGACGCACGCGTACTGGGCCCTCGGCCGGCCGCGCGAGGTCCACGAGGCCGCGATGGCGGGCTCGCGGAACTACGGCGTGTACGACGCCGAGACGGGCCGGCAGCTCGCCTACGCGCGCGTCGTGACCGACGGCGCGACGTTCGCGTGGCTGTGCGACGTCATCGTGGACCCCGACGCACGCGGCGCCGGGATCGGGGTCCGGCTCGTCCAGGGGGTCCTCGCCGACCTCGAGCCGCTGCGGCTCAAGCGGATCGCGCTCGTCACCGAGGACGCGCACGGGCTCTACCGCAAGGCCGGGTTCGAGGTCCTCGACGACCCCGAGCGGTGGATGGTGCGTCCGGGCGTCCTGTGACGCGTCAGCGGCGCGGCACCCGCTCGCGCGCGAGCACGCCCGAGACGATCAGCGCCTGCCCCGCGACGTAGGTGAGCATGATCCAGAACCCGGGGACGGGCGGCGTGAACCAGGCGGTGAACGCGTCGAGCGCGATCATCGCGTCGGAGGCGAGGAACACCGCTCCCCCGAAGCCCGCGAGGGGGTGCACGCCCGTCGCCATCACGGCCATGGCCACGAGGCACGCGCCGTAGACGACGACGGCCGCGAGCAGCACGCCGGGAGCGCCCGGCGCGCACGCCGCGACGAGACCGACGGCGGTCAGCACGTAGAGCGAGAGGGCGGGCGGGCGCCGCGTGAGGCTCGCCGCCCGCGTAGGCCAGAACGCGGCGACGTAGGTGAGCTGGGCGCACAGGAAGAGGACGACCAGGACGAGGAACGCGACGTCGCGATGGAACAGGTCGGGAACGGTGTCGCCGAGCCACGAGAACCCGAGCGCGAGAAGGACCAGGCGGACGAGCCGCGACCGGGGTGCCGCCGTCGCGCACACGACCACGAGCGCGAGAGCGGGCATGAGCCACCACTGCGTCACGCGCGCGTGGTCCGGCTCCTGCGCGGCCTGGGCGGCGAGGTGGACCACGGTGAGCGCACCGAGCACCACGGCCGCGGCGCGGGCCGCCGGGGTCGGCAGCAGCCGGTCGGGATCCGGCCCGGTGCGCGGGCGGGGTGGAGCGACGTCGGTCACGGCGGGCAGCATAGCCGCCCGCCGTGACCGCCCTCACAGCTCGACGGAGTACATCCTCGAGCCGTGCGTCTTGGTGTAGCCGAGGCTCGCGTACAGGCCGTCGGCGCCGGTCGGGTTCGCCGTGTCGACGTCGAGCGCGGCGAACTCGATGCCGTCGGCGGCGAGCGCGCGCATGCCGGCCGCGAGCGCCGCGACGGCGACCTTGCGGCCCCGGTAGGCGCGCCGCACGCCGAGGATGTCGGTGTACCCGAAGGTGAACCCGCGGACGGCCCAGTCCTCCTCGAACCGGGACGCGAGCTGGTAGCCGACGACGAGCGGCTCGCCGGCGCGCAGGGCGGCGGCGGTCTCGGCGTCGGTGTCGGGCGAGGCGAGCAGCGCCTCGACGTCGGGGGCGTCGTCGACCACGACGAACGACCACGCCGGCGCGAACGCCGAGCGGCCGTTCTTCCACTGCTCGGGCGTCTGCGGCTCGCTGCCCCAGTGGTCGCGGAACGCGTCGTTGTGCGCCAGGCGCGTCGGCTCGTCGTACTCGGCGGCGAACGGCACGAGGCGCAGCGAGCCCTCGAGCGCGACGTCGGGCACCGGCGCGGCGTCGAGGTCGCGCAGGTCGCGCATGAGCTCGGAGTAGAACCGGTGCGCGCCGAAGCCGAAGCGCTCGTAGAGGCGGTTCTTCTCGACGGGGCCGTCGTCCTCGGCGAACACCGCGAGGCGGGCGGGGACGTCCTTGCCCGACGCCGCGAGCACCTGGCGGCCGCGGGCGACCTGCCACGCGAACAGCTCGCGGCCGATGCCCTCGCCGCGGCGCTCCGGGTGCACGCCGCCGAAGAGGAACGCCCGCACGGTGCGGGTGTCTCCCGGCATCGAGTCGACGAGCCCGTAGGCGCGCAGGACGCCGTCGGCGTCGAAGCCGAGCAGCGAGTCGGTGTCGTAGCGGCGCCAGGGTGCGTCGAACATCTCGAGGATCTCCTCGAGCGTCTCGCGGTAGGGCTCGCGGTCGACGTCGGCGATGGTGTTGCGCAGGTCGAGCAGGGCGCGCGCGTCGTCGCGCGTCGCGGGACGCCACGCGAGGTCGCCCGCGGTGACGTGCGGCAGCTGTGCCGGCGCGGCGGCGCGCTCGGCGATCGGGGCGAGGCGTGCGCCGGCCTCGGGATCGGTGTCGGTGGCGGTCATGCTCCGACGGTAGGCCGGTGCGCCGCCGGACGGCAGCGTTTTTGTGGGTGAACGTCCGGGCCGCGCACGCCCCGCCGCGGTTACCCTGCACGGGTGACCTCCACCCTCGACGTCTCCGCCGCCGACGCCCGTGCCGACGCCCTGCTGCAGGCGATGCGCACGCGCGTCGTCGTGGCCGACGGCGCGATGGGCACGATGATCCAGGACGCGGACCCGACGCTCGAGGACTACGAGGGCCACGAGGGCTGCAACGAGGTCCTCAACGTCTCCCGCCCCGACATCATCCGCTCGGTGCACGACGCGTACCTCGAGGTGGGGGTCGACGCGATCGAGACCAACACGTTCGGCGCCAACTGGTCGAACCTGTCGGACTACGGCATCGAGGACCGCATCCGCGAGCTGGCGCGGGCCGGCGCCGAGCTCGCGCGCGAGCGCGCGGACGCCTGGTCGACGCCCGAGCACCCCCGCTGGGTCCTGGGCTCCATGGGCCCGGGCACGAAGCTGCCCTCGCTCGGCCACACGACGTACGCGCACCTGAAGGCCACCTTCGCCGAGCAGGCGGCCGGGCTCCTCGAGGGCGGAGCCGACGCGATCCTCGTCGAGACGAGCCAGGACCTCCTGCAGGCCAAGGCCGCGGTCAACGGCGCGCGCGAGGCGATGGCCGCCGTCGGGCGGCGCGTGCCGGTCATCGTGTCGGTCACGGTCGAGACGACCGGGACGATGCTCATGGGCTCGGAGATCGGCGCCGCCCTGACCACGCTGCAGGCGCTCGGCGTCGACGCGATCGGGCTGAACTGCGCCACCGGCCCCGACCAGATGAGCGAGCACCTGCGCCACCTTGCCCGCCACAGCGAGGTCCCCGTCGCGTGCATGCCCAACGCCGGCCTGCCCGAGCTCGGCCCGAAGGGCGCGGTCTACCCGCTCACCGCGCCGGAGCTCGCGACGGCGCACGCGCAGTTCGTCGAGGAGTTCTCGCTCGGGCTCGTGGGCGGCTGCTGCGGCACGACGCCGGAGCACCTGCGGCAGGTGGTCGAGGCCGTGCGCGGCCGCGAGCTGACCGCCCGGCCGGTCGAGCGGGAGAACGGCGTCGCGTCGCTGTACTCGCACACCGACCTGCACCAGGACGCCTCCTACCTCGCCATCGGCGAGCGGACGAACGCCAACGGTTCAAAGGCGTTCCGCGAGGCGATGCTCGATGGCCGCTGGGACGACGTCGTCGACATCGCCCGCGCGCAGACGCGCGACGGCGCCCACCTGCTCGACGTGTGCGTCGACTACGTGGGTCGCGACGGCGTCGCGGACGTGCGCGAGGTCGTCTCCCGCCTGGCGTCGGCCTCGACGCTGCCGCTGGTCATCGACTCCACCGAGCCGGAGGTCATCAAGGCGGGCCTCGAGCTCGTCGGCGGGCGCGCCGTCGTGAACTCGGTGAACTTCGAGGACGGCGACGGCCCGACGTCGCGGTTCGCCCGCATCATGCCGCTCGTCAAGGAGCACGGGGCCGCCGTCATCGCGCTGACGATCGACGAGGAGGGCCAGGCACGCACGGCCGAGAAGAAGGTCGCGATCGCGTCGCGCCTCATCGACACCCTGACCGGCGACTGGGGCATGCGGGTCGACGACATCATCGTCGACGCGCTGACGTTCCCCATCGCGACCGGCCAGGAGGAGACGCGGCGCGACGCGATCGAGACGATCGAGGCGATCCGTGAGATCACCCGCCGCTACCCCGGCGTGCACACCACGCTCGGCGTCTCCAACGTGTCGTTCGGCCTGAACCCGGCCGCGCGCACGGTGCTCAACTCGGTGTTCCTGCACGAGGCCGTCCAGGCCGGCCTCGACTCCGCCATCGTGCACGCGGCGAAGATCCTGCCCCGCACCGCGATCCCCGACGAGCAGTGGGAGGCGGCCGAGGACCTCGTGCGGGACCGGCGCCGGTACGACGACGAGGGCAACCTCGTCCACGACCCGCTCTCCCACCTGCTCGAGCTGTTCAGCGGCGTCGACTCCGCTTCGCTGCGCGACCAGCGCGCCGCCGAGCTCGCCGCGCTGCCCGTGGGCGAGCGGCTCGAGCGGCGGATCATCGACGGCGCGCGCAAGGGGCTCGAGGACGACGTCGAGGAGGCGCTCGCCTTGGGCATGAAGGCGCTCGACATCGTCAACACCCACCTGCTGGGCGGCATGAAGGTCGTCGGCGAGCTGTTCGGTTCGGGGCAGATGCAGCTGCCGTTCGTGCTCCAGTCCGCCGAGGTCATGAAGGCGGCCGTCGCGCTGCTCGAGCCGCACATGGAGCGCGTGGCCGGCGGACCCGACGAGACCAAGGGCACGATCGTGCTGGCGACCGTGCGCGGCGACGTGCACGACATCGGCAAGAACCTCGTCGACATCATCCTGACGAACAACGGCTACAAGGTCGTCAACATCGGCATCAAGCAGCCGATCTCGGCCATGATCGAGGCGGCCGAGCAGCACGACGCCGACGTCATCGGGATGTCCGGGCTGCTCGTGAAGTCGACCGTGGTCATGAAGGAGAACCTCGAGGAACTCGTCTCGCGCGGCCTCGAGAAGAAGTGGCCGATCCTGCTCGGCGGCGCGGCCCTGACGCGCACCTACGTCGAGGACGACCTCGCCTCGATGTTCCCCGGCACCGTCCGGTACGCGCGCGACGCGTTCGAGGGGCTGCGGCTCATGGAGCCGCTGGTGCGGATCGCGCGCGGCGCGTCGCCCGACGACGTCGGGCTGCCTCCGCTGCGCAAGCGCCGGCACGACGTCGTCAAGGTCACCGAGACCGCGCCCGAGGAGCTCCCGGCACGCTCCGACGTCGCGACCGACAACCCCGTGCCCACGCCGCCGTTCTGGGGCACGCGGATCGTCAAGGGCGTGCAGCTCGCCGACTACGCCGCCTTCCTCGACGAGCGCGCGACGTTCATGGGCCAGTGGGGCTTGAAGCCGGGGCGCGGAGACGACGGCGCCTCGTACGAGGAGCTCGTCGAGACCGAGGGTCGCCCGCGCCTGGCCGAGTGGCTCGAGCGCATCCGGACCGAGTCGATCCTCGACCCGACCGTGGTGTACGGGTACTTCCCCGTGTGGTCGGAGGGGAACGACCTCGTCGTCGGCCACCACGAGGGGCCCGACGGCGGGTCCGGCGGCCCGGTGGGGACCGAGCGGCTGCGGTTCCGGTTCCCGCGGCAGCGCCGCGACCGGCACCTGTGCCTCGCGGACTTCGTCAAGCCGCGGTCCTGGGCCGAGGAGACCGGGCGGTTCGACGTGCTGCCCGTGCAGCTCGTGACCGTCGGCGACTCGGTGTCGCAGCACACCGCGCGACTCTTCGAGGCGAACCGGTACCGCGAGTACATGGAGCTGCACGGACTGTCCGTCCAGCTCACCGAGGCACTCGCCGAGTTCTGGCACGCGCGGGTGCGCGACGAGCTCGGGTTCGCCGACGAGGACCCGTCCGACGTCGAGGGGATGTTCAAGCTCGCGTACCGCGGGGCACGCTTCTCGCTCGGCTACCCCGCCTGCCCCGACATGGAGGACCGCCGCAAGGTCGTCGAGCTGCTGCGGCCCGAGCGCGTGGGCGTGGTCCTGTCCGACGAGCTGCAGCTGCACCCCGAGCAGTCCACCGACGCGTTCGTGTTCCACCACCCCGAGGCCAAGTACTTCTCGGTGTGACGCGAGCGCGGGGCGACGCGGGCGGGCGACTCAGACGTCGCGGCGTCGGAAGACCACCTCCGCGAGCGTGAGGACGAGCGCGACCCACAGCGCGACCCAGCCGAGGAAGGCGGGGCTGAGGGGCGTCTCGGACAGGAAGGGATGCCCGCCGAACGCCTCGGCCGCACGGGTGAGCAGGCCCGGGTCCTGGAACGCGTTCATCGCCCCGCGCCACAGGCCGTCGGTGGGCAGCAGGACCCGGGACACGCTCCCGACGCGCGCGAGCGTCTCGTTGCCGAACACCTCGGCGATGGCCCCGACGACTCCGGCGACCCACGTGGCGCCGAAGATCCCGACCGCGACCATGCCGGATGCCATGGGCGAGACGACGGTCGACAGCAGCAGGGCGAGGGTGAGCAGCACGGTGGTCTGCGCGGCGAGCAGGTCGGGCAGCTCGGCGAGCGCGGCCACGTCGTCGCCGGACACCTCGACCGGCGCCACCTGGTCGGTACGGAAGATCTCGAGCCACCCGGTCGCGGCGGCGACGCTGCCGCCGGCCAGGATGGTGCCTACCGCGACGGCCGCGATCAGCGGTCGGCGCCTGCCGGACTCGTGGTGCATGTCGATCCGCTCCTCGGGCAGGTCGGATTACCTTGTGCTGCTAGGTATTGAACCCTAGCAGCACGAGGTATCCGCCACCACACCCGAGGGTCGCCGCACCGCGCCGTCGACGAGCGTCTCCATCTGTCGCCCGAGGACCGTCGGAAGGCGACGAACGCGGACGGAGGTGCCGTCGTCGTGCGCTACGTCGCGGCGGGCGGCGCTACTTCGCGGCCGGGCGCGCTACCTCGTCGAGTGGCGCGCTACCTCGGCGGGAGGTGTTCTACCGCGCCGGGTGGGCGGCGGGGCCGACGGCGGGCAGGTGCTCGAGGCGCTCGACGAGTGCCACCACGGCCGCGGCCATCGGCACGAGCACGAGGTTGCCGACCAGCATGGGCCGCAGGAACGGAAGCCCGGCGACGTAGCTCGCGAGCAGCCCGTCGAGACCCGCGGGGTAGAAGGTGCCGCGGCTCTGCAGCCACACGCCGAAGTTGGTCCACAGGTAGAAGAACAGCGAGCTGCCGACGCCGTACCCGAGCGCGACGGCGAACCGTCGTCCACCCTCCGTCCGCCGGGTCCACAGCGCGGCGAGCCCGATGGCCGCCCACGCCGTCCAGGTGAACAGGAGGATCGCGGTGTTGCCGAGCAGCAGGTCGCTGACCGCCACGACGGCGAGCGGCACCAGGGCCGCGAGACGGTGCCGCAGCAGCCCGGCGGCGAGGAACGCCGCCGCGGTGGACAACTCGAGGTTCGGCGGCGCGCCGAGGTCGTCCTTGACCAGCCGCCACACGACGGCGGCGACCACGACGAGCACGGCGACCAGCGGCCGCCACCACCGACGCAGCAGCTCGCGCGCGGTCAGGTCACCGCTCACTCGAACGCCTCCAGCTTCCACGTGATCTCCTGACCATCCTCCGTCACGAGCGAGCCGGCGCCCACCTGGGCGGGCTCGCCGTCGACGTAGAGGGCCCAGAACTCGTTCTCGCCGGCCTCGACGCCGCCGATGCCGGTGACGAAGGCCATCTCGCCCTCGCCCTCGACCGTGGCCGACGGGTCCGCCTCGAGCAGCAGCTCGAGCGCCGTGCGGCCCTCCTGGCCGGCGTACGTCAGCTCGGGTGCGGCCGACTCGGTGTCGGCACCCTCGGAGACGTCGGCCTCCACCGAGGCGCTGACCGTCGGCTCGGCGGCAGTCTCGGCGGCCGGCTCGGCGTCGGTGGAGCATCCGGCCAGCAGCGCCGCCGCGAGCAGACCGGCGGAGACGGTGGCGGAGACGGCGGGCAGGCGGCGGGGAAGGCGCAGAGCGATCGTCACGACCGGAGCGTAACCAGCGCGCGGCGCGCGCGCCGGGACCGGCCGCCATCCGGACGGCACAGGTCAGGCGTCGATCTTCGACCGGTCGAGCTCGTGCGCGCCCGCGACGATGAACTCCTTGCGCGGCGCGACGTCCGACCCCATCAGCAGCTCGAAGACGCGCTCCGCGGCTTCCGCGTGCTGCACCGTCACGCGGCGCAGCGTCCGGTGACGGGGGTCCATCGTCGTCTCCGCGAGCTGGTCGGCGTCCATCTCGCCGAGACCCTTGTACCGCTGGATGTCCTCCTTGTACCGGCGCCCGGCCTTGTCGAGCCGCTTGAGCGTCGCGGTGAGCTCGGCCTCGGAGTACGTGTAGATGTACTCGTTCTTGCGCTTGCCGCTGCCGATCACCTCGATGCGGTGCAACGGCGGCACGGCGGCGAACACGCGGCCGGCCTCGACCAGCGGGCGCATGTACCGGTAGAAGAGCGTGAGCAGCAGGGTGCGGATGTGGGCGCCGTCGACGTCGGCGTCCGTCATGAGCACGATCTTGCCGTAGCGGGCCGCCTCGAGGTCGAAGGACCGGCCCGAGCCGGCGCCGATGACCTGGATGATCGCCGCGCACTCGGCGTTGCGCAGCATGTCGCTGATCGACGCCTTCTGGACGTTGAGGATCTTGCCGCGGATCGGCAGCAGCGCCTGGAAGTCGCTCGAGCGGGCGAGTTTGGCGGTGCCGAGCGCGCTGTCGCCCTCGACGATGAACAGCTCGCTGCGCCGGACGTCGTCGCTGCGGCAGTCGGCGAGCTTGGCGGGCAGCGAGGACGTCTCGAGCGCGTTCTTGCGGCGCGAGATCTCCTTCTGCTTGCGTGCGGTCACCCGCGCGCGCATCTCGGCCACGACCTTGTCGAGGAGCAGCGCCGCCTGCGCCTTGTCGTCACGCTTGGACGACGTGAGCAGGGCGCCGAGCTCCTTCTCGACGACGCGCGCGACGATGCCGCGCACGGGCGCCGTGCCGAGGACCTCCTTCGTCTGCCCCTCGAACTGCGGCTCGGCCAGACGGACCGTCACGACGGCGGTCAGGCCCGCGAGCACGTCGTCCTTCTCGATGCGCTCGGCCGAGTCCTTGGTCGAGACCTTGAGCCGGCGCGCGTTGACCTCGACCTGCTTGCGCACCGTCTTGAGCAGGCCCTGCTCGAACCCCGACAGGTGGGAGCCGCCCTTGGGCGTCGCGATGATGTTGACGAACGAGCGGACCTCGGTCTCGTAGCCCGTGCCCCACCGCAGCGCGATGTCGACCTCGCACTCGCGCTGCACCTCCTGCGGCGACATGTGGCCGCGCGAGTCGAGCACCGGCACGGTCTCCGTGAAGTGGCCCGTGCCCTGCAGGCGCCACGTCGCCGTGACGGGGGTGTCGGGCGCGAGGAACTCGACGAAGTCGACCGCTCCCCCGGTGTGCTTGAAGACCTCCTCGTGGGGGCCGTTCTCGCCGGGCGTGCCCGGAAGGCCGCGCTCGTCGCGGACCGTGATCTCGAGGCCCGGCACGAGGAACGTCGTCTGCCGGGCGCGCGTGACGAGCTCGTCGTAGCTGAAGACGGCCGACTTCGGGAAGATCTGCCGGTCCGCCCAGTAGCGGACGCGGGTGCCGGTGCGCCCGCGCGGCACCTTCCCGACGACCGTGAGCTCGCTGTGGTCGACGAACGGCGTGAACGGGGCGTCCGGCGTCGGGCCCGTGCGCGGGTCGTCGAAGATGCCCGGCTCGCCGCGGTGGAACGTCATGCGGTGCGTCTTGCCGCCGCGGTCGACCTCGACGTCGAGCCGTGCGGACAGCGCGTTGACGACCGACGCGCCGACGCCGTGCAGACCGCCCGAGGCCGTGTACGAGCCGCCGCCGAACTTGCCGCCCGCGTGGAGCTTGGTGAAGACCACCTCGACGCCCGACAGGCCCGTCTTGGGCTCCGCGTCGACGGGGATGCCGCGGCCGTCGTCCTCGACCGTGACCGAGGAGTCGGCGTGCAGGACCACGCGGATCGTCGAGGCGTGGCCGCCGAGGGCCTCGTCGACCGAGTTGTCGATGATCTCCCACAGGCAGTGCATGAGTCCGCGCGAGTCGGTCGACCCGATGTACATGCCGGGTCGCTTGCGCACCGCCTCGAGGCCCTCGAGGACGGACAGGTGGCGTGCGGTGTACCCGGACTCGGACGTGGCAGTCACGGCAACGAGGGTAGACGAGCGCGCCGACACGCCCGCGCAGGCGCTCCGCCGACGGCCCCGATCGTGAGCGACGTCGCTATGCCGGCAGCGAACCTCACCCGGTCGGCGGGAAGGATCCTGGCCGTAGATGGTTGGATGATGTCGTGACCACCATGACGACAGAACCGCTGACCGCCGCCGACCGCTGCGACCGCTGCGGCGCGCAGGCGTACGTGCGCGTGGTCCTGCCCGTCGGAGAGCTCCTCTTCTGCGGCCACCACGCCCGTGCCCACGCCGACGCCTACACCGGTGTCGCGGTCCACGTCCAGGACGAGACCGACCGCCTGCACGCCGAGCACGGCGCTCGCTGACCCGCGACCACGCCCGACCGAGGCCCCGCACCGCACGGTGCGGGGCCTCGCGTGCGTCCGGCCCCGTGCGGGCGCGCGGCGTCGCGCGCCGCCGCGCGGGTGAAACCTGCGCGTGACCGCGTGCGGGTGGTCACGGACCGGGCCCTGCCGCCTCCCTCCTCGACGGTGACACGACCCGAAGGAGAGCCCATGACCACCACCTCGGAGGCCGCCGACCCGCTCGCGCGCCGGCTCGCGCCCGCGCTCGACGGCGAGCTGCTGCTGCCCGGCGACCCGGCGTTCGACGCCGCCCTGCCCGGCTACAACCTCGCCGTGCGGCACACGCCCGTCGCGGTCGTCATGGCCGCGAGCGCCGACGACGTCGCGCGCACCGTGCGCACCGTGCGCGCGACGGGCCTGCGGGTCGCGGTCCGCGCGACGGGTCACGGCGCCGCAGCCGCCGGCCCGGACACCGTCCTGCTCGACACCTCGCGTCTCCAGGAGCTGCGGCTCGACCCGCGCGCACGCACGGTGCGGGTCGGCGCGGGCGTGCGCTGGCGCCAGGTGCTCGACGCCGCGGCGCCCTACGGCCTCGCGGGCCTGTGCGGCTCGTCGCCCGACGTGGGCGTGGTCGGCTACACGCTCGGCGGAGGCACCGGGCCGGTCGCCCGGACCTTCGGCTTCACGGCCGACCACGTCGAGTCGGTCGAGCTCGTGACGCCCGACGGGCGCGCGGTCGTCGCGGCACCCGACGAGAACCCCGAGCTGTTCTGGGCCGTGCGGGGCGGCGGTGCGGCGTTCGGCGTCGTGACGGCGCTGACCCTCGGCCTCGTCGACCTGCCGGCGCTGCGGGCCGGCGCGCTGTGGTTCGACGCCGCGCACGCCGCCGAGGTGCTGCACGCGTGGCGGCGCTGGGTCGCCGACCTGCCGGAGTCGGTCACGACGTCGGTCGCGCGCCTCGAGCTGCCGCCGGACCCGGCGCTGCCGCCGGTCCTGTCCGGCCGCTCGGTCGTGGCGCTCCGGTTCGCCCACGTCGGGCCCGGGCCGGAGGCCGACGCCCTGCTGGGCGAGCTGCGCGAGGCGATGCCCGCCCCGCTGGTCGACACCGTCGGCGACCTGCCGTACGCCCGCATCGGCGAGGTCCACTCCGACCCGCCGCACCCGATGCCGATGGTCGACCGCGGCCTCACGCTGGCCGAGCTCCCGGCCGCGGCGGTCGAGGCGTTCTGCGCCGCGACGCCGCCCGGCTCCCCCGTCATGCTCGCCGAGATCCGGCTCCTGGGCGGGGCCATGCGCCGCGCTCCCCTGGTCCCGTCGGCGATCGCCGGGCGAGACGCCGCGTTCTCGTTCTTCGTGGCGACCCCGGCCGCGCCCGCCGGGCCGCCCGGCGCCGCGGCCGCCGTCGGCGCCGTGCTCGACGCGCTCGCGCCGTGGAGCACCGGAGGCGCGCTCGTCAACCTCGCCGGTGCGCGGGACGAGGCGTCGTCGACGGCCCTGCGCCGCGCCTGGGGCGACGACACGTACGCGCGTCTGGTGGCGCTGCGGCGGGCCTACGACCCGGACGGCGTGCTCGCCCCGTCGGCGCGCTGGGACGTCGTCGCCTGACGCCGGCACGACGAAGGGCTCCCCGGCGGTGCCGGGGAGCCCTTCGTCATGCTGCCGAGCGCGTCGGTCGAACTCAGTCGAGGTAGTCGCGCAGGACCTGCGAGCGCGACGGGTGCCGCAGCTTCGACATGGTCTTCGACTCGATCTGGCGGATCCGCTCGCGGGTCACGCCGTAGACCTTGCCGATCTCGTCGAGCGTCTTCGGCTGGCCGTCCTGGAGCCCGAACCGCATGGACACCACGCCGGCCTCGCGCTCGGAGAGCGTGTCGAGGACCTGGTGCAGCTGCTCCTGCAGGAGCGTGAACGACACGGCGTCCGCGGGCACGACGGCCTCGGAGTCCTCGATGAGGTCGCCGAACTCGCTGTCGCCGTCCTCGCCGAGCGGGGTGGACAGCGAGATGGGCTCGCGGCCGTACTTCTGGACCTCGACGACCTTCTCGGGCGTCATGTCGAGCTCCTTGGCGAGCTCCTCGGGCGTGGGCTCGCGGCCCAGGTCCTGGAGCATCTGCCGCTGGACGCGCGCGAGCTTGTTGATGACCTCGACCATGTGCACCGGGATGCGGATGGTGCGGGCCTGGTCGGCCATCGCGCGCGTGATCGCCTGGCGGATCCACCACGTGGCGTACGTCGAGAACTTGTAGCCCTTGGTGTAGTCGAACTTCTCGACCGCGCGGATCAGACCGAGGTTGCCCTCCTGGATGAGGTCCAGGAACAGCATGCCGCGGCCCGTGTAGCGCTTGGCGAGCGAGACGACGAGGCGCAGGTTCGCCTCGAGCAGGTGGTTCTTGGCGCGCTTGCCGTCGTGCGCGATCCACTGCAGGTCGCGGTACAGGCGGCGCTCCTCGGCCGAGGCCTTGGTCTTGTCCCAGCCCTCGCCGAACTCCTTCGACAGACGCTCCTCGGCGAACAGACCGGCCTCGATGCGCTTGGCGAGCTCGACCTCCTGCTCGGCGTTCAGCAGCGCGACCTTGCCGATCTGCTTGAGGTAGTCCTTGACCGGGTCGGCCGTGGCGCCCGCGGTGACGACCTGCTGCGCCGGCTGGTCCTCGTCGTCCGTGTCGGACACGACGAAGCCGGTGTCCTCGTCGTCGCCCTTCGCGGCACGGGGCTTGTCGCCCTTCGCGGCGGGCGCGGCGACCTCCTCGGCGACCACCTCGGCGTCGTCGGGCTCGAGGTCGGCGACGTCGACGTCGAGGTCGACGTCCTCCTCGACGACGCCGTCCGCGATCTCGACCTCGTCCTCGTCCTTGGCCTTCGCCTTGCCGCGCTTGGCGGTCGACTTCGGCGCGGCCGTCTTCGTCCTGGACGCCGCCGCGCGGGTCGTCTTGCGCGCCGGGGCGGCGGCCTCCGGCTCCGCCTGCTCGGCCTCGTCGGCGACGCCCGCGGCGTCGGACGCCTCGGCGGCGCGCGACGGCGCGGCCGCGGACTTCGTGGCCGTCCTGGCCGCGGGGGCCTTGGCACGGGTCGAGGTGGCGCGCGGAGCGGCGGCGGCCGCGACCTTCGTGCCCGCGGGCACGGCGACGTCGACGCCCGCCAGGGCGAGCGCGCGCAGCACGGCCTTGAGCCGCTTGGGCTCGGTCACGGCAGCGGCCTCGCACGCCGACCGGAAGCTCTCCGCGTCGACGCGGCCGGCCGCCGTCCCTCGGGTCAGGAGCTCCTGGAGCGCAGGGTGCTCGAACTCTCGGGGAAGCGCGGGGTTCTGCGTGGTGGACGCCACAAACCGACCTTTCGGCAATCGAGGGGGCGGTGCTCCGCCGTCAGGGCCAGGGACTCAGACCGTCGAGGCTCGAGCGGACACCGATATTGTACCGGCGCCGCCTGCGCGCGCCGGGAACGACGACGGCACTCGCGGCGCGTCGACCCGGCGCGTACGTCGGTCTCAGTGTCCAACGAGGGGGGCGCCCGGAAGATTCCCGCTCCTCACGGTTTGACCGCCAGAACGGGGCACGGCGACTCGAGCAGGATCCGCTGCGCGCCGGAGCCGAGGATGAGCTTGCCCACGGGGCTGCGGCGGCGCAGCCCGATCACGATGAGCTCCGCGTCGGACTCGGCCGCGACGCGCACCAGGTCCTCGGCGAGGTCGCCCGTCCCGGCCACGACCGAGTGCTGCACGCCCGCGTTCGCGAGGTGCGACTCGAGCGACGCGATGGCCGCCGCGCGGTCGGCGTCGTCCCCGCGCCCCGCGCTCGTCACGACGACGAGCGGCACGTCCCGCTGCCTGGCCTCGGTGACGGCGGTGGTGAGCGCCTCCTGGCCCTCCGGTGTGCTGAGGTGTCCGACGACGATCGCCATGGGGGCACGCTACCCGACCCCCGGCTCGCGCGTCGGCGGTACCGCGGACCGGTCACCGCGCGCCTCACCAAGCTCGTCGGACGGCCCGTCGGACGGCCGGTCGGACGGCGCCGCGCCGCGCGCACGGGCGGCCGCGCGGCGGACCCACCCGGGCGGCAGGCCGGCGGTGAGGACGCTGCGCACGAGCACGGCGAGCCGGTGACCGGGGTCGAGCGCGAGCGCGGCCTGGACCCGGTGCGCGGCGAGCCCGCCGTCGCCCCGCCACCAGGCGAGCAGGGCGAGCAGCGTGAGCGCGGGCGCCTGGTGCCGGCGGGCCACGTGCGCGACGACCGCCTCGAGCACGGCGCGGGCGGGACCGACCACGTCCTCGTCGGGCAGGACCGCGACCCGGGGGTCGACGACGCGCGCGACCGCGTCGGCGGTCGCCGCGCCGACCTCGTCCGCGGACGCACCGCCGGCGGTGCGGTGCGCCGCCTGCTCCGCGCCGGGCACGAGGGTGAGCAGCACCGCGTCGCGCACCGTGGTGTCCGCGAGCGCCGCCCCGATCCGGCCGAGCAGCGCGGGCGGCAGCCGCACCCCGCCCGCGGCGACGCCCGCGGAGCCGTCGACCCGCAGCTCGGTCGCCGCGTGCCGCCGCGCCTCGTCCCAGGCCGCGAGCCCCTCGCTGCGCCACCGCGCCTTCGCGCCGCCGGCCCGGGCCCGTTCGCCGGCCCGCTCCCACCGCGACGCCGCACGGCCCGCGAGCGCGCGGGACGCGTCCGGGGCGCGCGCGATCCTGAAGGCCTCGGCCTGCGTGCGGGCCACCGCGCGCCCCGACAGCACGAACGCGGCGCTCACCTCGCCGGCTGCGAGCTGGTCGAGCGGGTGGCCCTCGGGCGGGCAGCACGTCGGGTCGTCGCAGTCGAGCCCGCGGTAGCCGTGCGGGGTGACGAGCCACGGGTCGACGTCGGCCACGGCGTCGAGCGCGTCGACGAGCCGGTCGACCCCACGGCGCAGGGGCGTGCCCGGTTCGACGCCGCGCGCGCTCCAGACGGCCACGACGGAGCGGTCGACCCCGACGTCGGCGGTGCGCGACGCGAGCGTCCGGACCACCCGCTCGCCGTCGTCGGGGTGGGCGAGGTCGTCGAGGGCGGCACGGGCGAGCAGGGGCAGGCGCCCGTCGGGGGCCACGCCCGCCACGACGACGCACTCGGCCGGCCGGTACCCGAGCAGGTAGGGCACGGCGGCCAGCACGTCTCGCGGCGAGCGCAGCCGGACGGGGGAGGTCTCGGGGAGGGTCGCTGAGGTCATGCGGCGATCCCAGCGCGCCGGGCGGTGCCGCGTCCGCCGCCCGGCGCGGCGGTGTGGACGGCGCGGACCTGGGGGCGGCCTCCGTGGCTCGGCTCGCGCGGGCGCGACGCGGCACGCGCGCCGACCTGCGCCGCTACGGTGGGCCCGTGCTCGCCGAACCGCACCGCGCCGTGCCGCTGCCCCTCGTCGTCGCCGTCGCGGCCGCGCTGGTGCTCGCGGGATGCGACGCGGGCGCCGGCGACCCCTCCCCCGGACCCGCGGCGACCGGCTCGCCCGCGCCCTCGGTCGAGCAGCCGACCGAGCTGCCCACGTTCGACCCGTCGACGACCGTGGGCGACTACGCGCCCGGGTTCCCGCTCGAGCTCCTGGCGGTGCCCGAGGACGCGACGGTCCTCGCGAGCTCCGCGCGACCCACCGACGACGGGCTCGTCGACGTCACGCTCAACCTCGCCTCGCCGCGCAGCGCGCAGCAGGTGGTCGACGACCTCGCGGCACGGCTCACGGAGGCGGGCTTCACCGAGTCCGAGGCGAGCGCCGTCACGGGCCTGACCGCCCAGACCGCGTTCACGCGCACGACCGAGCAGGACGCCGGACCGCAGGTCGAGACGCTGTTCGTGGGCGTGCTCGACGACGGCGAGCGGCGCCTGGCGACGATCAGCGGGTCCGTCGCGACGGCCGGTTGAGCCCGCATAGGGTGGGGCCATGCCGTCCCCCGCGTCGCTCGTCGATCTCGAGAACCTGCGCCACGACGTCGACGAGGCGCTCGGGCGCCACCTCGACCGGCTCGCCCAGGAGGTGGCCGGCGTCGGCGGGTCGGCCCGCGCACTGACGGACGAGCTCGCCGCGCTCCTTCAGGGCGGCAAGCGCCTGCGCGCGGCGTTCTGCTACTGGTCCTACCGCGCGCACGGCGGCACCGGGGAGCCGGGCCCCGTCCGCGACGCCGCGGTGCGCGCGGGCGCCGCGCTCGAGCTGTTCCAGGCGGCCGCGCTGCTGCACGACGACGTCATGGACGCCTCCGACACCCGCCGCGGCCGCCCGACGGCGCACCGGGCGTTCGAGGCCCGTCACTCGCAGGCCGGCTGGGCCGGGCGGGCGGACCGGTTCGGCGCCTCGGCCGCGATCCTGCTCGGCGACCTCTGCCTGGTGGCGTGCCAGCGCGAGCTCGGCGAGGCGCTCGAGCCCCTGCCGACCCCGACCGTCCGCGCCGCGCGCGAGCTCTTCGACGCGATGCAGAGCGAGGTGATCGTCGGCCAGTACCTCGACGTGCTCGTGCAGGCCGAGCCGTGGGGCGTCGACCCGGCCGCCGACGAGGACCGCGCACGGACCGTCATCCGCGCCAAGTCGGCGCGCTACTCGGTCGAGCGGCCGCTCGCGCTCGGCGCCGTGCTCGCGGGCGCCCCCGCCGACCGGCTCGACGCCATCGGCGCGGCCGGTCTGCCGCTCGGCGAGGCGTTCCAGCTGCGCGACGACGTCCTCGGCGTGTTCGGGGACCCGGCCGTCACGGGCAAGCCGGCGGGCGACGACCTGCGCGAGGGCAAGCGGACCGTGCTCATGGCCCGCACCATGGCCGGGGCCGACGACGCCGAGCGCGCGCTCGTCGCGACCCGGCTCGGCGACCCGGCGCTCGACGACCACGCGGTGGACGCGCTGCGCGCCGCGATCGTGCGCACGGGGGCGCTCGAGGGAGTCGAGGAGCTCATCGACGCCCTGGCGCGCCGCGCGCTCGACACCCTCGCGGCCGCCGACCTGGCCGAGCCCGGCCGCACGGTGCTCGCCGAGCTCGCGCGCGCGGCGGTCGACCGGGCGTTCTGACGCCCGCGGGCCTCAGCCCAGCGTCTGCGCGACCCGCCGCACGGCCGACTTCCGGCCGGCCCGCAGCGCGGCGATCGGCGCCTCGCCGAGCGCGGGCTCGACGTCGAACAGCCACCGCAGGATCTCCACGTCGGAGAAGCCGCCGTCGGCGAGGACCAGCACGGTGCCCCGCAGGGTGGGCAGCACCTCGTGCGCGCCCTCGGTCGCGGCGGACGGTCCGGCGGCCTCGCCCGCCGTCGCCGGCACGAGGAACGCCGCGGGCACCTGGAAGGTGCCGCGCTCGCCCCGCCTGACGCCGACCAGGTAACGCTCGTTGACCAGACGCCGCACCTTGCCGACGTCGAGCCCGGTCGCCTCGGCGACGTCGGGCAGGGTCAGCCACTCGCCGACGAGCGCGTCGAGGGCGTGGAGCGTGTCGGAGGCCTCGGAGGACCGGTCAGGGGTGTCGTTCACCGGGCCAGCCTACGGCCGCGACCTAGACTCTGGCCTGTGGCCACCGTGACGACCGACCCGCTCCTCGGCCGCCTGGTCGACGGGCGGTACGAGATCGTCGCGCGCATCGCGCGCGGCGGGATGGCCACGGTCTACCGGGCGACCGACCGGCGTCTCGACCGCGAGGTCGCGCTCAAGATCATGCACCCGCACCTCGCCGACGGCGTCGAGGGCGCCAGCTTCGTCTCGCGCTTCCGCCGTGAGGCCCGCGCCGCCGCCCGGCTGACGCATCCCGGCGTCGTCGCGGTCTACGACCAGGGCCTCGACGGCGAGACGAGCTACCTCACGATGGAGTACGTGCCGGGCACGAACCTGCGGCGCGAGCTGCGCTCGTCGGGCACCCTCACGCTCGGCCGCACGCTCGACGTGCTCGCGCAGGTCCTGGCGGCGCTCGCGGCGGCGCACCGCAAGGGACTCGTGCACCGGGACGTCAAGCCCGAGAACGTGCTCATCACCGCCGACGGCGCCCACGTCAAGGTCGCCGACTTCGGGCTCGCACGGGCGGTCACCGAGGTGACGTCGACCGCGACCGGCACGATCCTCGGCACGGTCGCGTACCTCGCGCCCGAGGTCATCACGACGGGCGGCTGCGACGCCCGGACCGACGTCTACGCGGTCGGCATCCTCGCCTACGAGATGCTCACGGGCGCGCTCCCCTACGCGGGCGAGACGCCGATCCAGGTCGCGTTCCACCACGTGCACGACGACGTCCCCGCCCCCTCGGGCGAGGTCCCCTGGCTGCCCGCCGAGGTCGACGAGCTCGTCGCCGCCTTCACCGCACGTGACCCCGGGCGGCGGCCGGCCGACGCCGCCGCGGCGCTCGACTCGCTCGAGCGGGTGCGGGCAGGCCTCGACCCCGACCTCCTCGACCGCCGCGCGGACCTGCCCGCGACCGCGGGCGCCGTCGACGCGGACAGCCCGGCCGGCGACGCGGGCGACGACTCCCCCGAGGCCGACGGCATCGACTCCGACCGGCTCGACGCGATCCCCGCCGCGTTCTTCCAGGAGGTCTCGGCGCCCGACGAGCGCACCGAGATGCTCGTCGAGGAGTCGACGACGCGCGTCCCCGGCCGTCCGGCGGCCGACCGCACGCACTCCCCCGCGGCGCCTCCCCGCCGCCGGCGCCGGCGCCGGGCGCTCGCCTGGACCTTGACGCTGCTCCTGCTCGTCGCGGGAGGCGCCGCGGGGACGTGGTGGTGGTTCGCCGACGGCCCCGGCGCGTGGACCCGCGTGCCCGACGGCGTGGTCGCCGTCCCGCTCGAGGACGCGCGCGACGTGCTGGCCGCCGCAGAGCTCGGCTCGACGGTCACGCGGTCGCACCACGACGAGGTGCCCGCGGGGACCGTCATCGAGTCCCGGCCCGCGCCGGGCGACCCGGTCCGGACCGACGGGCAGGTGCACCTCGTCGTCTCGCGCGGCATCCGCACGATCCCCGTGCCGGACGGCCTCGTGGGCGCGACGCACCAGGACGCGACCGCCGCGCTGCGCGCCGCGGGGTTCGAGGTGGGCGAGCCGAGCCCGCAGCACCACGACACCGTCCCCGAGGGCGAGGTCATGGCCGTCTCGGTCCCCGAGGGCTCCGTCCAGCCGCACACGACCGTCGTCACGCTCACCGTGTCCGACGGGCCGGCGCCCGTGACCGTGCCCCAGCAGGTCGGCAAGCCGAAGGACGACGCCGTCGCGGACCTCGAGAGCGTCGGGCTGAAGGTCGAGCTCGCCGAGCCGGAGCACTCGCTCGACGTCGCCGAGGGCCACGTGCTGCGCCAGGACCCGGAGGCGGGCGCCCAGGCGCACCGCACCGACACGGTGACGCTGACGCTGTCCGCGGGCCCCCCGATCGTGGCCGTGCCCGACGTCGTCGGCATGCGCACGGGCGCCGCCCGTGCGGCGCTCGAGGAGGCCGGGTTCGAGGTCGAGGAGAACAAGTACCTCGGAGGGCTGCTCGACACGGTGCGCTTCCAGGACACGACCGGCGAGGCGCCCCAGGGCTCGACCGTGACGCTGACGATCTGGTGACCGGGCTCAGCGGCCGGTGAGCATCTCCGCGACCCGGAACGCCATCTCGAGCGACTGCTGGTGGTTGAGCCGCGGGTCCACGAGCGTCTCGTAGCGCAGCGCGAGGCCCTCGTCGGAGATCTCCTCGCTGCCGCCCAGCACCTCGGTCACGTCGTCGCCCGTGAGCTCCATGTGCAGGCCGCCCGGGACCGTGCCGAGCGCGCGGTGCACCTCGAAGAACCCGGTGACCTCGTCGAGCACGTCGCTGAACCGGCGCGTCTTGTAGCCGCTCGCCGAGGTGATCGTGTTGCCGTGCATCGGGTCGGTCACCCACGTCACGACGACGCCGGCGGCCGTGACCTTCTCGACCACGCCTGGCAGGACGTCCCGGACGCGGCCCGCTCCCATGCGCGTGACGAACGTCAGGCGGCCCGGCCGGTTCTCCGGGTTGAGCCGGGCGGCGAGCGCGATCGCGTCGTCGGGCGTCGTCGTCGGGCCGAGCTTGACGCCGACCGGGTTGGCGACGCGCGACAGGAAGTCGACGTGCGCGCCGTCGAGCTGGCGCGTGCGCTCGCCGATCCACAGGAAGTGCGCCGACGTGTCGTACGCCGCGCCCGTGCGCGCGTCGATCCGGGTCAGCGCCCGCTCGTAGTCGAGGATGAGCGCCTCGTGCGACAGGTAGAACTCGACCGTGCGCAGCGCGTCGAAGTCGGCGCCGCACGCCTCCATGAACCGGATCGCCCGGTCGATCTCCGTCGCGGTGCGCTCGTAGCGCGCGTACGCGGGGTTCTGCATGAACCCCTGGTTCCACTCGTGCACGCGGCGCAGGTCGGCGTAGCCGCCCTGGGTGAACGCGCGCACGACGTTGGCGGTGGCCGCCGAGATCCGGTACGCCTGCTCGAGGCGCCGCGGGTCAGGCGTGCGGTCCTCGGGCGTGAACGCGTGCCCGTTGACCATGTCGCCGCGGTAGGCGGGCAGCGTGACCCCGTCGCGCGTCTCGGTGTCCGACGAGCGCGGCTTGGCGTACTGCCCGGCCAGCCGGCCCATCTTCACCACCGGGGTGCTCGCCCCGTGCGTGAGGATCACGGCCATCTGCAGGATCGTGCGCACCTTGTTGCGGATGCGCGTCGCGTTCGCGTCGGCGAAGGTCTCGGCGCAGTCACCGCCCTGCAGGAGGAACGCCTCGCCGCGGGCCGCCGCGGCGAGGCGTTCCGTGAGCGTGTCCGCCTCCGACGGCACGACCAGCGGGGCGGCCACGGACAGCCGGCGCGCGACGGCGTCGAGCGCGTCGGCGTCGGGCCACGTGGGCTGCTGGCGCGCCTCGAGCGTCCGGAAGTGGTCGAGGCCCTCCGGTGCGTTGCTCGAGGTCGGGGTGTCGACGGCGGTGCTCATCGTGCGTCCCGCGTCAGTGCGCCGCGGGGGCGGCGGGCACGAGCGGCTGGCCGATGGACGACAGCATCTCGGCGAACCACTCCTGCGAGACGTCGAAGGCCTTGCCGCCGGCGATGCGCGGGAAGGCGATGGCCTTGAGGCGGCCGCCGTCCTCCTCGTCGTGGCCGATGACTCCCGGCTCCCCGCGCAGCGCGCACTCGACCGCGTAGTCGGTCATCGACTTGATGAGGCGCAGGTCCTCGGCGTTCGCGGCCGCGGCGCGCGAGTAGTAGCCCGACTTCTGGACCATGACCTTCTCGGCGCCCAGCTTCTCCGCGAACTGCTTGGCGAACCACTGGCCCGGGTTGATCGTGTCGAGCTTGACGTGGCCGAACGGGTCGCGCTGGACCTCCTCGCCGGCCGCCTCGAGCTGGGCCACGATCTCGTGCATGCCCGCGCCCTCGGACAGGAAGATGTTGACGTTGCCGATCTCGTCCATGACGCCCTTGAGGCGCTCCGCCTCGGCGTCGATGTCGATCGCGAGCTCGGGAAGGAACACGGCGTGGACGTCCCAGCGCTCGCGCGTGAGGCCGAGGGACGGCACCCACTCCTGCCCGTCGAGCCACGTGCGGTACTCGGCGGCGGCCGCGGCGGTGAGCCAGCCGCAGTGGCGCCCCATGACCTCGTGCACGATGAGCATGCGCGGGCCCGAGCGGTGCTCGCCGATGATGTTCGCCGCGAACCCGGCGGCCTCCTCGGCCGCGGTCCACGCGCCGAGCGACTGACGGATCGGCACGACGTCGTTGTCGATCGTCTTCGGCAGGCCCACGACGGTGAGCTCGTAGCCGTTCTCGTGCAGGTAGGCAGCGAGGTCGGCCGCGGTCGTGTTGGTGTCGTCGCCGCCGATCGTGTGCAGGACGTCGACGCCGTCGGCCTTGAGCTGCTCGGCCGCGACGTGCAGCGGGTCCTGACCCTCGGCGACCAGGCCACGCTTGACGCAGTCGGCGGCGTTGGTCAGCTTGACGCGCGAGTTGCCGATCGGCGAGCCGCCGAACCGGTGCAGCACGCCCGCCTTCTTGCGGCCCTCGTCGTCGACCACGATCTTGGTGCCGGTCAGCAGGCCGTGGTAGCCGTACTGGTAGGCGATGATCTCGATCGAGGGGTCGAGCTCGGTGTACCGCTCGATGAGGCCGCCGACGGCGGACGACAGGCAGGGGGCGAAGCCGCCGGCGGTCAGGAGAGCCACGCGACGAACCGACATGAGGGGCTACCTCTCGTTTGGGGGACGAACAGCCCTCTCATCCTATGAGCAGCGCGAGGGCTACCGGGCGTCCGTCTCACCGGCCGCCGGGGGCGTCGGGGGTGTCGGGGACGCCGCGGGGCGGCCGGGCTTGGCGTCGATCGGCAGTCCCGCGGCGATGCGCGCCTTGGCGGTCGCGGCGTAGACGTCGACGTACTCCTGGTCGCTCAGGCGCAGGATCGCGTACATGATCTCGTCGGTCACCGAGCGCAGGACGAAGCGGTCGTTCTCCATGCCCTTGTACCGGCTGAAGTCGAGCGGCTCGCCGATGACGACGCCGATCGGCATGGGCTTGGGGATGACCTTGCCGAGCGGCTGCGCGACGTCGGTGCCCACCATCGCGACCGGGATCACGGGGGCGCCGGACTCGAGCGCGAGGCGTGCGACGCCCGTCTTCCCGCGGTAGAGCCGCCCGTCGGGGCTGCGGGTGCCCTCGGGGTAGATGCCGAAGAGCTCGCCCTCGGCCAGGACCCGCAGGCCCGTGCGCAGGGCGGCCTCGCTGGCCTTGCCGCCCGACCTGTCGACCGGGATGGTGCCGACACCGCGCATGAAGCCCGCCACGAGCCGGCCCTTGACGCCGGTGCCCGTGAAGTAGTCGGACTTGCCCAGGAACTGGACCTGCCGCTCGAGCACGAGCGGGAGCACGAACGAGTCGATGACGGCGAGGTGGTTGCTCGCGAGGATCGCACCGCCGGTGGCGGGGACGTTCTCGACGCCCTTGGTCCACGGGCGGAAGGCCAGCCGGAGCAACGGCCCGACCAGCACGTGCTTCATCACCCAGTAGAACAACGGTCCTCCTCGCCGACCCCGTGCGGGCACGCTCCGGCACCGCGCCGGCACCCCAAGCGTCGCAGACGACAATAGAGTGAACCCATGGCCGCACCGAACCCGGACTCCGGAGACCTCGGCGACCGCGACGAGCCCGACCGGGCGGCGACGCCGTCGCCCGAGCCGCTCGCGGACGAGGACGTCGAGGCACGCTGGGCCGAGATCGTCGACCGGCTCGGCGAGCCGGACGTGCCCGGCGACGCGGGGCGCGCCGACGACGACGCCGACCGTGACGGCGGTCCCGCCGACACGGCCCGCCTCGTCGTGCCCGTGACGCCCGAGCCGCAGGCGCGGCCCGCCGGCCCGCGCGACTGGCCCACGACGCCGGAGGTCGAGGCGCTGGAGGAGGCCGACAGCCACTTCACGCCGCCCGAGCCCGAGCCGGTGCTGTCGCACGACCCGCTGATGACGCTCGCGTGGACGCTCGCGGTCGGCGTCCCGGTGCTCACGGTGCTGGGCGTCGTGCTGCGCTCGCCCGTGCCCGCGGTCGCCCTGCCGTCCTGGCTGGGGCCGCTCGGCGGGGCGCTGTTCGTCGGGGCCGTCGCGGTGCTCGTCTGGCGCATGCCGCACCGGCGCGACCCGGACGACACCGACCCGGGCGCCGTCGTCTGACCCCCGCGCGGCCGCCGCCCGTGCCGGCGCCGGCACGGGCGTGCGCCGGCGCTCAGCGCCGGGCCAGGTCGGCCGCGCCCACGATGCCCGCCTCGTTGCCGTGCTCGGCGAGTTCGATCTGGGCGACCGGGCGGTGCCCGAGCGCGGAGAGCTGGGACTCGTAGGCCTTGCGGATCGGCGTGAGCAGCAGCTCGCCCGCGGCGCCGACGCCGCCGCCCACGACGATGAGCTCGGGGTCCAGCAGCGCGGCGACGGACGCGGCGCCCTCGCCCACCCAGCGCCCGAGGTTGGCCAGGAGCTCGACCGAGAGCTCGTCGCCCTCCTTGGCGGCCGTGGTGACCATGGGGCCGGTGACGGCGTCCGCGTCGCCGCCCGCGAGCGCGAGCAGGCGCCCGGCGCGGTGCGGCTGGGCGATCACGGCGTGGCGGGCGTCGCGCGTCAGGGCGCTGCCCGACGCGTACTGCTCCCAGCAGCCCTCGTGGCCGCAGCCGCAGTAGTGCCCGCCCGGCACGACGCGCATGTGGCCGACCTCGGCCGCCACGCCCCACTTGCCGCGCACGAGCTCGCGGTCGACGACGATCGCGCCGCCGAGCCCGGTGCCGACGGTGAGCATGAGCATGTCCGTCGCGTCGCGCGCGGCGCCGAAGCGGAACTCGGCCCACCCGGCGGCGTTGGCGTCGTTCTCGACGACGATCGGGACGTCGAGGTCGAGCAGCGCACCGACGCGGGCGGCGAGCGGGTACTCGCGCCACGCGATGTTGGGCGCGAAGAGGACCGAGGTGCGGTCCGGGCTCACGAAGCCGGCGGCGGCGAGGCCGATCGCGCCGACCTCGTGCTCCTTGGCCAGCTCGGCGCAGGCGTCGGCGATCGCACGGTCGATGCCCGCCACGTCGTCGGCGTCGGTGTCGCGGCGGACCTGGGCGAGGATCTTGCCGGCCTCGTCCACCACGCCCACGGCGATCTTGGTGCCGCCGATGTCGACTCCGATGGCGTGCATGCGTACGTCCTCACGATTCTCCGTCGGGACCGCCGCGCACGGCGGCGGAAGGGACTGCGCGATCGGCGCGCTGGGGCCAGACTAGTCATGCCGGAGCGCGCGCGTGCCGACCGGTCCGGATCCCGGTGAGGACTGTCACACGGCGGGCCTGAGACCCGGTATCGTGACGGCCACGGACCAGCCCTGCCAGTGGAGTCAGCATGGACGAGATCACCATCCCGCAGCTCGTGGAGCTGCCCCCGACGTCGAACATGAACGACGTCCTCGCGCAGCGCGTCGCCAAGGACCCCGCCGCGACGATCATCGAGCGCACCGACGGCGCCGGCGGGTGGACGCCCCTGACGGGTGCGGCGTTCGACGCCGAGGTCGTCGCGGTGGCGAAGGGGCTGGTCGCCAAGGGGGTCGAGCCGGGCGACGCCGTCGGCATCATGTCGAAGACGCGGTACGAGTGGACGCTCCTCGACTTCGCCGCGTGGGCGGCCGGCGCGGTCCCCGTGCCCATCTACGAGACGTCGTCGGCCGAGCAGGTCCAGTGGATCCTCACCGACGCCGACGTGCGGCTGCTGGTGGTCGAGACGCCGGATCACGCGGCGACCGTGGCCGAGGTGTCCGACGACGCGCCCGCGCTGCGCGAGGTGCTGACGATCGACCAGGGCGGGATCGACGCGCTCGTCGCCGCGGGCGCGGACGTGCCGGACGACGAGATCGCCCGCCGCCGCGCGCTCGCGAACCTCGACGACCTGGCCACGATCATCTACACCTCGGGCACCACGGGCCGCCCGAAGGGCGCCGAGCTGACGCACGGCAACTTCGCCTCGCTCGCGGTCAACGCGGTCGAGGCCGTCCCGACCGTGTTCACCGAGGGCGGCCGCACGCTGCTCTTCCTGCCCCTCGCGCACGTGTTCGCGCGCTTCGTCGAGGTGCTCGCGATCGCCGCCGGCACGGTGCTCGGGCACTGGGGCGACCTCAAGACCGTCACGGCGGGCCTGGAGTCGTTCCGCCCGACGTACATCCTCGCGGTCCCGCGCGTGTTCGAGAAGGTCTACAACTCGGCCGAGCAGAAGGCCGCGGCCGGCGGCAAGCTCAAGATCTTCCACTGGGCGGCGGCGACGGCGATCGAGTGGTCGCGCGCCCTCGACACCCCCAAGGGGCCGTCGCTCTGGCTGAACGTGCAGCACAAGGTCGCGGACAAGCTCGTCTACAGCAAGCTGCGGGCGGTCCTCGGCGGCCAGGCGAGGCACGCCGTCTCCGGCGGCGGCCCGCTCGGCGAGCGCCTGGGGCACTTCTTCCGCGGCCTGGGCCTCACGGTGCTCGAGGGCTACGGGCTCACGGAGTCGACCGCGCCGACGTCCGTCAACCGGCCCGACGCGACGAAGATCGGCACCGTCGGGACGCAGCTGCCCGGGTGCGGCGTCAAGCTCGCGCCCGACGGCGAGATCCTGCTGCGCGGCATCCACATCTTCCGCGGCTACCACAACAACCCCGAGGCCACGGCCGAGGCGTTCGACGGCGAGTGGTTCCGCACGGGCGACCTCGGCACGCTCGACGACGACGGCTTCCTCACCATCACGGGGCGCAAGAAGGAGATCATCGTCACCGCGGCGGGCAAGAACGTCGCGCCGGCGGTGCTCGAGGACCGCATCCGCGCGCACGCGCTCGTCAGCCAGTGCGTCGTCGTGGGCGACAACCGCCCGTTCATCGGCGCGCTCGTCACGCTCGACGCCGAGGGGCTGCCGGGCTGGCTCAAGATGCACGGCAAGCCGGAGATGACGCCCGCGCAGGCGAAGGACGACCCGGACGTCCTCGCCGCGCTCGACGCCGCCGTCGCGCGGGCCAACAAGGCCGTGTCGAAGGCCGAGTCGATCCGCAAGTTCGCGGTGCTCGACGGCGACCTGACGATCGAGAACGGCTACCTGACGCCGAAGCAGAGCGTGCGCCGCCACGTGTTCGTCAAGGACTTCGCGGCGGAGATCGACAAGCTCTACGAGGACACCCGCGAGACGTCCGCCCGCTGACGAGGGCGCTCGACCCGGCGCACGGGGGGCGTGTCGGTAGGTCCGGATACGGTCCGGGCCATGCCGAGCACGTCCCCCGTCGTCGTCCAGCCGTCCTTCGAGGAGCTGGGGACGCCGCTGCGGGACGTGACGTTCGTCGTCGTCGACCTCGAGACGACGGGCGGGCGCACCGAGGACTCGGGCATCACGGAGATCGGCGCGGTGAAGGTCCGCGGCGGCGAGGTCCTCGGCGAGCTGCAGTCGCTCGTCAACCCGGGCCACCCCGTGCCGGCGTTCGTCGCCCGGCTCACGGGCATCACGACGGCGATGGTCGCCACCGCCCCCGACCTCGCCCTCGTGCTGCCGAGCTTCCTGGAGTTCGCGCGCGGGTCCGTGCTCGTGGCGCACAACGCCCCGTACGACGTCGGCTTCCTGCGCGCGGCGTGCGAGCGCCTCGGGTACCCGTGGCCGGGCTTCCGCGTCGTCGACACGGTGCCGCTGGCGCGCCGCGTCGTCACCCGCGACGAGGCCCCCAACCACAAGCTGTCCACGCTCGCGGCGCTCTTCCGCGCCCGCACGACGCCGCAGCACCGCGCGCTCGCCGACGCGCGCGCGACGGTCGACGTGCTCCACGGCCTGCTCGAGCGCCTCGCGCCGCTGGGCGTGACGCACCTCGAGGACCTCGCGACCGCCGCCGACCCGGTGCCGCCCGAGGTGCGGCGCAAGCGCCACCTCGCCGACGGGCTGCCGGACGCCCCGGGCGTCTACCTGTTCCGCGGCCCGGGCGACGAGGTCCTCTACGTCGGCACCTCGACCAACATCCGCAAGCGCGTGCGCACGTACTTCACGGCGGGCGAGAAGCGCCGCCGCATCACCGAGATGGTGCGCATCGCGCACGCCGTCACTCCCGTGGTGTGCGCGACGCCGCTCGAGGCGCAGGTGCGCGAGCTGCGGCTCATCACCGAGCACGCGCCCCGGTACAACCGCCGCTCGAAGCACCCGGAGCGCCACGCCTGGGTCCGGCTGACCGACGAGCCGTACCCGCGGCTGTCGGTGGTCCGTGACGTGCGGGACGGGACGCCGCACATCGGTCCGTTCGGGTCGCGGCGCGCCGCGCAGGACGCGGTCGACGCGCTGCACGACGCCCTGCCGCTGCGGCAGTGCACGGCCCGGCTGCCCCGCGTCGCGCGGGTCGCGGGCAGCCCGTGCGCGCTGGCGGGCATGGGGCGCTGCTCGGCCCCGTGCACGACGACGCAGGGCCCGGACGACGCGTACGCGGAGGTCGCGCGGGTCGCGGCCGAGGCGCTCACGGGCGACCCGTCGCCCGTCGTGCGGGCGCTGTCCGAGCGCATCGCGCGGCTCGCCGCCGAGCAGCGCTACGAGGAGGCCGGCCACGTCACGGCCCGGCTGCGGGCGTTCGTGCAGGGGGCCGGGCGGGCGCAGCGCCTCGCGCCGCTCGCGCGGTGCGCCGAGATCGTCGCCGCCCGTGCGACGGCGTCGGGCGGCTGGGAGCTCGTCGTCGTCAAGCACGGGCGGCTCGCCGCGACGGCCGTGACCCGCCCCGACGAGGACCCGCTGCCCGTGGTGGACGCCCTGCGCGCGACGGCGGAGGCGGTCGAGCCGCCGGTCCCGCCGGCCCCGGCGTGCCACCCCGAGGAGGCGGCGCTCGTCCTCGGCTGGCTCGACCAGCCCGGGACCCGCCTGGTGCACGTGAGCGACCCGTGGGCCTGCCCGGTGCGGTCCGCGGCCGCGCACGCGGACCTGGCGTGGGCGTCCGGCGAGGTCAGGGCCCGCGTGGCTACGATGGCCGCATGCTGACCGCGATCGTGCTCATCGACACCGAACCGGACCGCATCCCCGAGGTCGCGAACGAGGTGACCGAGCTCAAGGGCGTGAGCGAGGTCTACTCCGTCACGGGCAAGGCCGACCTCGTCGCCATGGTGCGCGTCCGCGAGCACGACGCGCTGGCGACCGTCATCGCGGACGGCATCTCCAAGGTCCCGGGCGTGCTGCGCACCGAGACGCTCATCGCGTTCCGCACCTACTCGAGCGTCGACCTCGAGCAGGCGTTCGCCCTCGGCCTGGACTGATCCGGGGCGCGACCGCGCGCCCGCACCCCCGGCGCGTCAGCGGGACGAGGCCTCGGCCCACCGGCGGAGCACGTCGGCCGCGGCGCCGTCGTCGACGCTGCGCGCGGCGTGCTCGAGGCCGGCCTGCAGGCGCTCGACGAGCGATCCCGACGCGGTGCCGGACAGGCGGCCGTCGGCGACCAGCGCGGCGGCCGCGTTGAGCAGGACCGTCTCGCGGACGGCCCCGTGCGCGCCGTCGAGCAGGTCGCGCGCCACCGCGGCGTTGTGCACCGCGTCGGCGCCCCGCAGGTCCTCGACGCGGATGCGCTGCAGCCCCAGGTCGGCGGCGGCGTCGAGCCGCTGCTCGGTGACGTCGCCGTCACGCACCTCCCACACGGTCGCGCCGCCCGTCGCCGCGAGCTCGTCGAGCCCGTCGTCGCCGCGGAAGACGAGGGCCTGCGTCCCGCGCGCGGCGAACACGCCGGCCATCTTCGGCGCCATGACGGGGTCGGCGCAGCCGACCGCCGTCGCGCGCGGCTGGGCCGGGTTCGTCAGCGGGCCGAGGAAGTTGAACACCGTCGGGATGCCGAGGTCCTTGCGCGCGACGCCGGCGTGCCGCATCGACGGGTGGAACACCTGCGCGAAGCAGAAGGTGATGCCGACCTCGTCGGCGAGCTCGGCGACCCGCTCCGGCGGGTGGTCGAGCCGGATCCCGAGCGCCTCGAGGACGTCGGCCGAGCCGGACGACGACGACGCCGCGCGGTTGCCGTGCTTGACGACGCGCACGCCGGCGCCGGCGAGCACGATCGCCGCCATCGTGGAGACGTTCACGGTGTGCGCGCGGTCGCCGCCGGTGCCGACGATGTCCACCGACGGGCCCTCGACCTCCAGGCGCCGGGCGTGCCCGAGCATCGCGTCGGCGAGCGCGGTGAGCTCGGTGACCGTGACGCCCTTGGCGCGCAGCCCCACGAGGAAGCCCGCGAGCCGCACCGGCGAAACCTCGCCGGACATGACCTCGTCCATGGCCCACGCCGCCTGCTCGGCCGTGAGGTCCTGGCCCTGCACGAGCTGCGTGAGCAGCTCCGGCCAGGTCGCGACGGCGGGGGCCGGCGGGGCGGAGGGCGTGGCGTCGGTGCTGGGCACGGCGTTCCTTCGGTGGGGGTCGGGCGTGGTGGCGCTCCCGGCCGGCCGGGGCCGACGGGGCGCGCGGTCAGGACAGGAGGGAGGAGACGGCCTTCTGCAGCTCGAAGGCGTCGAGCGGCCGCGACACGACCGCGTCGGCGAGCGACCACGACGCGAGCCACGCGTCCTCGGCCCGCGCCGTGAGCACGAGCACGGGCGGGCACTCGTACACCTCGTTCTTCAGCTGGCGGCACAGCCCCATGCCGCCGGCCTTGTCGGCCTCGCCGTCGAGCACGAGCAGGTCCCACGCCTTGCCGTCGGCCGCGGCGACCACGGCGCTCGGCGTGGCCACCTCGGTCCACGCGATCTCGGGTTCGTGCGCTCCCAGGCGCGGCCCGACGGCCAGGCGCACCTGCTCGCGCACCGTCCGGTCGTCGCTGTAGAGCAGGACACGGGGACCGGGCTGCGCCGTCCGGTCCGTCGCGTGGTCCGACATGTGCATCGCCTCCGCAGACGCGTGGGGTGGGACCCGGCCGGCCGGCGCGGGTCTCGACGGTGTTTGCTGGCATCGTGGCACACCCGCGTCACCTCGGTCAGCCCGATCTCGTGGCGTTTTCGTGGCACTCTGCGCCGATACGTCAGATCGCGACGGCCGAGTGGCGAGATTCCGCAGATTCTGTGGATGAGATCCCCACGAACGACGCCACCGGGTGGCTCGGACCGGCCTGTTGTCAGCAATAATGGCTCACGTGTCGACCGCAACGGCTGCTGCCCCCCATGCCCACCAGCACGTGAGCGTCAACCGTCCGAACCCGGTGTCGGTCGGGACGATCGTGTGGCTCGCGAGCGAGCTGATGTTCTTCGCGGGCCTGTTCGCGATGTACTTCACCGTGCGCTCCGTGATGCCCGACGCCGAGTGGGCCGCGGAGACCGAGAAGCTGAACCTGACGTTCGCCGCGATCAACACCACGGTCCTGGTGCTGTCGTCGGTGACGTGCCAGTTCGGCGTGTGGGCGGCGGAGCGGTTCCAGCCCGTGCGGACGGGCTCGCTGCTGCAGGTCAACCGTTGGGGCATGAACGAGTGGATGACGCTGACCTACCTCATGGGCGCGTTCTTCATCGGCGGGCAGATCTTCGAGTACGCCGAGCTCGTGCACCACGGCGTGACGCTGTCGTCGAGCGCCTACGGCTCGGTCTTCTACCTGACGACGGGCTTCCACGGCCTGCACGTCGTGGGCGGTCTGATCGCGTTCCTGTTCCTGCTCGGCCGCTCGTTCGCCGCCCGGAACTTCGGCCACCACGAGGCGACCACCGGCATCGTCACGTCGTACTACTGGCACTTCGTCGACGTGGTGTGGATCGCGCTCTTCGCCGTCATCTACCTCCTGCGCTGACCGTCGCCGGCGGCGAGCCGGCACCTCCTGACCCTGCACCTTCCATCTGCGAGACGAGGATCATTTCGTGAAGGCACTCGCCGCCCGCAGGCACCACCGGGCCGCCCCGGTCGTGCTGCTGCTGCTGGCGCTGCTGGTCACGGGCGGCGTCTACGCCGTCCTTGCCCCGAGTCCGGCCACCGCCGACACCGCCAGCACCGCGGACATCGAGACCGGGAAGAAGCTCTTCCAGGCCAACTGCGCCACCTGCCACGGCCCCAACGCCGAGGGCACGTCCGAGGTGCCGTCCCTCGTGGGCGTGGGCGCCGCCGCGGTCGACTTCCAGGTCTCGACCGGCCGCATGCCCATGCAGATGAACGGTCCGCAGGCCCAGGACAAGCCGCGCCAGATGAACGAGGAGCAGACGGCGGCCCTCGCCGCCTACGTCGCCTCGCTCGGCCCGGGCCCGGCGATCCCCACGGACGAGCAGGTCGACCCGGCTCTCGGCGACGCCTCCAACGGCGCCCTGCTTTTCCGCACCAACTGCGCCATGTGCCACAACGCCGTGGGTGCGGGCGGTGCGCTGTCCGAGGGCAAGTGGGCGCCCGCGCTGTGGGACGTCTCGGAGCGCAACATCTACCAGGCCATGGTGACCGGCCCGCAGTCGATGCCGGTCTTCAACGACGCCAACATCACGCCGGAGGAGAAGCGGGACATCATCGCGTTCCTCGTCGAGCAGCGTGAGGGCTCGGCGGGCGGCATCAGCCTCGGCTCCCTCGGTCCCGTGAGCGAGGGCGTCTGGGCCTGGGTCGTCGGCATGGGCCTCCTCATCGGCGCCGCAGTGTGGATCGGAGCGAAGTCCTCGTGAGCCAGAACGTCAACCCCAAGCCGTCGCAGGACGTCACCGCGGCGGGCAACGGGACCACGACGCACCCCGACCGGTTCGTCGACCCGGGCCTCCCGGAGCACAAGCCGCGCCTGGCCGACATCGACCCGAAGGCCGCGAAGCGCAACGAGCGCATCGTCGTCCTGCTCTTCGTGCTGTCGATCCTCGGCACGATTGGCACCGTCGTCGCCTACTTCGCCGTGCGCCCCGACGGCACGACCGCGGGCACCCGTCTCTCGACCGTGCTCCTCGGCGTGGGCATGGCCGTCTCCCTGCTCGGCCTCGGGTTCGGGGCCGTGCACTGGGCCAAGACCCTCATGTCGAACCACGAGCACATCGAGGAGCGGCACGACAGCCGCAGCTCCGACGAGGTGCGCACCGTCGTCGCGCAGGCCTTCAAGGACGGCTACGAGGACTCGGGCCTCCCGCGCCGCGGCGTGCTCAAGGGCGCCGTCGTCTCGGCCCTCGCCCTGTTCCCGCTCACCATCGCCGTGCCGCTCGTCTCGAGCGTGGGCGGCGACTGGAACGTCGGCAAATTCCGCCACACCCTCTGGAAGACCGGCACGCGCCTGGCCTACGACCCCTCGGGTCGGCCCATCAAGGCCGCCGACCTCACCGTCGGCTCCGTCGCCCACGTCATCCCCGACGTCGACGAGGAGATGCGCGAGTCGCACGAGTGGATCACCGAGAAGTCGAAGGCCGTCGTCCTCCTGGTCCGGCTCAACCCGCAGGACCTCAAGGCCGACCAGTCGCCCGAGGGCGAGACCTGGTCGTACGACGGCATCGTCGCCTACTCGAAGATCTGCACCCACGTCGGCTGCCCGGTCGCCCTGTACGAGCAGCAGACGCACCACCTGCTGTGCCCGTGCCACCAGTCGACCTTCGACATCTCCGACGGTGCCAAGGTCGTGTTCGGCCCGGCGAACCGGCCGCTGCCCCAGCTGCCGATCACGGTCGACGACGAGGGCTACCTCGTGGCGCAGGACGACTTCGCCGAGCCCATCGGCCCGAGCTACTGGGAGCGCCTGAAGTGAGCACCACGACCCACTCCCCCGAGGCGACCACACCGATCGGCAAGGCCGCCGACTACCTGGACCAGCGGACCAAGGTCGGGGTCCTGACCAAGCAGCTCGTCCGCAAGGTTTTCCCGGACCACTGGTCGTTCATGCTGGGCGAGATCGCGCTCTTCTCGTTCGTGATCCTGATCCTGTCCGGGTTCTTCCTCACGATGTTCTTCGAGCCGTCGATGGCGCTCACGCACTACCACGGCGAGGGCCCGGCCTCGATGCAGGGCCAGCTCATGTCGGTCGCGTTCGCGTCGACGCTCGACCTGTCGTTCGAGGTGCGCGGCGGTCTGCTCATGCGGCAGATCCACCACTGGTCCGCGCTCGTCTTCATGGCCGGCATCGTCGTCCACATGATGCGCGTGTTCTTCACGGGCGCCTTCCGCAAGCCGCGCGAGATCAACTGGCTCGTCGGCGTGACGATGCTCATCCTCGGTCTGGCCGCCGGCTTCACCGGCTACTCGCTGCCCGACGACGTCCTGTCCGGCAACGGCCTGCGCATCACCGACGGCGTGGTCAAGTCGATCCCCGTGATCGGCTCGTACATGTCGTACTTCATCTTCGGTGGCGAGTTCCCGGGCGAGCACATCATCCCGCGCCTGTTCACGCTGCACATCCTGGTCGTGCCGGCGCTGCTGCTCGCGCTCATCGGCCTGCACCTGTTCCTCATGGTGCTCAACAAGCACACGCAGTACCCGGGCGGCGGCCGCACCGACCGGAACGTCGTCGGCTCCCCCGCGGTCCCGGCGTTCGCCACGAAGATGGGTGGCAACTTCTTCATCATCTTCGGCGTGCTGGCCCTCATGGGCGGCACGATGGCGATCAACAACGTCTGGAACTACGGGCCCTACGACCCCTCGCCGGTCTCCGCCGGCGCCCAGCCCGACTGGTACATGCTGTTCCTCGAGGGATCGCTGCGTCTCATGCCCGGCCAGGGCACCGAGTGGGTCATCGCCGGGTACACGCTCTCGCTGAACGTGCTCATCCCCGCGGTGGTCGTCCCCGGCCTGCTCTTCACGTTCCTGTTCGCCTACCCGTTCATCGAGGCGAAGGTCACGGGCGACACCCGCGAGCACCACGTGCTCGACCGTCCGCGCAACGTCCCGGTCCGTACGGGCCTCGGCGTGGCCTTCCTGACGGCCTTCGTCATCCTGGCCGTCGCGGGCTCGAACGACCTCGTGGCGACGCACTTCGATATGTCCCTCAACGCGATCACGTGGGTGCTGCGGATCCTGTTCTTCGTCGGCCCGGTCTTCGCCTTCTGGGTCACCAAGCGGATCTGCCTGGGCCTGCAGCGCAAGGACCGCGAGCTCGTGCTCCACGGGCACGAGACGGGCCGCATCGTGCGCTTCGCGAACGGCGAGTACATCGAGGTCCACCGCCCGCTCGACGAGCAGGAGCGCTGGCTGCGCGTCAACTACGAGGCGCACCGGCCCCTCGAGATCGCGCCGGCCACGGATGCGCGCGGTGTCCGTCGCAAGGGCTACAAGGTCGACCGTCTGTGGCAGCGCCTGTCGCGGTTCTTCTTCGAGGACCGCGTCGAGCCGGTGACGCCCGCCGAGCTCGCGGCCGCTCACGCCCACGGCGAGCACGACGAGATCGAGGCGCACCACGGCACTCCCGAGCTGGTCTCGGGGTCCGGAAACGTCGAGCGGGAGCGCTGAGACTCCTGCAGGCTAGGACGGTGGCCCGTGCACCTCGACCCCGCTCGTGCGGGAGCGGTGCGCGGGTCACCGTCGTTCTCGGGTGGTGCCGGCGCCGCGGGCCGGCGGTCCGCGGCGCCGGCACCACGACGACCGGTGAGTTCGTCCGGTCCGGTACGACGACGTCCCCGCCGCACGCCTGCCGTGGCGTGCGGCCCGATCGAGGAGGTACCTCAGCATGGCTGTCTACACGCTCCCTGACCTCACCTACGACTACGGTGCGCTCGAGCCCCACATCTCGGGCAAGATCATGGAGCTGCACCACTCGAAGCACCACAACACGTACGTGACGGGCGCGAACACCGCGCTCGAGAAGCTCGAGGAGGCGCGCGACAAGGGCGACCTCGCCTCGGTCAACCTCCACGAGAAGAACCTCGCGTTCAACCTCGGCGGCCACGTCAACCACTCGGCGTTCTGGACGAACCTCTCCCCCGAGGGCGGCGGCGAGCCGACCGGCGAGATCGGCGCCGCGATCGACGAGCACTTCGGCTCCTTCGAGAAGTTCAAGGCGCACTTCACCGCCGTCGCGACGGGCGTGCAGGGCTCCGGCTGGGCGATCCTCGCGTGGGACTCGATCGGCCAGAAGCTCGTCATCGTCCAGCTGTACGACCAGCAGGGCAACATCACGCTCGGCCTCACGCCCATCGTGCTGCTCGACTGCTGGGAGCACGCCTACTACCTCGACTACCTCAACGTCCGCCCCGACTACATCAAGGCGTGGTGGAACATCGTCAACTGGGCCGACGCCGAGGAGCGCCTCCAGCGGGCCAGGACGCAGACCGCGGGCCTGATCGTCCCCGCCTGAGCTTCCCGTCCCAGAAACGCCTCAGGGCCCCGCACGCGACGCGTGCGGGGCCCTGTCGCATCTCCCCGCGGATGGGACCCTCCCCTGAGGTCGACGGCTACCACGCCGGCACGTACGTCTCCGTTCGTCGCCGAAGCGCGCCGGGAGGGCGACCTTCAGGGACGGACGTGCGCGGCCGCGGTGCCGGCGTCGGGCACGTGCGGCTCCGTTCGTCGCCGACAGGCATCGGGAGGGCGACGTTCAGGGACACGTCGCGGAGACGGTGCCGAAGATGCAGAAGGGCCCCGCGCGCCAGGACGGCGAGCGGGGCCCTTCGAGCGAGCGTCAGTGCGCGTGCTGACCGCGGGAGTACTCGAACACCCAGCCGACGAGGCCGATGACCCCGAGGATCAGACCGATGTACATGACCCACCAGCCGACGGCGAGGCTGAGGAACCCGACCGCGGCGGCGGCACCGATCACGAGCGGCCACCAGCTCCACGGCGAGTACACGCCCTGGTCGCCTGCGCCGTCGGCGATCTCGCCCTCCTCGTCATCCTCGGGACGCGGGTCGATCCGGCGCGCGGTCAGCGCCAGGTAGGCGCCGACCATCGCCATGAGCCCGCCGACGAGCGGCATGCCCAGGTAGCCGACCGGCTCCTCCCAGTTGGTCAGGAAGCCGTAGACGACGCCGGCCGCGAGGAAGAACGGCGCAAGCCAGAGGAAGAGCCTGATCTCGATCTTCACTTGCCGGTCTCCTCGTCCTCGGGTCGCTGGGAGTCGATGACGGTCGTGCTGGAGCTGTGCTTCTCGGGGTAGTCCTGCGCCCGGCGCTCCTCGGCGAGGGACGCCTGGCCCGTGCGGTTGGGGCCGCCGTAGACCTGGTCGAGCGCGCCCGGCTCGAGCTGCGGGTGCTCCATGGCGACGACCTCGGGGTGGTGCAGGTCGAACGCCGGCGACTCGCTGCGGATGCGCGGCAGCGACGTGAAGTTGTGCCGCGGCGGCGGGCAGGACGTGGCCCACTCGAGCGAGCGGCCGTAGCCCCACGGGTCGTCGACCGTGACCTTGGGCGCGTTGCGCCACGTGGCGTACACGTTCCAGAGGAACGGGAGCGTCGACGCGGCGAGGATGAAGGCGCCGACGGTCGAGACCTGGTTCTCCCAGAGGAAGCCCTCGTCGGGCATGTAGTCCGCGTAGCGGCGCGGCATGCCCTCGACGCCCAGCCAGTGCTGGATGAGGAACGTCATGTGGAAGCCGATGAACAGCAGCCAGAAGTGGACCTTGCCGAGCCGCTCGTCGAGCATCCGGCCCGTGAACTTGGGCCACCAGAAGTAGAAGCCGGCGAACATCGCGAACACCACGGTGCCGAACACGACGTAGTGGAAGTGCGCCACGACGAAGTACGAGTCGGACAGGTGGAAGTCGAGCGCCGGGCTCGACAGGATGATGCCCGTCAGGCCGCCGAAGAGGAACGTGACGAGGAAGCCGATCGACCAGAGCATCGGCGTCTCGAACGTGAGCTTGCCGCGCCACATCGTGCCGATCCAGTTGTAGAACTTCACGCCCGTCGGCACGGCGATGAGCATCGTCATGAACGCGAAGAACGGGAGCATGACCGCGCCGGTGACGTACATGTGGTGGGCCCACACCGTCACGGACAGGGCCGCGATCGCGATGGTCGCGTAGACGAGGCCCTTGTAGCCGAAGATCGGCTTGCGGCTGAACACCGGCAGCACCTCGGACACGATGCCGAAGAACGGCAGCGCGATGATGTACACCTCAGGGTGCCCGAAGAACCAGAACAGGTGCTGCCAGAGGATGGCACCGCCGTTGTCCGGGTTGAAGACCTGCGCGTCGAAGCGGCGGTCGGCGCCGAGCGCGAAGAGCGCCGCGGCCAGCGGCGGGAACGCCATGAGCACGAGCAGGCTCGTGACCAGGGTGTTCCACGTGAAGATCGGCATCCGGAACATCGTCATGCCCGGAGCGCGCATCGTGATGATCGTGGTGATGAAGTTGACCGCACCGAGGATCGTGCCGAAGCCGGACAGCGCGAGCCCGAAGACCCACAGGTCGCCTCCGAGCCCTGGACTGAACGTCGTGTTGGACAGCGGTGCGTAGGCGAACCAGCCGAACGACGCCGCGCCCTGCGGCGTGAAGAAGCCGCCGGCGGCGATGAGGCCGCCGAACAGGAACAGCCAGTACGCGAACATGTTGAGCCGCGGGAACGCGACGTCGGGCGCACCGATCTGCAGCGGCATGATGACGTTGGCGAAGCCGGCGAACAGCGGCGTCGCGAACATCAGCAGCATGATCGTGCCGTGCATCGTGAAGAGCTGGTTGTACTGCTCCTTGCTCTGCACGATCTGGATGCCGGTCGTGAAGAGCTCGGCGCGGATGAGCAGGGCGAGGATGCCGCCCACCGCGAACCAGAAGAACGACGTGATCAGGTACATGTAGCCGATCGTCTTGTGGTCGGTGGAGGTGATCCACTTGACCACGGTGCGGCCGAGGTGCTGCCGCTTGGGCGACAGACCGGGGACCGCCTCGGTCGGCTCGGCGTTGACGGTGTCGAAGCTCGTGGCCATCAGTGCTCGGCCTCCTCGGTACCGGAGTACCGCTCGTAGTCGCGCTGCTGGCGGTTCAGGTCCATGCCCAGCTCACCGGTCTGACCCGCGGCGCGCAGCTCCTCGATGTGGGCGTCGTACTCGGCCCGGTCGACGACCTTGACGTTGAAGAGCATGCCCGAGTGGAACTCGCCGCAGAGCTCGGCGCACTTGCCGGCGTACGTGCCCTCGCGCGTCGGGGTCACCTGGAACGTGTTGGTCCGGCCCGGGATCATGTCCTGCTTGTAGAGGAACGCCGGGATCCAGAACGAGTGGATGACGTCGCGCGAGTCGACCGTGAACTCGACCGTCTCGCCGACCGGGAGGTACAGGGTCGGCAGTTGCTGCGACGTGCCCGGGGCGCCGTCGACCGCGTCCTCGGCCGTCGTGCCGCCGACGTCGAGCAGCTGCTGCCCGGTGTCGTACACGTCGTCGTCGAGGTAGTTGAAGTCCCAGCTCCACTGCTTGCCGATGACCTGGATGTTCACGTCCGGCTCGGCGCTCGTGTCCTGCACCGCCGACATGTCGCGGTCGGTGTAGTAGAAGAGCACGAGGACCATCATGATCGGCACGGCCGTGTACATGATCTCGAGCGGCATGTGGTAGCGGGTCTGCACCGGCAGCTGGTGGTCGTCGCGGCGCTTGCGGTAGGCGGCGACGCACCAGAGCATCAGGCCCCACGTGATCACGCCGACGACGAGCGCGGCGATCCAGGAGCCGACCCACAGGTTGGTCATCCGCTCGGTGTGGTTGGTCACCTCCCCGTCGCTGTAGCCGGGGAGATATCCACGCTGGACGGTCTCGCTGGCGCAGCCGGCGGCCAGCAGCGCGACGACGGCGGCGAGCGCTGTCGTCCGCAGCATGACCTGCCGCCGGGTGCGGGTGGGGGGCTTCGAGTGCAAGGGAGGCCTTTCACGTCACGTCCGACCCCCACGCCACCGAGTCCAGGGCGTGCGGGCAGGACCTTCGTCCTCGATGGGATGCAGCCTATCGCGCCCTTCACGAGTTCGACGCCAGAATCTCCCGCTTCCTACGTGACGCGGCGCGCACCTCCCGTCGCCATCCGGCCAGTTCAGGACACATGCCCGCCGCGTGTCAGAAATCGCCCGCCCCGGCGCCGCGGAACGGTGGCAGCATCGGAGGCGGAACCCTGAGACGACATGGAGACCGTGTGACCGACACCACCCGCGACGCGCCCGCGCGCGTGCACCTCGACAACGGCGGGCGTGCGCCGTGGCACCCGCTGGCGCGCCAGGCGTTCCTGCAGGCGGTCGATGACGGCTGGGCCGACCCCCGGCGCCTGCACGCCGAGGGCCGCCGCGCCGCGGCGCTGCTCGACGGCGCGCGCGAGGCCGTCGCCGCGGTCCTGGGCGCACGCACCGAGGAGGTGCGTCTCACCCACAGCCACACGACCGCGCTCCACGCGGGCGTGCTCGCGGCGGCGACGGGCCGGCGCAGGGCGGGCGGCGACGTCGTCGTGAGCGCGGTCGAGCGCGCCGCCGTCCTGCACGCGGCCGAGCAGGCGGCCGCCACGCACGGCGGACGCCGCGTCGACGTGGCGGTCGACCGGCTGGGCCGCGTGGACGCCGCCGCGATGTCCGACGCCGTCGCCGCGCCCGGCGTCGCGCTCGCCGCGCTGCAGCACGCCAACGGCGAGGTCGGCACCCTGCAGCCCGTCGAGGAGGTCCACGCGGCCGCGCGCGCCGCCGGCGTGCCGCTGCTCGTCGACGCCGGCGCGAGCCTCGGGCACGCCGAGGTCTCGCCCGCGTGGGACCTGCTCGCCGCCGACCCGGCCGACTGGGGCGCCCCGGCGGGCGTCGGCGTGCTGGCCGCGCGCGGCCGCGTCCGGCTCGTGCCGCCCGGCCCGGAGGACCCCGACCCGTGGGCACCCGGGGGCGTGAGCGTCCCGGCGGCGCTCGCGGCGGCCGTCGCGCTCCAGGCGGTCACGGCCGACCGGCAGGCCGAGGACGCCCGGCGCCGCGCGCTCGTCGACCGGGTGCGGGCCGCCGTGGCGGCGATCCCCGACGTCGAGGTCGTCGGCGACCCGCGCGACCGGCTCCCCCACGTCGTGACGTTCTCGTTCCTCTACGTCGACGGCGAGGCGCTGCTCACCGAGCTCGACCGGGCCGGGATCGCCGTCGGGTCCGGGTCGGCGTGCACCGCGAGCACGCTCGAGCCGTCGCACGTGCTCGCCGCGATGGGCGTGCTCACGCACGGCAACGTGCGGGTCGCGCTCGACCGGTCGACGACGGAGCACGACGTCGACCGTCTGCTGGAGGTGCTGCCGGGCGCGGTCGAGCGCGTGCGCGAGATGCTCGGGGTGGGCGGGCTGTGAGCGACGCCGCTCCGGACGAGCCGGTCGTGGTCGACGCCCGCGGGCTGCGCTGCCCGCTCCCCGTGATCCGGCTCGCCGCACGCGCCAGGGAGCTGCCGCCCGGGACGCTCGTCACGGTGCTCGCGACCGACCCGGCCGCGCGTCACGACGTCCCGGCATGGGCGCGCATGCGCGGCCACGCCATGGCCGGCGAGGAGCACGCCGTGCCCGACGACGGCACCCCGGAGCGGTGGGCGCTCACGGTCCGGCTCTCCCCCGCGCCGAGATAGCGAACGGTCGCCGAGGTAGCGACCCACGGCGTCCGTGGTTCCCTACCTCGGCGACCGTTCGCTATCTCGCGCCGGTGCCGCGGGCGGGGCTCAGCTGAAGGAACCGCCGCACGCGCAGGCCTGGCCCGCGTTCGGGTTGTCGATCGTGAAGCCCTGCTTCTCGATCGTGTCCGCGAAGTCGATCGTCGCACCCTCGAGGTACGGCGCGCTCATGCGGTCGACGACGACCTCGACGCCGTCGAAGTCGCGCAGCGCGTCGCCGTCGAGGAGACGCTCGTCGAAGTACAGCTGGTAGATCAGGCCGGAGCAGCCGCCGGGCTGCACGGCCACGCGAAGACGCAGGTCGTCGCGGCCCTCCTGCTCCAGGAGGCTACGGACCTTGCCGGCCGCGACGTCGGTGAGGGTCACGCCGTGCGTGGCGATCTCGGTGGTGTCGGTCATGCTTCCTCCAACAGCGGGGACGGAGACGCTGTTCCCGATCCTACGCTCGAATCGCGCGGCGTCGATGACGTGGCTCACAGGCCGGCCCGGACCCGCCTGCCCTCACGCCCACGCCGGCGCCCAGGTGCGAGCGACGCGCGGCAGGGCCGCGAGCGGCTCGTCGCCGACCTCGTGCACGCCGCTCACGCCCGCCGCGGACCACTCGCGCCGCGTCGACAGGTCCCGCCCGGCGAGCACGACGACGGGCACGGCGTGCGGCGCGGCGGCCTCGGCCGCCCGCGCCACGGCGCCCTCGTGGAGCTCGTCGGCGTCGAGCACCGCCACGTGCACGACGACGAGGTCCGCGGCGGCCGCCGCCGCGCGCAGCCGCGCCACCTCGGGCGGCGGGGGCGGCGGCGTCACGCTCGACAGGCCGAGCGCCGTCGTCGGCACGAACACGCCCGGGGCCGGACGCCCGGCCGGCGGTCCGGCCGGTTCGGCACCGCCCTCGGACGGGCGCGGAGGCAGGGCGAACGGCTCGACGGCGCACCGGGGCGCGGCGTCGCGCCACGCGCCCGCGAGCGCGTGCGGGTCGGACCCGGCGGCGGCGACGAGGAGCACGTGCACGGACGTGATCGTGGCACATCCGGCGCGCTGTGACAGCATGTGCACGTGACCACGCTGCTGGACGACACCTCGTTCGCCGAGCCGGCGCCGTCGGCGCTGCTCCTGCTCGGCCAGGGCCGCGACCTCGCCTCCGAGCGGGGCGTCGAGTGCGCGGGCGCCCTGCCCTCGCCGTCCGACCCCGACCTCGTCGACCGTGCCCGCGCGGCGCGCGCGGCGCTCGGCGAGCGCGCGTTCGTGCTCGGGCACCACTACCAGCGCGACGAGGTCATCGCCTTCGCCGACGTCACGGGCGACTCCTTCAAGCTCGCGCGCGAGGCCGCGGCGCGGCCCGAGGCCGAGTACGTGATCTTCTGCGGCGTCCACTTCATGGCCGAGAGCGCCGACATCCTCACGGCCGACTCGCAGCAGGTCGTGCTTCCCGACCTCGCCGCGGGCTGCTCGATGGCCGACATGGCCGCGATCGCCCAGGTCGAGGAGGCGTGGGCGGTGCTGGAGGACGTCGGCGTCGCCGAGGACACGACGCCCGTGACGTACATGAACTCCTCGGCCGCGATCAAGGCCTTCACGGGCCGTCACGGCGGCACGGTCTGCACGTCGTCCAACGCCCAGGTCGCGCTGCGGTGGGCGTTCGACCAGGTCGGCGGCGTCGACGGCACCGGCAAGGTCCTCTTCCTGCCCGACCAGCACCTGGGCCGCAACACCGCCGTGCAGCAGCTCGGCATGAGCCTCGACGACTGCGTCGTCTACGACCCCCGCAAGCCCCTGGGCGGGCTGACGGAGCAGCAGCTGCGTGACGCGCGCATGATCCTGTGGCGCGGCCACTGCTCGGTGCACGGCCGCTTCTCGGCGCGCAACGTCGAGGAGGTCCGGGCGAAGGTGCCGGGCGTCAACGTCCTGGTCCACCCGGAGTGCAAGCACGAGGTCGTCACCGCCGCGGACATGGTCGGCTCGACCGAGTACATCATCCGGGTGCTCGACGCCGCGGAGCCCGGCAGCGCGTGGGCGATCGGCACGGAGCTCAACCTCGTGCGCCGCCTCGCGCACGCGCACCCGGACAAGCAGGTGCACTACCTCGACTCGACGGTGTGCTTCTGCTCCACGATGAACCGGATCGACCTGCCGCACCTCGTGTGGGCGATGGAGTCGCTCGTCGAGGGCCGGGTCGTGAACCGGATCGTCGTCGACCCGGACGACGCGCACTGGGCGCGCGTCGCGCTCGACCAGATGCTGGCGCTGCCGGGGATCTGACCCCGCAGCCCGACCGCACGGAGGAAGTGGGCCGATGAGCACCGACGGCGGGCTCCACGTGGGCGTCTTCGTGTTCGACGAGGCGGAGGAGCTCGACGTCGTCGGGCCCTTCGAGGTGCTGTCGGCCTGGGCCGAGCACTCGGCCATCAAGCCGCACGTGAGCACCTTCTCGCACGACGGCGCGGGCGTGCGCCTGGCGCACGGCCTGCGGCTCGTGCCGTCCCGGTCCGCCGACGACGTGGGCCCGCTGCACGTGCTCGTGTACCCGGGCGGCTGGGGCACGCGGACGCTCGCGGCCGACCCCGCGCACCTCGAGTGGCTGCGGCAGATCCGCGCGCAGACCCCCGTGATCGCGAGCGTGTGCACGGGGGCGCTCGTCCTCGCGGCCGCCGGGCTGCTCGGGGGCAGGCCCGCCACCACGCACCGGGACCACTACGACGACCTGGCGGAGATCGACCCGAGCGTCGTCATCGACACGGAGGCGCGCTTCGTCGACGACGGCGACGTCGTCACGTCGGCCGGCATCTCGGCGGGCATCGACATGGCGCTGCACCTCGTGGCCCGGCTCGAGTCGCCCGACGTCGCGCGGGCCGTCCGGCGCGAGCTGCAGTACGACCCGGACCCGCCCGTCTGACCGGCGCGGCGACGCGGCGCACGACCGATACCTGATACCGCGGGTGCGGGCTATAGCCTGCCTGCGTGACGCGAATGATCCAGCTCGCCTGGGCGAGCCTGCGCCCCCGCAGGCCCGTGCCGGGCCAGGGGCTCCTCGACCCGTCCGTGACGCGGCTGCGGGTCCACCCCGGCGACCTCGACCTCTACCTGCACGTCAACAACGGCGCCTACCTGCAGATGATGGACGTCGCGCGGTCCAACTACCTCGCCGACGTCGACGGCTTCCGCCGGCTGCGCCCGAAGGGCTGGTACCCCGTGGTCGCCGCGTCGACCGTGCGCTACAAGCGCTCGCTCCGGCTCGGCGACAGGGTCACGATCACCACGCGGGTGCTCGGCTGGGACGAGCGCGTCGTCTACCTCGAGCAGGTCTTCACGTGCCGCGACCGCCTCTACGCGACGGGGTACGTCGCCGGGCGGTTCCTGGGCCCGCACGGGCTGCGCGTGCCCGCGCCCGACGTCGTCGCGCTCATGGCCGACGGCGCCCCGCTCACGAGCCCGCCGCTGCCCGACGAGGTGGCCGCCTGGGCGAAGGCGCTCGACATCGCGCACCGCGACGTCGAGGCGTGACCTGTCAGAAGGCTGGTGGGCTCGGGCCCACCAGCCTTCTGACACGTCAGGCCAGGCGGCCGAGCAGCAGCGCCTCGGCGAGCACGACCTTGCGCAGCTCGCCCAGGTGCACGGACTCGTTGGCGCCGTGCGCGCGCGAGTCCGGGTCCTCGACGCCGGTGACGAGCACCGCGGCGTCGGGGAAGAACTCGAGCAGGTCGGCGATGAACGGGATCGAGCCGCCGACGCCGATGTCGACGGGGTCCGTGCCCCACGCCTCCGCGAACGCCGCACGCGCGGCCCGCATCGCGTCGGAGTCGGCCGGCGCCAGGAACGCCTTGCCCTGCTCCCCCGGTCGCCACGTGACCGTGGCCCCGAACGGCGCGTGCGCCTCGAGGTGCGCGCGGAGCGCGTTCTCGGCGGCCTGCGGGTCCTGCCCGGGCGCGATCCGCAGCGAGAGCTTGGCGGCCGCCCGCGGGGCGAGCGTGTTGGACGCGTGTGCGACGCTCGTCGCGTCGATCCCGATGACGCTCAGGGCGGGCTTGGCCCACAGCCGCCCCGAGATCGTGCCCTCGCCCGCGAGCGCCACGCCGTCGAGCAGCGACGAGTCGACCCGGAAGTCGGCCTCGCCGTAGTCCACCTCGGGCTCGGCCGCGTGCACGAGACCCTCGACGGCGACGTTGCCCAGGTCGTCGTGCAGCGTCGCGACCAGGCGCGCCAGGAGGGTGTTGGCGTCGAGCACCGGGCCGCCGAACATGCCCGAGTGCACGGCGTGCCCGAGCACCTCGACCTCGACCACGCCGTCGACGAGACCGCGCAGCGACGTCGTGAGGGCGGGCACGCCCACCTTCCAGTTCGTCGAGTCGGCGACGACGATGACGTCGGCCGCGAGCAGCTCGCGGTGGTCGGCGAGGAACTGGCGGAAGCTGGGCGAGCCCGCCTCCTCCTCGCCCTCGACGAAGACCGTGACGCCGACGCGCAGCTCCTCGCCGGCCGCGGCGAGCGCGCGCAGCGCGCCGAGGTGGGCCACGACGCCCGCCTTGTCGTCCGCGGCACCGCGCCCGTAGAGACGCTCGCCGACCTGCACCGGCTCGAACGGGTCGGTCTCCCACGCGGCCGCGTCGCCCGGGGGCTGCACGTCGTGGTGGGCGTACAGCAGCACGGTGGGCGCGCCGTCGGGCGCCGGGCGACGCGCGACGACCGCGGGCGCGCCCGCCGTGCCGTCGGGACGGGCCGACGACAGGATGCGCACGTCGGGCAGGCCGGCGTCGCGCAGGAGCGCGGCGACGGCGTCGGCGCTCGCGGTCACGTGCGCCTGGTCGAAGGCGGCGGCCGAGACGCTCGGGATGCGCACGAGGGAGGCGAGGTCGGCCTGCAGGTCGGGGAAGATCTCGTCGACGCGGGCGCGCAGCGCGGCCACGTCCGGAAGCTGGTCGGTCACGCGGCCCACGCTACCGGCGTCACGGGCGCGCACCCTGCTCGACTACCCTGGTGCCCGTGTTCTCCCGCAAGCGTGACGTCGCCGAGCCCGACCGGCCCGGCTCCTCGACCGATGGTTCCTCCGACGCCGTGAGGGCGGCGGCCGAGAGCGAGCAGGCCGGCAGGCCCGGCTCGGGCAAGGGCCGCCCGACGCCGAAGCGCAGCGTCGCGCAGGCGGCGAACAAGCGTCCGCTGGTGCCGAACGATCGCCGCGTCGCGCGCCAGCAGGCCAAGGCCAAGCTCCGCGAGCAGCGCAACCGCGAGTACCAGGCGATGCTCAACGGCGACGAGACGCACATGCCGCTGCGCGACCGCGGACCGGTCAAGCGGTACGTCCGTGACTACGTCGACGCGCGGTGGAACCTCGGCGAGTTCTTCCTGCCGATCGCCTTCGTCTTCATCGTCATCAACCTCTTCGCGACGCAGCTGCCCGAGCTCGCCGTGCTCGTGCTGCTCGCGCTGTACCTCGTCGTGCTGCTGACCATCGCCGACGCGATCATCATGTGGCGCGGCCTGAAGAAGCGGCTCGTGGCGAAGTTCGGCGAGGTTCCGCGCGGCACCGCGATGTACGCGGTCATGCGCGCGTTCCAGCTGCGCCGGTCGCGCCTGCCGCGTCCGACGTCGAAGAAGCACGGCAACTACCCGAGCTGACCTCTCCGCTCTCGAGACCTGTCAGGCCCACGCCGTGGTATGCCGCGGCGTGGGCCTGACAACTCATCGCGGATCACCGTTCGGGACGCGGGTCGAATCGATCCGATCGGCGGCGTAGGGTGCTGCCATGGTCAACTACCGGTACCTCGGCAACAGCGGTCTGAAGATCTCCGAGATCACCTACGGCAACTGGCTCACGCACGGCTCGCAGGTGGAGAACGACATCGCCACCGCGTGCGTGCACGCCGCGCTCGACGCCGGCATCACGTCGTTCGACACGGCGGACGTCTACGCGAACACGAAGGCCGAGCAGGTCCTCGGCGACGCGCTCAAGGGTCAGCGTCGCGAGTCGCTCGAGATCTTCACCAAGGTGTACTGGCCCACCGGCCCGGGCGGCCCCAACGACGTCGGGCTCTCGCGCAAGCACATCATGGAGTCGATCAACGGCTCCCTGAAGCGCCTCGGCACCGACTACGTCGACCTCTACCAGGCGCACCGGTACGACACCGAGACACCGCTCGAGGAGACGATGCAGGCGTTCGCGGACGTCGTCCGCCAGGGCAAGGCGCTCTACATCGGCGTCTCGGAGTGGACGGCGGACCAGATCCGCGAGGGCGTCAAGCTCGCGCGCGAGCTCGGCTTCCAGCTCATCAGCTCCCAGCCGCAGTACTCGATGCTCTGGCGCGTCATCGAGGAGGAGGTCGTGCCGGCGTCGAAAGAGGTCGGCGTCTCGCAGATCGTCTGGTCCCCCATCGCGCAGGGCGTCCTCACCGGCAAGTACGTGCCGGGCCAGCCCCTTCCCGAGGGCTCGCGCGCCACGGACGACAAGGGCGGCGCCCGCATGATCCAGCGCTTCATGCGCGACGACGTCCTCGAGCGGGTGCAGCTCCTGCGGCCGGTCGCGGACGAGCTCGGGCTCACCATGGCGCAGCTCGCGGTCGCCTGGGTGCTGCAGAACGACAACGTCGCCGCGGCCATCGTCGGCGCCTCGCGCCCCGAGCAGGTCGCCGAGAACGTCAAGGCGTCGGGCGTCGAGATCCCGGCCGAGCTCATGGCGACGATCGACGAGGTCCTCGGCGACGTCGTCGAGCGCGACCCGGGCAGGACGGCGGAGAACGCGCCGAAGACCCGCCCGGTCTGAGCCGCCGTCAGGTAGGGCTCCGGGTCGGGACCCGGAGCCCTACCTTCATCCCATGGGCGCACACGCCATCCGACCTGCACGCCGGGCCGACGCCGACGCCGTCTGGCCGCTGGCGCGCGACTTCGCGACGTCGTTCGTCCCGACGCGGGCGGCCTTCGACGCGACGTTCCCCGCGCTCCTCGACCGCGACGACACGCTGCTGGCCGTCGCCGAGCGCCCCACCGGCGTCGTCGGACACGTCCTCGCGAGCGCCCACCTGACGTTCCTCGCGAACGGACCCGTCTGCTGGGTCGAAGAGCTCATGGTCGACGCCGACCACCGCGGGACGGGTGCGGGCAGCGCCCTCGTGCGAGCCGTCGAGGACTGGGCCGCCGAGCGCGACGCCGCCTACGGGTCGCTCGCGAGCCGTCGCGCCGGGGACTTCTACCGCCGGCTCGGGTACGCCGACTCGGCGACGTTCTTCCGGAAGGTCACACGGCGTCGCGGATGATCGGGCACGTCATGCAGTGCCCGCCGCCCCGGCCGCGCCCGAGCTCCCCGCCGGCGATCTCCAGGACCTCGACACCCGCCTTGCGCAGCAGGTCGTTGGTCGTGGTGTTGCGGTCGTAGGTGAAGACCACGCCGGGCTCGACGGCGACGGCGTTGTTGCCGCTGTCCCACTGCTGCCGCTCCGACTCGTACACGTCGCCGCCGGTCTCGATGACCTGCAGCCGGTCGAGGCCCATGGCCCGCGCGACGACGTCGAGGAACGGCGTGTCACCCTCGTCGGTGACCGCCACTCCCCCGTCGCCCCCGCCAGGCCGCAGCGTGAACGCGTGGACCGACCCGACGATGCGCGGGTAGACGGTGACCGTGTCGACGTCGACGAACGTCATGATCGTGTCGAGGTGCATCGCGGCGCGCAGCCGCGGCATCCCGGCCACGACGACCTCGTCGGCGACCCCGCGCTCGAACAGCGCGGACGCGACCTGCGTGATGGCCTGCCGCGAGGTCCGCTCGCTCATGCCCATGAGCACGACCCCGTCGCCCACCGGCATGATGTCGCCGCCCTCGAAGGTGGCCCGTCCGTGGTCGTGCTCGGGGTCGCCCCACCAGACGGTCGAGCCGACGAAGTCGGGGTGGAACTCGTAGATCGCCTTCATCAGCAGCGTCTCGTCGCGGCGGGCCGGCCAGTACAGCGGGTTGAGCGTGAGGCCCCCGTACAGCCAGCACGTGGTGTCGCGCGTGAACAGCGTGTTGGGCAGCGGTGCCATGAGGTACTCGCGCGCGTCGGGCGAGTAGGCGGCGAGCGCCCGGAAGCCGGGCGGCAGCTCGGGCACGTCGTGGACGTCGAGCCCGCCGACGAGGTACTCGGCGAGCGTGGCCGGGGGCAGCTCGTCGAGGAACGCCCGCGTCGCCTCGACCAGGCCGGCGCCGACCGTCTCGGGCACGATCTTGCGGTCGAGCAGCCAGTCGCGCGCGCCCGGGACCTCCATGGTCTGCGCGAGGAGCTCGTGCAGCTCGACGACCTCGACGCCGCGGGCCCGGAGCTGGTCGACGAACTGCGCGTGGTCCTCCATCGCGCGGTCGACCCACAGCACGTCGTCGAAGAGCAGCTCGGCCGAGTTCGTGGGCGTCAGCCGGCGGTGCGCCAGGCCCGGCCGGCACACCAGCACCTTGCGCAGCCGGCCCACCTCCGAGTGGACGCCGTACGCGGACGACGGGCGCGCGGTCGGGGCGGGCGTGGCGTGGGGCGCTGTCATGCTCCCCGATTGTGCTCCCCGGAGGCGACCGTCGCGCGGACAGGCGGGTCGGCGCGGCGGACGGACCGCGCGTCGCCGAGGCCCGTCGGCGCGAGCCACCGGACCGAGGCCTGGACGACGGGTCCGACGCCGAACGCGTACGCGATCGTCGCCCAGCCGAGCGTGCCGCCGAGCGCCCACCCGGCGAGCACCACGACGAGCTCGATGAGCGTCTTGACGAGCCGCACCGACCACCCGGTCCGCGCCACGAGCCCGGTGAGCAGCCCGTCGCGCGGGCCGGGCCCGAGCCGCACCCCGACGTACGCGGCGGTCGCGACCCCGTTGAGCACGATGCCGCCGACGACGAGCGCGACGCGCGTGACGACGCCCGGCTCGGGGAGCAGGGCGCCGAGCGCGGCGAGGGACGGGCCGATCGCCGCCGCGATGACGACGACGTTGGCGACCGTCCCCACGCCGGGGCGCTGACGCAGCGGGATCCACGCCAGCAGCACGAGCACCGACGTCGCCGCGACGACGACGCCGAACGGCAGGCCGGTGCTGCGGACGACGCCCTGGTGCAGCACGTCCCACGGCATGCCGCCCATGCCCGCGTGGAGCAGCATCGCCATGGACCAGGCGAAGGCGAGCAGGCCGAGCAGGAGCTGGAGGACGCGACGGGTCGGACTCATGGACCCATCCTGCGCCACGATTGGTCTTGAGTTCCATGGCCAATCGGCCGACAGTGGACCCGTGACGACCATCGCCCCCGGCCCGGCCGCCGTGCGGCACCTGTCCCCCGCCGCGACGGCCCGTCTGCTCGGCGACTGGCGCGCCGGCGGCCCGGCGTACGTCGCGCTCGCCGACGCCGTCCGCTCCGCCGTCCTGTCGGGCACGCTCGCCCCGCTCACGCGCCTGCCGAGCGAGCGGGACCTCGCGGCCGCGCTGGGCGTGTCCCGCACGACGACGGCGGCCGCGTACGCCCGCCTGCGCGAGCTGGGGTTCGCGGTGAGCCGGGTCGGGTCGGGGACGGTCGCGGTGCTGCCGGGGCGACCGGCGGGCGCGGCGCGGGCCCGCACGGCCCCGCGGGTCCCGGCCGGGGACGCGCCCGCCCCGGAGGGACCCGCACGGGACGGCGAGCCGCCCGGCTCGGGCGCCGAGGTCGACCGCGCCGCGCCGCTCGACCTCGGCCAGGCGACGCCGTCGGCGGTCCCGGCGCTGCACGCCGCGTTCGAGCGTGCGCTCGAGGCGCTGCCCGCGTACCTCGGCACGGGCGGGTACGCGCACCACGGCATCGACCCGCTGCGGGCCGCGGTCGCCGACCGGTACACGGCGCGGGGCGTGCCCACGACGCCGGACCAGGTGCTCGTCACGACCGGCGCCCAGCAGGCGATCGCGCTGCTCGCGGCGACGTTCGTCGGCGCCCGCGAGGCCGCGGTCGTCGAGTCGCCCACCTACTTCCACGCGATCGACGCGCTGCGCCGCACGGGCGCGCGGGTCGTGGGCGTGCCGGCGGGCGACGTCGAGACGCTCGCCTCGGCCGTCCGGCGCACGCGCCCCCGCCTCGTCTACCTCGTCCCGGACTTCCACAACCCGACCGGCCGCACGCTCGGGGCCGACGAGCGTGCGCTCGCGCGCGACGTCGCCGACCGGTTCGGCGTGACGGTCGTGGGCGACGAGACGCTCACCGACCTGGCCCTCGACCCGGGCGCGGCGGTGCCGGCCCCGTTCGCCGGGGACGGGACCTCGCCGTGGGTCGTCTCCGTCGGCTCGGCGTCGAAGTCGCTGTGGGGCGGGCTGCGCGTGGGCTGGGTGCGCGCGCCCGAGCACGTCGTGCAGCGGCTGGCGCGCACGCGGCAGGCGGTCGACATCGCGACGGCCGTGCTCGAGCAGCTCGCCGTGGTCGAGCTGCTCGCGCGCCGCGAGGAGATCCTCCCCGCCCGGCTCGCGGACCTGCGGGCCCGCCGCGACCTGCTCGTGGGCGGTCTGCGCGAGGCGCTGCCCGCCTGGGACGTGCCGTCCCCGCCCGGCGGCCTGTGCGTGTGGGCCGGCCTCGGGCGCCCGGCGGCGCAGGCGTTCGCCGCCGCGGCGGTCGCCGAGGGCGTGCGCGTCACGCCGGGCCCGGTGTTCACGCCCGACGGCGGTGCCCGCGACCGTGTCCGGCTGACGTTCACGCGCACGCCCGACGAGCTGCAGGACGCCGTGGCGCGGCTCGCGCGCGCGTGGCGGCGCGTCGCCGGGTCGTGACCCGGCCGTCAGGAGGCGCGCAGCTCCACGGCGGGCGTCGCCTGCGTGCCGTCGTGCAGCAGGCGGGCTGCGACCGCCCCGGCGGCGGCGAGCTCGCGCCAGTGCTCGCCGAGCCACTGCTCGGCGTCGTACTGCGTGGTGAAGACGGGGCTCACGACGCTCGTGACCGGGCGGCCCGTGGCGTCGTCGAGCACCCACTCCCACCGCGGTCGGATCACGCGACCCTCCCGGCGGCGACCGACCCGGCCGAGCGCGTGAGCGCCCGGTTGATGCGCGAGGGCCACAGCGGCCCGCCGTAGACGAAGCCCGTGTACCCCTGGGTGAGGTCCGCGCCGGCCCGGACGTACGCGCGCACGTCGTCGGCGCACGTGATGCCGCCGACGCCGATGATCACGGGGCCCTCGCCGAGCCGCTCGCGCAGCCGGCGCACGACCTGCAGGCCGCGCTCGCGCAGGGGCGGGCCGGACAACCCTCCGGGGCCGCGGTCGTGGCCGATCGTCGTGTTCACCGCGACGACGCCGTCGAGCTCGAGGTCCGCGACGAGGTCGGCCACCGCGTCGACGTCCTCGTCCGCGAGGTCGGGGGCGATCTTGACGAGCAGCGGCGTCCGCCGCAGCCCCAGGTCCGACGTCGCCACGTCGGCCGCGGCGCGCGTGGCCTCGAGGATCGGCCGCAGCTCGGCGGTCGTCTGCAGGTCCCGCAGGCCCGGGGTGTTGGGGGACGACACGTTGACGACGAGGTAGTCGGCCCAGGGTGCGAGCAGCCGCGCGCACGCGGCGTAGTCGTCCGCGGCGCGGTCGGCCGGCGTCGTCTTGTTCTTGCCGATGTTCGCGCCGACGACGGCGGCACGCCCGGCGCGCGTCGAGCGCAGCCGGCGCAGCCTGGCGGCGGCCGCCTCGGCGCCCTCGTTGTTGAACCCCATGCGGTTGCGCAGGCCCTGCAGGTCGAGCTCGCGCCACATGCGGGGCGCGTCGTTTCCGGGCTGGGGCCGGGGCGTCACGGTGCCGACCTCGACGAACCCGAAGCCGAGCATCGTCAGCCCGAGGACGGCCCGCGCGTTCTTGTCGAACCCGCCGGCGAGGCCGAACGGCGCGGGCACGGTGCGCCCGAACGCGCGGACGCTGCCGGGCCCGGCGGCCCGGCCGAGGTACGGCGCGAGCGCGCCCTGGACGACGTCGCGCAGCACGGGCACGCGGCCCGCCGCGGCGATGAGCGCGAAGGCGCGCTCGTGCGCGACCTCCGGGTCCATGCGCCGGAAGACGGCGTCGAACAGCAGCCGGTACGGGGTCATGAGGCCTCGCTCTCGGTTCCGGGTTCGCCGCCGGACCGGGTGCGCCACAGCCACCAGATGCCGACGAAGGGCAGGACGAGCGGGACAAAACCGTACCCCTGACCGTAGACGGACCACACCGTCGCGTCGGGGTACGCCTGCGGCTGGAGCAGCGAGTCGGTGCCCACGGCCAGCACGCCGACGGCCTCGACGACGACGGCGCCCCACGCGACCGCCCGCCAGGGTCGGGTGCCCCGCGCCAGCGCGACCGTGGCCACCGCGTACACGACCGCGGCCAGCGCCGACAGGGAGTACGGCAGCGGCGCCTCGGAGAAGCGCTGCGTGATCTGGTACGCCGACCGGGCCAGGGCCGCGAGGGCCAGCACGCCGTAGACCGCGACCAGGAGGCGGCCGAAGCCCGACCCCGTCCGCCGGGGCACGCGCGGTGCCGTCGTCGCGCCGCTCATGCCGCCGCCCCCCAGATCTGCCACAGGCGCCACTCGAGGAACGCGACCGTCACGGCGGCCACCAGGAGCACCACGGACGACCACTTCGTCCGCTCCGCGAACGCCCAGACGGCCGCGATCGGCAGCACGATCGCCGCGGTCACGAGGTAGCCCCAGAAGAGCGGCCCGTCGACCGGGTGGTCGGTCGTGGCCTGCTGGATCCCGGCGACGACCGCCTGCACGAGCAGCACCGCCTCGATCGCGGCGGCGCCGAAGAGCTGCTTGAGGATGACGGCGCGGTCGCGGACCACGAACCACAGGGCCCACCCGGCGAGCGCCGCGCACAGCACGAGCGCGAGGATCAGGAGGGGAAGGAGCACGCCCGCAGACTACCGGCAGCGCGTGTCAGAAAGGTGATGGGCTCCAGCCCACCGAGCTTCTGACCACCGAGGTGGCCTCTCGCGCTGTCAGAAAGGTGGTGGGCTGGAGCCCATCACCTTTCTGACACCGGGGTGCCGATAGCATCGGGTCCGTGGCTGACCTCACGCTCTCCGGCAAGAACCCGACCTCCGTCACGGCCGACGCGCTCGTCGTCGGGACCTGCTCCACGTCCGACGGCGTCGCCGTCGTCGCGGACCAGCTCCCGGCCGACCTCGTGCGCCAGGTCGAGACCCTCGCCCCGCGCCTCGGCGTCACCGGCGCCGTCGACGAGGTGCGCACGCTCCCCGCCGACCGCGGCGTCAAGGCCGACGTCGTCGTGCTCACCGGGCTGGGCGAGCGCCGCGAGGACGGCACCTTCGCACCCGAGACGCTGCGCCGCGCCGCGGGTGCGGCGATCCGGTCGCTCGCCGGCACCGAGTCCGTCGCCGTCGCGCTGCCCGCCGTCGACGAGGACGAGCTCGCCGCCGTCGCGGAGGGCGCCCTGCTCGGCGCGTACGCGTTCACGCGGTACCGCGGCGAGGGCGCGGACGCCAAGAAGCCCGTCGAGCGCATCGAGCTCGTCTCCTCGTTCGCGCGCTCGGCCCGCGCCAAGGCCGCGGTCGCGCGTGCCGAGGTGCTCGCCGCGGCGGTCCACGGCACGCGCGACCTCGTCAACATGCCGCCGAACGACCTGTACCCGGCGGCGTTCGCGGACGCGGCGCGGGCCGCGGTCAAGGACCTCGGCGTCAAGGGCGTCAAGGTGACCGTGCTCGACGAGAAGCAGCTCGCCGCGGGCGGCTACGGCGGTCTCGTGGGCGTGGGCCAGGGCTCCGCGCGCGGACCGCGCCTCGTCAAGGTGTCGTACTCGCCCGCGAAGGCCGCGACGAGGGTCGCGATCGTGGGCAAGGGCATCACCTTCGACACCGGCGGCATCTCGCTCAAGCCGCCGGCCGGCATGCCGGCCATGAAGTCCGACATGGCGGGCGCCGCGGCGACCCTGCACACCGTGCTCGCCGCCGCCCGGCTCGGGCTGCCGGTCGCCGTGACCGGCTACCTCTGCCTGGCCGAGAACATGCCGGGCGGCAACGCGCAGCGCCCGGCCGACGTCGTCCGCATCCGCGGCGGCAAGACGGTCGAGGTGACCAACACCGACGCCGAGGGCCGCCTGGTCATGGCCGACGGTCTCGTCTCGGCGGTCGAGGACGGTCACGACGTCGTGCTCGACATCGCGACGCTCACCGGCGCGCAGATGGTCGCGCTCGGCAACCGCACGTCCGGCGTCATGGGCGCCGACGAGGTGCGCGACGAGGTCAAGGCAGCGGCCGACGTCGCCGGCGAGGACTTCTGGCCCATGCCGCTGCCCGCCGAGCTCAAGGAGGGGCTGAAGTCGACCGTCGCCGACATGGTGAACTCCGCGCCCGACCGCTGGGGCGGCATGCTCTTCGCGGGCCACTTCCTCTCCGAGTTCGTGGGCGACACCCCGTGGGCGCACCTCGACATCGCCGGCCCCGCCTACAACGAGAAGAGCCCGTACGGCTACACGCCGAAGGGCGGGACGGGCGTCGGCGTGCGCACGCTGCTCGCGTTCCTCGAGGGCCGCGCTCAGTCCTGACGCCGGGCCACGGCCCAGCGCAGGGCGTTGCGCAGCACGTAGCCGCCGCCCGCGGTCCGGAAGGGCCGCGCCGCGGCGACGACCACGGGCGCGAGCTCGGCCGCCGTCGCGGGGTCCTCGCCGAAGAGGACCCCGCGCACGAGCTCGTCGCCGTCGCGCGCGGTCCACGGCGCGTCCACGAGTCCGGACGCGACGACGTCGAGGCCCGCCTCCCCGAGGACCGCCTCGAGGCCGCCCGGCAGCCGCAGCTCGCCGTCCGGCGGCACCTCGTCGTCGTGCGCCGCGGCGACGGCACGCTCGACCACGTCGAGGTCGTTGCGGGCTCCCTCGGCCCAGCCGGCGACGGCCACCGCGCCGCCGGGCACGAGGACCCGGGTGGCCTCGGCCAGCGCGTCGAGCACGTCGTCGGCGAACGCCAGGGCGTTGACGGCCACGACGACGTCGACGCTCGCGTCGGGCAGCGGCAGGTGCTCGGCATCGCCGTCGCGCACGTCCGCCCCGGGGGCCCGCCGGCGTGCGGCGTCGCGCATCGCAGGCGCCGGGTCGACGCCGGTCGCCACGGCACCGAGCCGGGTCAGGTGGGCGAGCAGCTCGCCCGAGCCGCAGCCGACGTCGAGCACGCGCGTGCCGGGTCCGACGGCCGCGCTCCCGAGCATCGGCTCCCACACGGGCCGCGCGAAGGAGCCCCAGAGGGCCGACCACTCGTCGGCGACCGCCGACCAGCGGTCCGCGCCCCCGCCGTCCACGGTCAGCCGCTCCGGCGTCGCTGCTGCGAGGTCCAGGTGCGCATGCGCTGCGGGTAGCCGGTGAACCGCACGTTGTAGACCGGCACCCCGAGCGAGCGCGCGACCTCGAAGCCGGTGCGCTCGTCGGGCACGCGACGCCGGGTCCACTCGCCCGTCGTCGCGACGAGGAGGACGGTCGCGGGCGTGTGCGCGTTGGGCGGTTCGACGTACGCCTCGACGCCGACGCGCGTGCGGACGAACTCCTGCAGGTGGGCGAGCGTCTCGGCGCGCGCGCCGCGCGGGGCGGCGCCGCCGGCCTCCCGAGGACGGGAGCGGCCGAGCAGACGAGCGACGGCTGACCGCAGGGACATGCCGCGAGACTACCGCCGGTGTACGCACCGTCACACGAGACGACCGGTGGTTCCGATTGGGGAGGAGACCACGAAAGTGACAAGATGACACGCAGCGACCCGCAAGCGGCACCCGGAGAGGCCCTGACGGCACGCGCCGCCAGCCTCTGCACGTCGCCTGATCTACCGACGAAGGAGACCCCACAGGTCATGTCTGAGAACGTGCAGATGCCTGCACTCGGCGAGTCCGTCACCGAGGGCACCGTCACCCGTTGGCTCAAGCAGGTCGGCGACACCGTCGAGGTCGACGAGCCCCTGCTCGAGGTCTCCACCGACAAGGTCGACACCGAGATCCCCTCGCCCGTCGCTGGCGTGCTCGAGCAGATCCTCGTCGAGGAGGACGAGACGGTCGAGGTCGGCGCCGACCTCGCGGTCATCGGCGACGGCTCCGGCGCGGGCGGCGGCGAGGCCGCCCCGGCCGCCGAGCCCGCGGCCGAGGAGCAGGCGCCGGCCGAGGAGCCCGCGGAGGAGCCCGCCGAGCAGAAGCAGGCCGAGGTCCCGGCCGCCGAGGCGGCGCCCGGCCCGGCCGCGGCCGCGCAGGAGGACTCCGGCGCCCAGGGCGGCTCGCAGGGCGGCGGCGAGGGCACCGAGGTCACGCTGCCCGCGCTGGGCGAGTCCGTCACCGAGGGCACCGTCACGCGCTGGCTCAAGCAGGTCGGCGACACGGTCGAGGTCGACGAGCCGCTGCTCGAGGTCTCGACGGACAAGGTCGACACCGAGATCCCCTCGCCGGTCGCCGGCACGCTCCAGGAGATCCGCGTCGCCGAGGACGAGACGGTCGAGGTCGGCGCCGTGCTCGCGGTCGTCGGCTCCGGGGCCGGCGCACCGGCGAAGGCCGAGGCGCCCGCGGCCGAGCCCGTCGGCGCTCCCGAGCCCGCCCCGACGCCGGAGCCGGAGCCCGAGCCCGAGCCCGCCCCGCAGGCCGAGGCTCCGGCCGCGCCGGAGCAGCCCGCCGAGCCCCAGAAGCCGGCGGCCGAGCCGGCGAAGCCCGCACCCGCGGCGCCCGCCGCACCGGCCGCGCAGGAGAAGCCGGCGGCCCAGGCCGGCGGCAAGTCCTCGTACCTCACGCCGCTCGTGCGCAAGCTCGCGGCCGAGAAGGGCGTCGACGTCGCCTCCATCCAGGGCACCGGCGTCGGCGGCCGCATCCGCAAGGAGGACGTCCTGGCGGCGGCGGAGAAGGCCGCGCAGGCCCAGGCGCCCGCCGCCGCTGCCGCTCCGGCCGGCGGTGCTCCTGCCGCCAAGGCGCCGAGCATCCCCGAGCCGTCGCCGCTGCGCGGCACGACCGAGAAGATGTCGCGCCTGCGCAAGATCGTGGCCGAGCGCATGGTCGAGGCCCTGCACACGCAGGCCCAGCTCACCACGGTCGTCGAGGTCGACGTCACCAAGGTCGCCAAGCTCCGCGCGAAGGCGAAGGAGTCGTTCAAGGCGCGCGAGGGCGCGAACCTCACGTTCCTGCCCTTCTACACGCTCGCGGCGGTCGAGGCGCTCAAGGCGTTCCCGAAGATCAACGCGTCGATCGACCCCGAGAAGGGCGAGATCACGTACCACGGCTCGGAGAACGTGGGCATCGCGGTCGACACCGAGCGCGGCCTGGTCGTCCCGGTCATCAAGAACGCGGGCGACCTCAACCTGGCCGGCATCGCCCGCCAGATCGCCGACCTCGCCTCGCGGACCCGCGCCAACAAGGTGGGCCCGGACGAGCTGAGCGGCGCGACGTTCACCATCACCAACACCGGCTCGGGCGGCGCGCTCATCGACACGCCGATCGTCCCGGTCGGTCAGGTCGCGATCCTCGGCACCGGCACGATCACGAAGAAGCCCGTGGTCGTCACGCAGCCCGACGGCGAGGAGACCATCGCGATCCGCCAGATGGCGTACCTGTTCCTCTCCTACGACCACCGGCTGGTCGACGGCGCCGACGCGGCCCGGTTCCTCACGGCGGTCAAGGCCCGCATCGAGGAGGGCGCGTTCGAGTCCGAGGTCGGCCTCTGACGCTCGCCCCGCGCCACCGCCGAGGGCGTCCCGGCACGTGCCGGGGCGCCCTCGGCGCGTCCGGGCTCAGGCGACCTCCTCGACGCGCCAGCCGTCCGGCGTCCACACGAGCGTGAGCGTCGCCGTGCGGGACTCGGCCGCGCCGCCCGCCCCCTCCTCGACCGTGTAGGTGACGGTCACCTCGGCCCGGTGGGTCGCGGGCCGTCCGACCACCTCGGCGTCGTGCACGACGGCGGTCGCGCCGGCGCGCGCGTCGGGCCCGGCCGCGAGCCGCGCGGCCAGGGCCTGGTCCGCGGCGAGCGCGGGCGACCCGGGGGCGCCGACCCCGAGGAGCGCGTCGGGCTCGAGGCCCGGCGTCACGAGCAGCTCGACGCGTCGGCGCGTGAGCTCGGCCGCGGCGCCCGCCGGGTCGGTGAGCACCCGGGTGGGGTCGGCGGGCTCGGACGCGGCGCCGGCCGAGGGCGACGTTGCGGGCGACGGTGCCGACGACGGGGCCGACGACGACGCTGCCACGGGCACCGCCACCGCGTCCGCCCCGGCGACGCCGCCCGGGGCGTGCTGCGGCGCGCGGACGACGAGTCCGGCGGTCGCGAGCACCGCGACGCCGGCGACCACGGCCGCCGCGACGCCGGCGGTGCGCACCACCGGCCGTGCCGGCCCGGCACCCGCGCGCCCGCTTCGCCGCACGCCGCTCCGCCGCACGCCGCCACCCCGGGCGCCGCTTCCCCGCATGCCGTCACCCCGGCCACGACCCGCGCGCGACGGCACCGGCACCGCCCGCCCCGCCGTCGTGCCCGCGAAGGCGCGCCGGCGGGCTGCCGGCTCCCCCGCGGCCGCGCGCCGCGCCGGGCGCAGCCCCGCGAGCGAGGCGGCTGCGAGCGCCGCCGGCTCGGGCAGCCGGACCGGCTCCGGCTCGACCGCGTCGTGGGCCCACGCGGCGAGCGTGCCGGCCTCGGGGCGGACCCGGGGGTCGGGCGCGAGGGCGGCGGCCAGCACCGCGCGCAGGGCGGTCGCCGCCTCGCCGTCGTGCGCCCCGACGAGCTCCTCGACGAGCCGCGCCGCCGCGTGCACGTCGTCGGCGGGCGACCCGCCCGGCGGAGCAGGCTCGAGCCGCGGGCGCAGGCGGGGCGACCCGTCGGCGGCGAGCACGACGTCGTCGGGGCTCAGCGGCCCGTGGACGAGCCCGGCGTCGTGCAGCGCGGCGAGACCCTGCGCGACGACGACGAGCACGCCCGCGGCCTCGGCCGGGCCGACGGCGCCGCGCACCGCGAGCACCGTCGCGAGGTCGGCGGCCTCGCCGGCCCCGCGCCGGATCTCGAGCACCCCGTCGGGGCGCACGTCGGCGCCGACGACCGGCACGAGCCGGGGGTCGCTCACGCCGCAGAGCAGACGGACGCGGGCCACCAGCGCGTCGCGCGCGGCGGCGTCGGCGGGGACGGGGATCTCGAGGACGGTCGCGTCGGCCACGGCCCTATCGAACACCGCAGGCCGGCCCGCCCGCCGCGGTCATCCACAGGCCCCGGTCAGAGCGCGACGCGGCGCCCCTCGCGCGCCGCGACGCGCGCCGCGTCGAGCACCTCGGCGGTGCGCACGGCGTCGTGCGGGTCCACCGGCGCGGGCGTCTCGCCGCGCAGCCACGGGCCCAGCGCGCGGTAGAAGTCGGCGTGCCCGCCGGGTGCGGCCGGCACCGGCGTGCGGTCGCGCCCGCGCGTGAGCCAGCCCAGCGTGCCCTCAGGCGCCCCGTCGTCGAGCACCTCGAGCGGCGAGGCGTCCTCCTCGAACGTCGTCACGAGGTAGGCGCCCCCGGACCCGAGCACGCGCGTGCGAGGCCCCGGCGCGCCGACGACCGAGCCCGCCCACAGCCGCGACACGACCGCACGCGGGCTCGCGGCGAGGCCGCCGCCCGGCTCGTGCTCGAGCACGAGGAAGACGTCGTCCTCCGTCGGGGTGGTCAGCGCGCGGGTCTGCGCCCACACCGAGGTCACGCGGCCGAACAGCCGGGTCGCGGAGTCCACCAGGTGCGGCCCGAGGTCGAGCAGCAGCCCGCCGCCCGTGGGGTCGTTCTCCTTCCACCGCTGCCGCGGCGTCGGGCGCCAGCGCTCCCAGTGCCGCTCGAACGTGTGCACGTCACCGAGCTCGCCGCGCCCGATGAGCGCCTGGAGCGTGAGCTGCTCGGGGTCCCAGCGGCGGTTGTGGAACACGGTGAACGGCGTGCCGGTGCGCTCCGCCTCGGCGACGACGGCGCGCGCCTCGTGCGCGTCAACGCCGATCGGCTTGTCGAGGACGAACGGCACGCCGGCCCGGGCGAGGGCGGCCGCGTGCGTCGCGTGCAGCGCCGTCGGGCTCGCCACGACGACGACGTCGTACGCCGCGCGGAGGGCGACGAGCGCCTCGACGTCGTCCACGAGCCGCGCGCCCGGCCAGTCGCCGGCCGCCTGCGTGCGGCGCCCCGGGTCCCGCGTGAGGACCGCGGTGACGGTCAGCCCCGCCTCCCGCACCAGCCGGGCGTGGATCTGCCGCCCCGCTCCCCCGTACCCGACGATCGCCACCCGCACGTGTCCCGTGACCATGCCCCCATGGTGCACGACGTCGGCACCGCGCCGTGGGATTGACCGTCCCGTCCGGTTCGCACGATGTTGACATGTTCATCACGTCTGCACCATGGTTGAGCCGAATCTGAGGATCTGCCGCCTTGCGCTGGTTTGCGCAGGCCGTCCCGACGCGGAGGTCGCACCCCCGATGGTCACCGTCGAGCGTGACGTCCCCGTCCGCCGCGAGGTCCCGCCGATCGCCCCCGACCGCCTCCGCACGCGCGGGGTGGGCCGGCGCCGCCTCCTGCGGTTCCTGCTCATGGTCGTGGCGCTCGCGGTGGTCCTGGTCGAGATCTGGCTCGAGCACGAGCCGCCGCCCGTGCCCGCTGAGGGCTCCGCGCTCGAGGCGCTCGAGACGCTGGCGGTCCGCGAGCCGGGGCCGGGCGACGACTACGACCGCGACGCGTTCGGGCCGCCGTGGTCCGACGTCGACGCCAACGGCTGCGACACCCGCAACGACATCCTGGCGCGCGACATGGTCGAGGTGACGTACGCCGACGCCACGACGGCGTGCGTCGTGCGCGAGGGCATCCTCGAGGACCCGTACACGGGCGCGACGATCGCGTTCCTGCGGGGCGTGCAGACCTCGGGCGCCGTCCAGGTGGACCACGTCGTTGCCCTCAAGGACGCGTGGGTCAAGGGCGCGTCCGAGTGGGACGACGAGACGCGGCTGGAGTTCGCCAACGACCCGCTCAACCTCGTCGCCTCGGACGGGCCCGCCAACATGGCCAAGGGCGCGCGCGACGCCGCGAGCTGGCTGCCGCCCGCGACCTCGTTCCGCTGCCCGTACGTGGCCCGGCAGGTCGCGGTCAAGGTGGAGTACGAGCTGGCGGTCAGCCCCGAGGAGTACGAGGCGATGAGCGAGGTGCTCTCGACCTGCCCGGCCGAGCCGCTGCCGACGGGCTGACCATCGCGGGGTCCGGCCGGCCCGGCCACCACACGCGCGGGCCGACGTCGTGGACGAGCGCGGGCACGAGCAGGCTCCGGACGACGAACGTGTCGAGCAGTACGCCGAACGCCACGACGAACGCGAGCTGGGCCAGGAACAGCAGCGGGACGACGCCGAGGGCGGCGAACGTCGCCGCGAGCACCACGCCGGCCGACGTGATGACGGAGCCGGTGACCGCGAGCGCCCGCAGCACGCCCGCGCGCGTGCCGAGCCGCACGGTCTCCTCGCGCACGCGCGTCATGAGGAAGATCGTGTAGTCGACGCCGAGCGCGACGAGGAAGCAGAAGCCGTAGAGCGGCACGGCCGGGTCGGCGCCGGGGAACCCGAGGACGTGCTCGAAGACGAGCGCAGAGACGCCCAGCGCGGCGCCGAACGACAGGACGTTCGCGAGCAGGATGAGCACCGGCGCGAGCACCGACCGCAGGAGCAGCACGAGGATGAGCAGGATCACCCCGAGGACGGCCGGCACGATGACGGCGAGGTCGCGCTGACCGGCGCGCTGCGTGTCGAGGCGCTCGGCGGCCGCGCCGCCGACGACGGCGTCGGGCTCGACGTCGCGCACCGCCTCGCGGAGCGCCGCGACGGTCTCGACGGCCTCCTGGCTGTCGGACGGGTCCGACGTCGTGACGTCGACCCGCACCCGCCCGTCGACCACGAGCGGCTCGCCCCGCGCCGGCGCGCCGGGCACGGGTGCGCCGCCCGCGGTGACGGGGACCGCGGCGGCCACGCCGTCGACGCCCGCCGCGGCGTCGACCACGGCGCCCAGCGACTCCTCGGGCGCGACGACGATCGCGGGCTGGGCGGAGAAGCCCGCGAAGTGCTCGCGCAGCACCGCCTCGCCGTCGACCGAGTCGGCCTGGGCGAGGAAGACCTCGTCCTCGCCCGTGCCCGACGCGTCGAGGCGCGGCACGAAGGCCGCCGCGGCGAGCAGGGCCAGCAGGGTCACGACCCACGTGCGGCGCGGGCGCCGGCCGACCGCGCGCGCCACGCGGGCCCACACGCCCCGCTCCTCGGCCGGGGACGCGCCGTGGCCGGGCGTGCCGCCGTCGTACCGGGGCATACGCGGCCAGAACAGCGAGCGCGACCGCTTCCCGGCGGCGAGGAGCAGCGCCGGCAGCAGGGTCGTCGAGGCCAGGAAGGCGGCGACGATGCCGATGCCCGCGACGGGACCGAGGGACCGGTTCGACGCCAGGTCCGACAGCAGGAGGCACAGCAGGCCCGCGACCACGGTCCCCGCGCTCGCGGCGATCGGCTCGATCGAGGCACGCACCGCCCGGCGCAGCGCGGTCGCCGGCGACCGGTGGTGGTGCAGCTCCTCGCGGTAGCGCGCGACGAGCAGGAGCGAGTAGTCCACCGCGGCGCCCACGACGAGGATCGACAGGATCCCCTGCGACTGCCCGTTGAGCGTGAGGACGCCGCGCGCGGCCAGCTCGTAGACGACCAGGCCGGCGAGGCACAGCGCGAGGACCGCGCACGAGATGACGACGAACGGCAGGATCGGCGAGCGGTAGACGATCCCGAGGATGACGAGCACCGCGCCGAGCGCGACGAGCAGGAGCACGACGTCGATCGCCCCGAACGCGCCGACGAGGTCCGCGACGAAGCCCGCGGCGCCGGTGACGAGGACCGTGAGCCCGGCGTCGCGCACGGCGTCGCCGGCGGCCTGGGCCCGCATCGCCTCGACCGCCACGAGGGTGAGGCCCTCGGACTCCTCGCCGACCGACGCCTCGATCGCCTCGGCGTCGAGCGGCACGACGACGACCGCCGCCTCGCCGTCCTCGCTCGGCACGAGCACGGGCTCGGCGGCGAGCACCTCGCCCAGCGTCGCGGGTTCGCCGGCGAGCGTCCCGGGCAGCGTGGCGTCGGGCAACTCCTCGGCGAGCCGGCCCAGCGCGCCGAGCTGGTCGGGCGAGAGCGCACCCCCGTCGTCGGACGTCGCGACGAGCACGGCCGGCAGGGTCTCGGTGTCGACGAAGCCGCGCGCGAGCCCGGCGGCGCGCGTCGACTCGGCGCTCGCCGGCAGGAACGCCGCGGCGTCGTTGGTCTGGACCGAGCTGAGGGAGCCCTGCGCGGGGCCGCCGACGGCGCCCACGGCGAGCCAGCCGCCGACGGCCGCGAGGACGAGGAGTCCCCGGAGCACGCCCCGCCGGCGTTCGCTGCGCATACCGTGCATCGTGACAGCGGACGGGGTCACCGGCCACACGGCGCTAGCCTGGGCCCATGCAGACGGTCACCCTGCCGGACCTCGTCGGCTACCACGAGGGCTGGGACCTGCAGCGCCGCAGGCACGCCGAGGTCCACGCCGACCCGGCGGCCGGCACGGTGTTCCTGCTCGAGCACCGGAGCGTCTACACCGCGGGGCGCCGCACCCGGCGCGACGAGTACCCCACGGACGGCACGCCGGTCGTCGACGTCGACCGGGGCGGGAAGATCACGTGGCACGGTCCCGGGCAGCTCGTCGCCTACCCGATCGTGGCGCTGCGCTCCCCCGTCGACGTCGTGCAGTACGTGCGCACGCTCGAGGCCGCGGTCATGGACGTGTGCGCGTCGTTCGAGCTCGAGACGATCCGGGTCGAGGGCCGCTCGGGCGTGTGGTTCGCGGCCGACGGCGAGCGCCGCGAGCGCAAGGTGTGCGCGATCGGCGCCCGGGTCGCCAAGGGCGTGACGATGCACGGGCTGGCGCTCAACTGCGACCCCGACCTTGCGGCGTTCGGGCGGATCGTGCCGTGCGGCATCGACGACGCGGACGTGACGTCGCTGTCGGCCGAGCTGGGCCGCGACGTCACGGTCGCCGAGGTGCGCCCGCTCCTCGCGGAGGCGCTCGAGCGCCACCTGGCGCCGCTCGTGGCCGACGGCGCGACGGTGACGGACGTCACGACCACCGAGCGGGAGAACCCGGCCGAGCCGGTGACCGCCGTCGTAGGCTGACGGACGTCTACGGAGGGGAACCGACGACGTGACCATCGCACCCGAGGGCCGGCGCATGCTGCGCATCGAGGCCCGCAACGCTGAGACGCCCATCGAGAAGAAGCCCGAGTGGATCAAGACCCGGGCCGTGATGGGTCCGGAGTACAAGGAGCTCAAGGGCCTCGTCCGGGGCGAGGGGCTCCACACGGTCTGCGAGGAGGCGGGCTGTCCCAACATCTTCGAGTGCTGGGAGGACCGCGAGGCCACGTTCCTCATCGGCGGCGACCAGTGCACCCGGCGGTGCGACTTCTGCCAGATCGACACGGGCAAGCCCGCGGACTTCGACGCCGACGAGCCGCGTCGCGTGGCCGAGTCGGTCCGCGCGATGGGCCTGAGGTACTCGACCGTCACGGGCGTCGCGCGCGACGACCTGGCCGACGGCGGTGCCTGGCTCTACGCCGAGACCGTCCGGCAGATCCACGCGCTCAACCCGGGCACCGGCGTCGAGCTGCTCATCCCCGACTTCAACGCGATCCCCGAGCTGCTCGACGAGGTCAACGAGTCGCGGCCCGAGGTGCTCGCCCACAACGTCGAGACCGTGCCGCGCATCTTCAAGCAGATCCGGCCCGCCTTCCGCTACGAGCGGTCGCTGTCGGTGCTCACGCGGGCGCGGGAGGCCGGCCTCGTCACGAAGTCGAACCTCATCCTCGGCATGGGCGAGACGATCGACGAGGTCAAGCAGGCCCTCGTCGACCTGCACGCCGCCGGCTGCGACCTCATCACCATCACGCAGTACCTGCGCCCGTCGGTGCGCCACCACCCGGTCGAGCGCTGGGTGCGCCCCGAGGAGTTCGTCGAGCTGTCGGAGTACGCGGAGGAGATCGGCTTCCTCGGCGTCATGGCCGGCCCGCTCGTGCGCTCGTCCTACCGGGCGGGGCGCCTGTGGGGCCAGGCCATGACCAAGCGCGGCCGGGCCATCCCGGAAGCGCTCGCGCACCTCGCCGAGCCGACGACGTCGCGCCAGGAGGCGGCGAGCCTCGTCGCCCGCGCGGCGCACTAGACTCGACCACCATGGCCCGCACGAAGTCCGGCGCCGGCGACAGTGCCGAGGCGCCCACGCCGAAGACGCAGAAGAAGCCCAAGAAGCAGCGCTGGTACCACCAGGTGTGGGCCGCCTACAAGATGACGAAGCGGCAGGACCCGCTCGTCACGTGGGTCATGCTCGCCGTGTTCGTGGGCATCCTCGCCGCCGCGCTGCTCATCGGGTTCCTCACGAACCACCCGATCTACGCGACGATCGTGGGCCTGCCGTTCGCCCTCCTGGGCGCGATGTTCGTCCTCACGCGCCGCGCGGAGCGCGCCGCCTACACGCAGATCGAGGGACAGCCCGGCGCGGTGCGCGCCGCGCTGGGCACGGTCCGCGGCGGCTGGAACTTCGACGACGAGCCCGTGGCGGTCAACCCGCGCACGCAGGACCTCGTGTTCCGCGGCGTCGGCCGGCCCGGCGTCCTGCTCGTGAGCGAGGGCCCGGCGCACCGCGTCGGGCGCCTGCTCGAGGACGAGCGCAAGCGCGTCGCGCGGATCCTGCCGAACGTGCCCATCACGACGATGCAGTGCGGCAACGACGACGGCCAGGTGCCGCTTCCCAAGCTCGCGGGCAAGGTGCGCAAGCTCAAGAAGCAGCTCACCCGGCCCGAGGTCGCCGAGGTCCACAAGCGCCTGCGCGCGCTGGGCGGCGCCCGCCTGCCGATCCCCAAGGGCATCGACCCGACCCGCGCTCGCCCCGACCGCAAGGGTCTGCGCGGCCGCTGACCGGCGCCGGTCGATGACTTCCGGGCTCCCTCCAGGTCTGCACACCACAGACCTGGAGGGAGCTCTCGCATGATGAAGATCGTCGTCAGCAACATCGTGTCGCTCGACGGCTTCGTGGCGGGGCCGCACGACGACGTGCTCGACCTGCCGATGGACCAGGCGTTCGACGCCTACAACCTCGAGCGGATCACGGCGGCGGACACGGTCCTGGTCGGGGTCGCGTCCTACCGCATGTTCAGCTACCTCAAGGCCTCGCGCGACGGGGAGGCCGTCGTGTTCGGCAGCCCCACGACGTGGCAGGCGCTCCTCGCCGGGGGCTCGTCGACGAGCTGCACCTCATGGTGGGTCCGCTGATGCTCGGCGGCGGCCGGCCGCTCCCTCGGGAAGAGGTGCGCGGGCTGCGGCCGCTCGACGTGCGTCGCTTCGACGGGTCGGACGACGTCGTCCTGGTCTACGCCCTCGACGGCGCGGCCCGGGACGGGGTCAGCGCCGCACGATGACGGTGCCGGCGGCGCGGTCGTGCAGCCCGCGGCCGTCGGCGTCCCAGACGACGGCGGGGATGACGAGGCACAGCAGGGCCGTGCGGACCGCACCGCGGGCGAAGCCGACCGCCTCGTGCGGGCCGGCCCTCAGGACGCGCACCTGCAGGCCGAGCAGCCGGTGGCCGATGGTGCTCCCGATCGTGCTCACGAGCAGCAGGTTCATCGCGGCGAAGATCGCGGGCTGGGCCCACGCCGGCAGCTGCGACACCATCTCGAACACCCCGGTCGCGCTCGGCCGGAACAGCAGGATCGCGATGAGCGTGGCCACGACCCAGTCGACGCCGAGCGCGACGACCCGGCGCCCGAGGGACGCCTTCGAGCCCGGTCCGGACTCGGGAAGGCCGAGCCTGGAGCCGCTGGTCTCAGAACCCGAGACAGATCCTCCCTCGAGCCAAGACCCGAGACCCTCGCGTGACACCATGCGTCTCAGCGTACGCGGCGGCCTCGACGTGGCGTGCGTTACGTGCACGAAACACTTCCGCCACGCCGGAGAAACGCCACGCCTCTAGCGTCGAGGCGCCGAGCACCTGGCACCGTCCCACCAAGGAGCGCATGCATGTTCACCAACGCCGAGGAGGCCATCGCCTTCACCCGCAACGAGGGGGTGGAGTTCATCGACGTCCGGTTCATCGACCTGCCGGGCGTGATGCAGCACTTCAACATCCCCGTCGAGCAGTTCTCCGAGGACTCGTTCACCGAGGGGCTCATGTTCGACGGGTCGTCGATCCGCGGCTTCCAGGCGATCCACGAGTCGGACATGAAGCTGGTACCCGACGTCAAGACCGCCTTCATCGACCCGTTCCGCAAGCGCAAGACGCTGGTGATCAACTTCTCCATCGTCGACCCCTTCACGGACGAGCCGTACGACCGCGACCCGCGCAACATCGCCGCCAAGGCCGAGGCCTACCTCGCGTCGACCGGCATCGCGGACACCGCGTACTTCGCGCCCGAGGCCGAGTTCTACGTCTTCGACGACGCGCGCTTCGAGACGAACTCGCACCGCAGCTTCTACCAGATCGACTCGGTCGAGGCAGCGTGGAACACCGGTCGCGAGGAGGAGGGCGGCAACCTCGCGTACAAGACGCGCTACAAGGGCGGCTACTTCCCCGTCTCGCCGTCGGACCGCTTCGCGGACCTCCGTGACGACATGGTCGCCACGCTCGGCCAGGTGGGTCTCGACGTCGAGCGCGCGCACCACGAGGTGGGCACGGCCGGCCAGCAGGAGATCAACTACCGCTTCAACACCCTGCTGCACGCGGCCGACGACCTCATGAAGTTCAAGTACGTCATCCGCAACGTCGGCTTCAACGCCGGCAAGTCGGTGACGTTCATGCCGAAGCCGATCTTCGGCGACAACGGCTCGGGCATGCACTCGCACCAGTCCCTGTGGCTGAACGGCGAGCCGCTGTTCTACGACGAGAAGGGCTACGGCGGCCTGTCCGACACGGCCCGCTGGTACATCGGCGGCCTGCTCAAGCACGCCCCGTCGCTGCTGGCGTTCACCAACCCGTCGGTGAACTCGTACCACCGCCTGGTCCCGGGCTTCGAGGCGCCCGTCAACCTCGTGTACTCGGCCCGCAACCGCTCCGCGTGCATCCGCATCCCGGTCACCGGCTCGTCGCCGAAGGCCAAGCGCGTCGAGTTCCGCGTGCCGGACCCGTCGAGCAACCCGTACCTCGCGTTCTCCGCGATGCTGCTCGCCGGCATCGACGGCATCAAGAACCGCACCGAGCCGCCGGCGCCGGTCGACAAGGACCTCTACGAGCTGCCGCCCGAGGAGCACGCGCAGATCGCCCAGGTCCCGGCGTCGCTCGGCGAGGCGCTCGACAACCTCGAGCGCGACCACGAGTTCCTCACGCAGGGTGACGTCTTCTCCGAGGACCTCATCTCGACGTGGATCGACTACAAGCGCGCCAACGAGATCGACCCGATCCGCCTGCGCCCGCACCCGCACGAGTTCGAGCTGTACTACGACATCTGATCCTCGGGCCCCGGGCCCGTGCAGTAGTCGCCCCGTGCAGTAGTCACCGAGGACGGCGGCTGACCTGCGACGACGTTCTGGCGTCGTTCGCGGTCAGCCGCCGTTCGTCGTTTGCCGTGCCCACGCGCCGGGGCCGACGAATCCTCCGCAGGCCGTGCCACCGGTCGCTCGTCGGCGACGCGCTGCTCGCCCGCGGCGTCGACGTCGTCGACATCGTGTCTGCGACGTCGGCACGGTCGCACACGCTGCGCCCGTTCGCGCAGGTCGAGGGCACGCGCGTCTGGTACCCGCCGGAGGCGGACGACGCGTCCGCGTGACCGTAGGCCCGCGTTCGAGCGCAGCGATCTGTGCTCGGACTCGACCACGGCCACCACGCGCCGGCTCGGCACCCGGTACCTCGCAGGGAGGTCGGTACCTCGCGAGCAGGGCTCAGCGGTCCCCGTCGGGACTGTGGGCGGCGTCGTGTCCCCGCTCGTGCTCGGCGATGTCCTGCTCGACGGCGCGCGCGACGTCGAGCGCGACGCGCTCGTCCTCGGCGACGGGCGTCTCGTGCGCGTCGCCGTGGTCCTTGCGCCCGAACGGCAGCAGGTGCATGACCGTGACCACGACGGCGCCCACGGCGAGCCCGACGATCGCGGAGCACACCGTGTTGAACAGCCACGCGAGCACGCCACCGATGCCGGGCACGGCGTGGGCGATGGCCTCCTCGACGTGGTGGACGAACCCGTAGGGCGCGTGCCACCCGAGCTCGTCGCTGCTCGTGAGCAGGATGTGCCCGCCGACCCACAGCATCGCGATCGTGCCGACGAGCGAGACCACCGCGAGCACCTTGGGCATCCCGGCCACGAGGGCCTTGCCGATCCGCTGGCTCGACGCCGACGACCGCTGCGCGAGCGACAGCCCGATGTCGTCCATCTTCACGATGAGACCGACCACGCCGTACACGACGACGGTGATCGCGACGGCGACCACGAGCAGGATCGCCAGCCGCGACCAGAACGGCTCGTCGGCGACCTCGTTGAGCGCGATGACCATGATCTCGGCCGACAGGATGAGGTCGGTGCGGACGGCGCCCGCGACGAGCGTCTTCTCCGCCTCCTCGCCCTCGACGGTCGCCGGCACGGCGTGGTCCTCGTGCCCACGGATGCGGCCCCACACCTTCTCGGTGCCCTCGAACGCCAGGTACGACCCGCCGAGGATGAGGATCACCGGGAGCAGCCACGGCGCCCACTGGCTCAGGATGAGCGCCCCCGGGAGGATGAACACGAGCTTGTTGCGGATCGAGCCGCGCGCGATCTTCTTGACGATCGGGATCTCGCGCTCGGCTGCGACGCCGCGCACGTACTGCGGGGTCACGGCGGTGTCGTCGACGACGACGCCTGCGGCCTTGGCCGTCGCCCGGCCGGCCGCCATGCCGACGTCGTCGACGGAGGCCGCCGCGAGGCGGGCGATCGCCGCGACGTCGTCGAGCAGCCCGAGCAGGCCCGCGCTCACGCGGTCACCGCCCCGGTGGTGCGGCCGGCACGAGCCCGTGCAGCGCGGTGCGCGGTCGAGGATGAGGTACGCATGTGCCCATCGTGCCGCAGACTCGGGCGACTCGACGCGCGACGCGCTCCCGCGTCAGGCGCGCCCGTAGAACACGCGCTCCATCACCGAGCGTGCCCGGCGCGCGGCGCGCAGGTAGCGCTCCTCGAGCTCCGAGCCCGTGTCGACGTCCCCGAGGAGGCGCGCGACGCCGCCGAGCGCCTGCCGGTCGTGCGGCAGGACGTCGGCGTGCTGCCCGCCGACCTTGCCGGACCACAGCACGAGCGCCGAGCGCAGCCGGGACGCGAGGATCCACGCCTCGCGCAGGCAGCCAGCCTCGTCGGAACCGATCAGGCCCGCCTCCTCGGCCGCGTCGAGCGCGGCGACCGTCTCGGTGGTCCGCAGCGCGGGCACCTCGCCCGCGTGCTGGAGCTGGAGGAGCTGGACGGTCCACTCGACGTCGGACACGCCGCCGCGCCCGAGCTTGAGGTGCCGCGCCGGCTCGACGCCGCGCGGCAGCCGCTCGGACTCGACGCGTGCCTTGATGCGCCGCACCTCGCGCAGGCTCGCGTCGTCGAGCCCGCCCGCCGGGTAGCGCAGCGGGTCCACGAGCGCGGTGAACCGCTCCCCCACGCCCGGCACGTCCCCCGCCACGGCCCGCGCGCGCAGGAGCGCCTGCTGCTCCCACACGCTCGCCCACCGCTCGTAGTACTCGGCGTACGAGGCGAGCGTGCGCACGAGCGGGCCCTGGCGGCCCTCGGGGCGCAGGTCGGCGTCGACCGGGAGTGGCGGCTCGGGCCCTACGGCGGACAGCAGCTGCTGGAGCTTGCGCGCGGTGAGCAACGCGAAGTCCTGGGCGGCCTTCTCGTCGACGCCCGGCACCGGGTCGTGCACGAACATCACGTCGGCGTCCGACCCGTAGCCCATCTCGCGCCCGCCGAGGCGGCCCATCGCGACGACGAGCATGCGCGTCGGGTTGGCGTCCGGCGAGGGCCCCAGGCCCATCTCGGCGCGGGCCGCGTACTCGGCGACGCGCAGCCCGCCGACGAGCACGACGTCGGCCGCGTCGGAGATCGCGGCCTGCGCCCGGACCGGGTCGAGCACGCCGAGCACCTCGCCCGCGCCCGTGCGCGCGAGCTCCCGACGGCGGATCGCCCGCAGCGACGTCGCGGCCGGGCCGGGCTCGTCGGCGCGCGTGAGGATCGCGTCGGCCTCGGCCGCGAGCCGCTGCGGACCGCGCGGCTCGAGCTCCGAGGTGTCGGCGAGCCACTGCACCGACTCGGGCGAGCGGGCGAGCGCGTCCGACAGGTACCGCGACGACGAGAGCAGCTGGGCCAGGTGGTACGCGGCGTTCTCCGAGTCGCGCAGCAGGCGCAGGTACCACGGCGTGCTGCCGAGCGCCTCGGACAGCTTGCGGAACGCGAGCAGGCCCGCGTCGGGGTCGGCGCCCTCGGCGAACCAGCCGAGCAGCACGGGCAGGAGCTGGCGCTGCAGGGCGGCCCGCCGCGAGGTGCCCTCGGTGAGCGCAACGACGTGCCGCATCGCGCCGTCGGGGTCGCGGTACCCGATCGCGGCGAAGCGCGCCCGCGCGGCGTCCGGCGCGAGCGAGAGCTCGTCGTCGGACAGCTGGGCCGACGCCGGCAGCAGCGGCCGGTAGAACACGGCCTCGTGCAGCGCGCGCACCTCGCGGCGCGTCGCGCGCCACCGGTCGAGCAGCCCCTCCGCGCCCTCGGCACGCATCCCGAGCGAGCGCGCGAGCCGGCGCAGGTCCTCCTCGGCCGTGGGCAGCAGGTGCGTGCGGCGCAGGCGGAAGAGCTGGACGCGGTGCTCGAGCAGGCGCAGGAACCGGTAGCACACCGCCATCCGGGCGGCGTGCTCGCGCCCGACGAAGCCGTGGGCGGCCAGCGCCCCGAGCGCCGTCAGCGTGTGGGGCGACCGGATCTGGTCGTCGGTGCGGCCGTGCACGAGCTGGAGCAGCTGGACGGTGAACTCGACGTCGCGCAGGCCGCCCTTGCCGAGCTTGATCTGCCGGTCCGCCTCCGAGACCGGGACGTGGTCCTCGACGCGGCGCCGCATGGCCTGCGCGTCCTCGACGAAGTTCTCGCGCGTGACCGCGGCCCACACGAGCGGGTCGACGGCCTGCCGGTAGGCGCGGCCGAGCTCGGCGTCGCCCGCGACGGGCCGCGCCTTGAGCAGCGCCTGGAACTCCCACGTCTCGGCCCACCGCTCGTAGTAGGCCAGGTGGCTGGCGAGCGTGCGCACGAGCGGGCCCTGCTTCCCCTCGGGCCGCAGCGCCGCGTCGACGGGCCACAGCGCGGGCTCGCCGGACGCGGCCGAGCACACCTTCTGCAGAGCCGTCGCGAGCCGGGCGCCGACCGCGAGCGCCGCCCCTTCCTCGACGGGCGTCCCGTCGGCCCGCGTCCCGGGCTCGCACACGTAGACGACGTCGACGTCGGAGACGTAGTTGAGCTCGCGCCCGCCGGTCTTGCCCATGCCGATGACGGCGAGCCGCACGCCGTCGGCCGCGTCGCCGACCTCGGCCCGCGCGACGGCGAGCGCCCCCTCGAGCGCGGCGCCCGCGAGGTCGGCGAGCGCCGCGGCGACGCCGGGCAGCTGACTGAGCGGGTCCGGGCACGTGAGGTCGGTCGCGGCGATGCGCAGCAGGCGGGCGCGGTACGCGCGGCGCAGCGCGTCGGTCGCGGAGCGCGCGGCCGTGTCGGGCCAGCCCGGGGCGTCCGACGACGCCGGTGCGGCCGCCGCGACGGGGACGTCGGCGTCGGGGTCGGCCCCGACGGCGCGCAGCAGCTCGGCGCGCACGGCGGCGGGGTCCGCGCCCACGCCGCCGTCGCCGTCGGACAGGACGTCGAGGAGCTCGGGGCGGCGCACGAGCTCGTCGCCGAGCGCCGAGGAGGCGCCGAGCACGGCGAGCAGCCGCTCGCGCACCTCGGCCTCGGGCGTGTCGGCGGGCGCGGTGAGCAGCGCGCGGACCCGCGTGCCGGCGTCGGGCACGGCCGCGAGGCGGACGAGCTGGAGCAGCGCGAGGTCCGGGTCACCGGTGCGGCCGAGCGCGCGCAGGACGGCGTCGCCGTCGGCCGGCAGGCAGCCCTGGAGGGCGGCGTCGGCCCACAGGTCGGCGGAGCGGGTCAGGTCCGCGAACCCGGCCCGCAGCAGCCGTCCGGTGAGGGTCTCGCGCCGACCGGTCCCCGACGTCGTCGTGCTCACGCCTCGACCTTAGCGCCGCGGCGCGGGGCCCTCAGAGCACCTGGAGGAAGCGCTCGAGCTCGAACGGCGTCACCTGGGCGCGGTACGCGTCCCACTCCTGGCGCTTGTTCTTCAGGACGTACCGGAAGACGTGCTCGCCGAGCGTCTCGGCGACGAGCTCGGAGGCCTCCATGAGCTCGACCGCCTCGGCGAGCGACTGCGGCAGCGGCGCGATGCCGAGGGCGCGCCGCTCGGCGTCGGTGAGCTCCCAGACGTCGTCCTCGGCACCCTCGGGCAGCTCGTAGCCCTCCTCGATGCCCTTGAGGCCCGCGGCGAGCATGACGGCGAACGCGAGGTACGGGTTGGCGGCCGAGTCGATCGCGCGGTACTCGACGCGCGACGACTGCCCCTTGCCCGGCTTGTACATGGGCACGCGCACGAGCGCGGAGCGGTTGTTGTGGCCCCAGCAGACGTAGCTGGGCGCCTCGGCGCCGCCCCAAAGGCGCTTGTACGAGTTGACGTACTGGTTGGTGATCGCGGTGATCTCCGCGGCGTGGACGAGCAGGCCGGCGATGAACTGGCGCGCCGTCTTGGACAGCTCGTACCGGGCGCCCGGCTCGTGGAAGGCGTTGCGGTCGCCCTCGAACAGGGACATGTGCGTGTGCATGCCCGAGCCCGGCTGGTCCGCGAGCGGCTTGGGCATGAACGACGCGAACACGCCCTGCTCGAGCGCGACCTCCTTGACGACCGTGCGGAACGTCATGAGGTTGTCCGCCGTCGTGAGCGCGTCGGCGTAGCGCAGGTCGATCTCGTTCTGGCCCGGGCCCGCCTCGTGGTGCGAGAACTCGACCGAGATGCCCATCGACTCGAGCATCGTGATCGCGGCGCGGCGGAAGTCGTGGGTGCTGCCGCGGGCCAGGTGGTCGAAGTAGCCGCCGCGGTCGACCGGCACGAGCGGCTCGTCGGGCGACGCGATCTGGTTGAACAGGTAGAACTCGACCTCGGGGTGCGTGTAGAAGGTGAAGCCCTTCTCGCTCGCCCGGGCGAGCGCGCGCTTGAGGACGTTGCGCGAGTCCGCGAGCGAGGGTTCCCCGTCGGGGGTGAGGATGTCGCAGAACATGCGCCCGGTGCCGTGCCGCTCGCCGCGCCACGGGAGCACCTGGAACGTCGTCGGGTCGGGCCGGGCGATCATGTCGGCCTCGTACACGCGCGTGAGGCCCTCGATCGCGCTGCCGTCGAACCCGATGCCCTCGCTGAACGCCTGCTCGAGCTCCGCCGGCGCCACGGCGACCGACTTGAGCATCCCCAGCACGTCGGTGAACCAGAGCCGGATGAAGCGGATGTCGCGCTCCTCGACCGTGCGGAGCACGAACTCCTGCTGCCTGTCCATGGGGCCCATCCTGCCCGAAGTCTGTTACCGGCGGGTGACATGACGACCGGTGGCGACCGCGTAGGCTGCGGCCATGTCGTCGCACGCCGCTCCCGAGCCGTCCGGACGTCCGAAGCGGGTCCGCGTCCACCACCTGGCGGAGGCCAAGGCCCGCGGCGAGAAGATCACGATGCTCACGGCGTACGACGCCGTCACCGCGACCATCTTCGACGCGGCGGGCATCGACGTCCTGCTGGTGGGCGACTCGATCGGCAACGTCATGCACGGGCACGCCACGACGCTGCCGGTGACCGTCGACGACATGATCCCCGCGGCCCGCGCCGTCGCGCGCGCGGCCCGGCGTGCGCTGGTCGTCGTCGACCTGCCGTTCGGCTCGTACGAAGCCGGCCCGGAGCAGGCGCTCGCGACCGCCGTGCGCGTCATGAAGGAGACGGGCGCCGCGGGCGTCAAGCTCGAGGGCGGGCGGCGCAGCGCCGCGCAGATCCGGGCACTGACCGACGCCGGCATCCCCGTCGTCGGGCACCTCGGCTACACGCCGCAGTCGGAGAACGCCCTGGGCGGCCCGCGGGTGCAGGGCCGGGGCGACGACGCCGCGGCGACCCTCACCGAGGACGCGGTCGCCGTGCAGGACGCCGGAGCGTTCGCCGTCGTGCTCGAGATGGTGCCCGTCGACGTCGCCGCGCGCGTCACCGAGGTGGTGCACATCCCGACGATCGGCATCGGCGCCGGCCCGTCGACCGACGGTCAGGTGCTCGTCTGGACGGACATGGCCGGGATGACCGACTGGTCGCCGCGGTTCGCGCGCCGGTACGCCGAGCTGGGCCGCGTGCTGCGGCAGGCGGCCGAGGACTACGCGGAGGAGGTCCGCTCCGGGGCCTTCCCGGACGCCGGGACGTCGTTCGAGCGCTGACGCCCCGCGCCGGCCGAGAAGGCGGGCCTCAGCGCTCGCCGCGCCACTCCCGGTCCTCGTCCTCCCAGGACTCGTTGCGGCGCTTGGCCTGCTCGAGCGCGCGCTCGGCGGCAGCCCGCGTCGGGTAGGGGCCCATGAGGTTGGTCCAGCTGGACCGGTGCCCCTCCTCGACCTGGCCGGTCTTGGTGTTGTACCAGTACTGCCGCTCGATGCTCTCCTCGCTCATGTCTCGATCCTGCCTCAGGATGGTGCACATGCAAGAGAACTCCACCGATCACCCGCTCGCGTTCGGCATCGACGTCGGCGGGTCGGGCATCAAGGGCGCGCCCGTGGACCTCGTGACCGGCGAGCTCGCCGCCGACCGCAAGCGCATCAAGACGCCGTCGGCGTCGACGCCCGACGCCGTCGCCGCGATCCTGTCCGAGCTGGTCGACTCGTTCGACCTGCCGGAGGACGTGCCGGTCGGGGTCGCCTTCCCGGCGCCGATGGACCACGGCGTCGTGCGGTTCATCGCCAACCTCGACAAGTCGTGGAAGGGCGTGAACCTCCCCGAGCTCGTGCACGACGCGACCGGCCGCCGCTGCACCGCGGTCAACGACGCCGACGCCGCGGGCGTGGGCGAGCAGCGGTACGGCGCGGCGAAGGGCGTCGACGGCGTCGTCCTGGTCGCCACGCTCGGCACCGGCATCGGCTCGGCGCTCCTCGTCGACGGCGTGCTCGTGCCCAACACGGAGCTCGGCCACCTCGAGATCGACGGGCACGACGCCGAGTCGCGGGCCGCGGACTCGGCGCGCGAGCGCGAGGGCCTGTCGTGGGAGAAGTGGGCGAAGCGGCTCCAGCGCTACTTCGAGACCGTCGAGATGCTGCTCTCCCCCGACCTCGTCGTCGTCGGCGGCGGGGTGAGCAAGCACCACGAGAAGTACCTGCCGCTGCTCGACCTGCGGGCACCGATCATCCCCGCGACGCTGCGCAACGCCGCGGGCATCGTCGGCGCGGCGGCGCTGGCCGCGGCCGAGCGCCCGCTCGTGCGCTGACACGGTCCGGGCACGAGGCGGCCCGACGGCGCGGGTACCAGGGCAGCCGCCCCCGCCGTCGGGCCGCGGTTCGTTCAGGCGGTGGCCGCTCCCTCGAGGTCGAGCATCCGCAGCACGTCCTCGACGGCGGGCGGCGGGCACCGCACCGTGACCTCGAGACCCTCCTCCTGCCCGATCCTGCACAGCTGGACGAGGAACGCGATGCCGGCGGAGTCGATGAACGTCACCCGCGACGTGTCGACCACCACCGGAAGGTCACGCTCGAAGGCCCCGGCGAGAGCCGCCCCGGCCTCGTTCCGCAGGGTGATGTCGATCTCGCCCCACATGTCCACGACGCTGCAGTCCGGCCGCTCGAGAAGAGCGATGCCCCCGGTCTGCGTCCCACTGGTGAGTGTCACAGTCACACCTTCATCCCCGTGGTCCTCGCTCGCACGCGGTTCCGTGACTTGGCCCCCGCGCGCGGAGCCGGACTCGCGACGCCGTCGTCGCGATGCCGCAACCGTACACCCGCGCAAACGTCCGACGGAAGGTCTCAGGGGGTTTTCTTTACCTTCCGTTCACACCCGCAGGGCCGGTGAAACCTCGACGTCGCACGCGACGCCGGTCCGCGCCATCATGTGCGGTAGCACCCATTGGCGGGAGGCCTCATGGACGCGGCACCGACCCCGACCCACCGGACCGTCGCCGTCGTCGGCGCGACGGGCGCCGGCAAGACGACGCTGATCGAGGCGCTGCTGCATCGCGCCGGCGCGGTACCACGTGCCGGTCGCGTCGAGGACGGCAGCACGGTGTGCGACCACGAGCCCGAGGAGATCGCCCGCGGCATGTCCCTCGGGCTCTCGCTCGCCACGCTCGCGTGGACGTGCCCCGACGGCGCCGAGCGCACCCTCACCCTCGCCGACACCCCGGGGCACCCGGACTTCGTGGGCGCCGTGGACACGGCCCTGGCCGTCGCCGACCTCGCGCTCGTCGTGGTGAGCGCGGTCGACGGGGTGCAGCCGGGCACGTGGTCGGCGTGGTCGACGGCCGAGACGCTCGGCGTACCGCGGCTGGTCGTCGTGACCCAGGAGGACCGGGCACGCGCGGACTTCCGCCGCGTGCTGGCCGAGCTGCGCGAGGCGTTCGGGCAGCACCTGTGGCCCATCGAGCTGCCGCTGGACGAGGAGCAGTCGTTCCGGTCGATCGCCGACGTGCTGAGCGAGCAGGCGCTCGTGTACGACGACGCGGGGCGGCACCACGACGAGGCGCTCCCCCCGGAGGCCGTCGACGAGGAGCACCGGATGCACGTCGACGTGACCGAGGAGCTCGTCTCCCACGACGACGAGCAGCTCGACGCGTACCTGTCGGGCCAGGAGCCGCCGGCCGCGGACCTCGAGCGCACGCTCGCGCGTGAGGTCGCCTCGGGCGAGGCGGTCCCCGTCGTCGTGTCCTCCGGCGTGACCGAGACCGGCGTCGACCGGCTCGCCGACCTGCTGTGCGAGCTCGCGCCCGCCCCGACCGAGCGCGACGGGCGCATCGTCGTCGGCGTCGGGGCGGACGACGACGACACCGAAGGGCAGGTCGTCCCGGTCGCCGCCGACCCCGACGGCGAGCCGCTCGTGCACGTGTTCCGCACCGTGGCCGACCCGTACGTCGGGCAGGTGTCGATGCTCAAGGTGCTCTCCGGCGTCGTGCGCACGTCCGACCGGCTGCGCAACGCGACGACGGCCACGGAGGAGCGGCTGCACGGGCTGTTCCGCCTCCAGGGCAAGGAGCACCTGCCGGTCGACCACCTGGCGGCGGGCGAGGTCGGCGCGGTCGCCAAGCTCGCCGGCTCGCCGTCGGGCACGCTGCTGTGGTCGCGGCCGTCCGGCCGTGCGCGGCCGTACCTGCCGCCGCGCCGACCCCCGGTGTACGCCGCGACGCTCGTGCCGGCGTCGCAGTCCGACGACGAGCGCATGTCGACCGCGCTCGCGCGCCTCGTGGCCGAGGACCCGACGCTCGTGATCGACCGCACCGGGGACGCGACCGTGCTGCGCGGGCTCGGCGACACGCACCTCGCGGTCGCGGTCGAGCGGCTGGCCCGGGTCTTCGGCGTCCACGTCGAGACGGGACCCGTCCCGGTCGCCTACCACGAGACGATCGCGCGGCCGGCCCAGGCCGAGGGCAAGGTCAAGAAGCAGTCGGGCGGCCACGGCCAGTTCGCCGTCGTCCAGCTGCGGGTCTCGCCGCTGCCCGGCGGCGGGTTCGAGTTCGTCGACTCGGTCGTCGGCGGGGCGGTGCCCCGGCAGTACATCGCGGCGGTCGAGAAGGGTGCGCGGGACGCGATGGCCGCGGGCGGCCCGCAGGGCTACCCGGTCGTGGACCTGCGCGTCGAGCTCTACGACGGCAAGTCGCACTCCGTGGACTCCTCCGACATGGCCTTCCGCACCGCCGCGGCGGCCGGGGTCAAGGCCGCGCTCGCCGAGGCCGGCACGGTGCTGCTCGAGCCCGTCGCGAACGTCACCGTGACCGTGCCGCCCGAGCACCAGGGGGCCGTGCTGACCGACCTGTCGGGCCGGCGCGGGCGCGTCGCGGCGACCGAGATGGCCGACGACGGGCGCGCCCGCGTCGTCGCCACCGTGCCCGAGTCGGAGCTCACCCGGTACGTGCTCGACCTGCGGTCGCTCACGGGCGGCCGCGCCGAGCTCACGGTCGAGCCCGCGGGCTACGAGCGCGCGCCGAGCACCGTGCGCACCTGACCTCGGCCGCCTGCGCCGCCCGCGCGAGCGCGCGCCGCCGTGCCTACCGTGATCGCTCCATCGGTCGAACGACCCGGGAGGTGGTCCGGTGCTGGAGGAGGTCGCGGACGGCGTCCACCGCGTCGAGCTCGCGCCCGTCTCGGGCACCGGCCGTCCGACGTCGCGGGCGTGGTCCTGACGCACGCGCACTTCGACCACACCGGGTGCGCGGCGCGCCTGCAGGACCGCCTGGGCGTGCCGATCTGGCTCCACGCCGCGGACGAGCACCTCGCCGCGCACCCGTACTCCTACGCGCACGAGAACCCCCGGTCCGTCTACCCGCTGCGCCATCCGCGCGCGGTCCCGATCCTCGCCGCGATGGCGCGGGCCGGCGCGCTGCATGTCCCTGGCGTGCGGGGCACCCGCCGTCTCGAGCCGGGCACGACCCTGCCGCTGCCCGGGTCGCCGCGCGTCGTGCAGTCCCCCGGCCACACCGCCGGGCACTGCGCGCTGCACCTGCCCGACCGGGACGTGGAAGGCGTTCGCCCTGCTCTCTGTCCACCTGGAGGAACTGATAGCGACGTCGACGACGCAGGTGCGCGCCGTCCGACTCAAAGACGGTCGCCTGTTGCCAACACCTGACCTCGCCCCAGGGTAGGAAAAGTTATACCGTTGGTGCCATGAAGACGGCGATCAGCCTCCCGGACAGCGCGGCGGAGCATTTCGACCGCGTCGCCAAGAAGCACGGCATGACCCGGTCGGAGTTCTACCGGCGTGCCGCCGAGCATTACGTCGAGGAGCTGGACGGCGCAGACCTGACCGCGCAGATCGACGACGCGATCGATGACGTCGGCCAGCCCGGCGACGAGACCGCCGAGCTCCGCCGTGCTGCAAACACCCGCCTGACCGAGGCGTCGGGCGAGTGGTGATCCGGCGCGGGGAGATCTGCTGGGTCGACTTCGGCGAACCTCTGGGCAGCGCTCCGGCCAAGCGTCGTCCGGCAGTCGTCGTTCAGTCGGAGCAGTACAACAGATCCCGCATCTCCACGGTCGTCGTCCTGCCCATCACGTCCAATACCGCCCTTGCCCGGCACCCAGGAAACGTGTTCCTCCCGGCGCTCGCCTCGGGCCTGCCGAAGGACTCGGTCGTCAACGTGTCTCAGCCGATGACCGTGGACCGGGCCGACATCGAAGCGACCGGGGTCATGCTCCCGGGGAACCTCATGGAAGCCGTGGAGGCAGGCCTGCGTCGCGTCATCGACCTCTGAGCTGCCTGGGGCGGGACGTCTGCAGCCGGGCGACGTGAAGGCGGACGAGTCGGTCTGTACGCCGGGTTCTGTGCCCGCGCCGGTTGCCCGGACGCGGGTGACGGTCATCCATCTAGGGCCTGCGTTGCCGCAGGCCTCGAGCGGTCTACCCGGGAGCTCGGGCGGGCCGCCCTCGAACGCTCCCTGTCTGACCTTGCTCCAGGTGGGGTTTACCGAGCCGCACCCGTCACCGGATGCGCTGGTGGTCTCTTACACCACCGTTTCACCCTTACCGACGCCGGTCGCCCGACGCCGGCGGTCTGCTTTCTGTGGCACTGTCCCGCGGGTCACCCCGGGTGGCCGTTAGCCACCACCTTGCCCTTCGGAGCCCGGACGTTCCTCGGCGCCGGCGCTTCCGGTTGCCCGGGTTCGACGGCGACGCGACCGTCCGACCGACTCGTCCGCACCGGAAGGATACCTTCCGGCGAGCCGACGTCGGGCTTCTCTCAGACATCGACCGTGTAGTTCAACGTCAGCTCGTCCCCAGCCCTTCCCCGGATGCCCCAGTTCTCGCGCGGCGTCTCGACGATCGTGAGCTCGAGGTCGTCCGCGTCCAGCCCGAGGGCAGGTGCGACGTCGTCGTACAGCGCCCTCACCAGCGCGCGCTTGGCCTCGAGGAGCGACGCTCGAAGCACACGAGCTCGACCACGAGGTAGGCGTCCGAGCGCGGCGCGACCAGGTCGCCGTCGTCGAGCAGCAGGAAGCGGTGGGACCGCTTGTCCTCCGGCAGCCGCCACGTGCGCACGAGCGCCGCGTGGAGCGCGTCGGACACCTCGGCGCGGCGGTCGTGCCACACGCGCCGGTTGCCGTAGATCTTCACCTGGGCCATGCCCGACGACGGTACGCACGTCGCGCACGGTTGTCATCGGTCACGGCCCGGCCGGGGACGACGCATAGGGTGGTCGCCGTGCTGATCTGCCTGCCGCCCTCCGAGGGCAAGACGCCCGCGCCCGCCGACGCCGCGCCCGTGGAGCTCGCCGCGCTCACGGCGCCGTCGCTCACCGCGCAGCGCACGGCAGTCCTCGACGCGCTCGCGGCGGTCAGCGCGCGTCCCGACGCCACGGCGGTCCTCAAGGTCGGCGCCGGTCTCGCCGAGGAGGTGGCCCGCAACGTCGACCTCAAGGCGGCGCCCGCCGCGCCGGCGTCGCGCGTGTACACCGGCGTGCTGTACGCGGCGGCGGGCCTGGCCGACCTGCCCGACGGCGCGGGCCGCCGCGCGGCGGAGAGCGTGCGGATCTTCTCGGGGCTGTGGGGCGTCGTCGCGCCCGACGACCGGATCCCGGCCTACCGCCTGTCCATGGGCGTCGACCTTCCGGGCGTCGGCAAGCTCGCCACGGCGTGGCGCCCGCACCTCGCCGAGGCCCTCGACGGGCGCGCCGCGGGCGACGTCGTCGTCGACTGCCGCTCCGCCGCCTACCTCGCGGCGTGGAAGCCGGCCACGACCGGCGCGGGCGCGGCCGACTGGGTCACCGTGCGCGTCGTACGCGAGGCGGACGGCAGCCGCAGCGTCGTGTCGCACAACGCCAAGCACACCCGGGGCGTGCTCACGGGTCACCTGCTGCGCCGGGCCGGCGAGCCGCCGTCGTCGGCCGAGGATCTGCTCGACGCCGCGCGCGAGCTCGACGGCGAGGTCATCGGCACCGAGGTCGGCACCGGGCTGAGCTACCGGATGATCGAGGCGGCGCTGCACGCGCCGACGACGCGGACCGGGCCGCGCACGCTCGAGCTCGTCATCGCCTGACGAACCTGCGCGCCGCGACGTAGCGCCTCGGTAGCGTCCGGCCTCCGGAGGCTACCCGGGCGCTACGTCGCAGCGCGCGATCGCCCCCACCGGGCCGCACTGGGCCCATGGCCTACGACGAGGAGCTCGCCGAGCGCGTGCGCGACGCCATCGGGCGCCGCACGGAGTTCACCGAGCAGAAGATGTTCGGCGGCGTCGCGTTCATGGTGAACACGCACATGGCGGTCGGCATCGGCGGCGACGAGCTCATGGTCCGCGTCGGCACCGACGGCTACGAGCAGGCGTGGGTCGACCGCGGCGTCGACCTCGCGCTGTCCGAACCCCCCAAGAAGCCGAAGAAGCCGAAGGCGCCCAAGACGCCGCGCGCCTGAGCGGCGACGTCAGGCGTCGGTCGGGAACCCGACCGTCGTGACCTCGCTCGCGCCGTCGGCCCACAGCCGCAGCACGGTGAGCGAGCACGGCGGGATGCGCAGCCGCGACCAGTGCGACGGCGGCGCGCCGATCGCCTGCCCCACGGCGGTGCGGATCATCGCGGCGTGGCCCACGACGGCGACCGTCCGCCCGACGCCGCCGTCCAGCAGGTCCTCCAGCCCCGACCACACGCGTGCTCCGAGCTGCGCGTAGGACTCGCCGCCCGGCGGGGCGAACGTGCCGGTCGAGTGCCACAGCGCGAGCTCCCCGGGCGCCCGCTCCTCGATCTCGAGGGCCGTCAGCCCTTCCCACTCGCCGAAGACGCACTCCGCGAACCGCTGCTCGGTGCGCACGTGCTGCCCGATGCGCCGTCCGACGGCCGCCGCGGTCTCCTGCGTCCGGACCGTCGGCGAGGCGACGAGGTCGGTCACGCGTGGCAGGTCCGGCCACAGGTCCCGGCCCACGCGGAAGACCGCGTCGGCCGCCTGGGCGGCCTGCGTGCGCCCGCGCGTCGTGAGCGCGGGGCCCGGCACTCCACCGCCGGAGTAGGCACCCGCGACCGTGAGGTGGGTCTCGCCGTGGCGCACGAGGACCACCGAGAGCGCCGTCGCGCCGTCGTACCCGACGAGCGCGCCCGACGGGCGCACGTGCGTGTCGAAGCCGGGCGCCTCGTCCTCGGCCGCGGTCGCCGGGCCCGACGTCGACTCCTCGGCGGGGAAGTCGCGCGCGATCTGCGAGCCGGTGTCCATGGCCTCGTTCGCGAGCCGGTCGGCCGCGGCGTTCTCCGAGCGCGGCACCCACTCGTAGGCCACCTGGTCGGCGGGCAGGACGGACGCCGCCTCGCGCGCGAGCTCGCGCAACGCGGCGTGCTTGATCTGCCAGCGCCCCGTCATCTGCTCGACGACGAGGCGCGAGTCCATGCGCACCAGCACGTGGGCGTCGGGGTCGACCTCGCGCGCGGCCCGCAGGCCGGCGACGAGGCCCGAGTACTCGGCGACGTTGTTGGTCGACTCCCCGAGGTAGCCGGCGCGCTCGGCGAGGACGGCGCCGCTGTCCGCGTCGCGGACGAGCGCGCCCCAGCCGGCCGGGCCGGGGTTGCCCCGCGACCCGCCGTCGGCCTCGACGACCAGGCGACGACCGCCCGCCATCAGGCCGCCGCGGCGTCGGGCTCGCGCACGAGGATGCGGCCGCACTCCTCGCAGCGCACGACCTGCTCCGGGGCGGCGGACCGGACGGCGGCGAGGTCGCCGGCGTTGAGCTCGAGGCGGCACCCCTCGCAGCGCCCGCCGCGCAGCGGGGCGGCGCCGGTGCCGCCGAGCTGCGCGCGCAGCCGGTCGTAGAGCGCGAGCAGCCCGGCGTCGAGGCCCTCGGCGGCGGCGGCCCGCTCGGCCGCGAGGCGCTTGGCGTCGGCGTCGATCTCGGCGAACGCCGCGTCGCGCTCCGCCTCCGCCTTCTCCTTCGCGGCGACCAGCTCGGCGTGCGCGGCCTCGACCGCCGCGAGCGACTCCTGGTGCGCCTCGAGCCGCTCCATGACCTCGAGCTGGGCCTCCTCGAGGACGCCCTGGCGACGGGCGAGCGACTCGAGCTCGCTCACGACGGCCTGCGCGTCCTTCGCGCCGAGCGCGCCGGAGTCGAGCTTCTGCTGGTCGCGGGCCGCACGGGCCCGCACCTGCTCGACGTCCGCCTCCGCCTTCGCGAGCTCGCGCTCGAGGTCCGCGACGGCCGTGCGGGAGTCGACGAGAGACCCGTGCAGGTCGGCGAGGCGCTTGTCGAGCTCGGCGAGCGTCGCGAGCACCGGGTGGTTGCGGCGCTTGTGCGCGAGCTGCTGGGCCCGCGTGTCCAGGGCCTGGACGTCCAGCAGACGGCGCTGGTCCTCGGGGGGTGCAGTGACCACGGGCGGGTCCTCTCGTACAGCTCTTCAGATGGCGGCGGTCAGCGCCCCGGGCTCGCGACCCGTGCGGTCCACGGGTCGGTCGGCAGGGTGCTCACCCTGGTGGTCACCGTACCTTCTCCGAGCCGTGCGACGAGGTCCTGGGCGGCGTACGCGAGCCAGGGCCACTCGCTCGCGAAGTGCGCGACGTCGACGAGGAACGGCGTGCCTGCCGCGCGCCGGGCGGGGTCCGCCTCGAACTCGGCCCGCTCGCGCAGCTCCGAGGCCGGGTGGTGGCGCAGGTCCGCCGTGACGTAGACGTCGACGGCCGCGGCCCGGACGGCGTCGAACAGCGAGTCGCCGGACCCGCCGACGACGGCGGCCGTGCTGACGGTCGCGTCGAGGTCGCCCGCGACGCGCACCCCCTGGGCGACGGGCGGCAGGACCGCCGCGACGCGCTCGGCGAACGCGCGCAGCGTCGTCGGCTCCGCCAGGCGCCCGACCCGGCCGATCCCGCGGCCAGTGTCGCCCGGGTCGTCGCCCGCGCCGTCCTCCCGCACCACGAGTGGGCGGCGGTCGGTGATGCCCACGAGGTCGGCGAGCGCGTCGGCGACGCCGCGGGGCGCGGCGTCGGCGTTGGTGTGCGCGACGTACAGCCCGCACCCGTTCGTGAGCAGGCGGTGCACGACCGCGCCCTTGAACGTCGTCGCGGGCACGCCGTGCACGGGCTTGAGGAACAGCGGGTGGTGCGTGACGAGCAGGTCGGCCCCCCACGCGAGCGCCTCGTCGACCACGGCGGCCACCGGGTCGACCGCGAACGCGACCGTGCGCACGAGCGCGGCCGGGTCGCCGGCCACGAGCCCGACGGCGTCCCACCCCTCCGCGGTCGACGGCGGGTAGAGGTCCTCGAGGACAGCGACGACGTCGGCCAGCGTGGGTGCGGGGCTCATGGCCCCGACAATAGCCGCGCGCCCCGCTAGTGCCCGCCGCGACCGCCCGTGATGTAGTCCGTCAGCTGGTCGCGCTCGGCCTGCACCTCCGCCAGCCGGCGCTTGACCACGTCGCCGATGCTCACGATCCCCGCGAGCCGCCCCTCGTGGACGACCGGGACGTGCCGGAACCGGTGCTCGGTCATCATGTGCATGAGGTCGTCGAGCATCGTGTCCGGGTCGCACGTCTGCACGTCCCTGGTCATGATCTGCTCGACCGCGGCGTCCAGGACGCCGACGCCCTCGGCGTGCAGCCGCCGGACCACGTCGCGCTCGCTGACGATCCCGTCGACGCTCGCGCCGTCGTCGGACACGACCACGGCACCGATGCCGTGCTCGGCGAGCAGGGCGAGCAGGTCCCGCACCGTCCGGTCCCGGGCGACGGTGACCACCGCGTCGCCCTTGTGCCGCAACGTGTCCCTGACCCGCATGAGAGCCACCTCCTAGTCCATGTCCTCCAGCTCCTTGCCCTTGGTCTCGGGCACGAACCGCAGGACGAAGAAGAACGACGCCAGCGCGGCGAGCGTGTAGAAGCCGTACGCGAACCAGAGGCCGACGTCGGCCATCGACGGGAACGTCGTCGAGATCCCGAAGTTCGCGAGCCACTGCGCGGCGGCGGCGATGCCGAGCGCGGTCCCGCGGATCTTGTTGTTGAACATCTCGCCGAGCAGGACCCACACCGCCGGGCCCCACGACATGCCGAAGAAGACGACGAACAGGTTGGCCGCGACGAGCGCGAGCGGGCCGGCGGCGCCCTCGAGCACCGGCTCGAGCTGCCCGTCGTCGCCGGGCACGAGGCGTGCCTGGCTGAACACGACCGCCATCGTCCCGAGCGTGACGAACATGCCCGCCGAGCCGATCATGAGCAGCCGCCGGCGCCCGATCTTGTCGATGAGCGCGATGGCCACGAGCGTCACGACGATGTTCGTGATCGACGTGATGACGGTCTGCAGGAGGGCGTCCTCCTCGGAGAACCCGACCGACTGCCACAGCGTCGAGGAGTAGTAGAAGATGACGTTGATCCCGACGAACTGCTGGAACACCGACAGCGCGATGCCGATCCAGACGATCGGCAGCAGGCCGCCCGACGGCCGGCGCAGGTCCGAGAGCCGGGTGTCGTGGTCGCGCAGGATCGTGCGGCGGATCTCGGAGATCCGCAGGTCGATGCCCCGGGCGAGGACCTGGCTCAGGACCTCGCGCGCCTTGCGCTCCTCGCCCTTGTGCATGAGGAAGCGCGGCGACTCCGGGATCGTGAGCGCGAGGATGCCGTACGCGACGGCCGGGATCACCTCGGCGAAGAACATCCAGCGCCACGCGGCGAGGCCGAGGAGCAGCTCCTCGGCGGCGCCGCCGGCCGCCGCGGCGATCGCGTAGTCCGACAGGAGCGCCACGAAGATGCCGACGACGATCGCGAGCTGCTGGAGGGAGCCGAGCCGTCCGCGGATCGACGCCGGCGCGATCTCGGCGATGTACGCGGGGGCGATGACGGACGCCGCGCCGACGCCGAGACCGCCGAGCACGCGCCAGACGATCATGTCCGCGGGGCCGACGGCGATCGTCGAGCCGATCGCCGAGATCGTGAACGCGCCCGAGGCGAGCACCATGACGCGGATACGGCCGATCTTATCGGCGAGACGGCCGGCGAAGTAGGCGCCGAGCATGCAGCCGAGCAGCGCCGAGGACACGACGAAGCCCGTGAGGCCGGAGCCCATCCCGAACTCCTCGCGCATGGGCGTCACGGCGCCGTTGATGACCGCGGTGTCGAACCCGAAGAGGAAGCCGCCGAGCGCCGCGACCGACGCCAGCTGGATGACCCTCGCCGCGTAGAACTCGCGTCCTGCCGTGCCCACACCGGTCGCCATGTCGGCCTCCCGCCGCCGTTGCCAGGTGCAGGCAGGCTAAGTCCGCCCTGCGGGGTGCGCCACAGGAGCGCCGGGCAACCTCACTTGGCGTCGGCGTAGCTGGACACGGCCGCGACGGTCAGCGGGAACGTCACCGGGAAGTCGCCGAACAGCAACCGCCCCGCCTCGGCGGCGGCCTCGCGCACCTCGTGCGCGACGGCGTCGGCCAGGTGCGCCGGGGCGTGCACCACGACCTCGTCGTGGAGGAAGAAGACGAGGTGCGGCCGGTCCGCGAACGGGGCGGGCGCCCGGCCGGGCTCGGCGTCGTGCGCCGGCCCCAGCGCCCACAGGCGCCGGCGGATCGACGCGAGCCAGCACAGCGCCCACTCCGCCGCGGTGCCCTGCACGACGAAGTTGCGCGTGAACCGGCCCCACGAGCGCGTGTACGAGCGGGCGCGGGCCGCGGCGTCGTCCCCGGCGGCGTCGGCGAACGCACCGGCCTGCGCCTCGTCCCACGCCGCGCCCGGGGGCGGTGACGAGCGGCCGAGCCGGGTGGTCACGACGCCGCCCCGCTCGCCGGTGCGCGCCGCGTCCTCGACGAGCGCGATGGCGCGCGGGAAGGTCGCCGCGAGCCGCGGCAGCACCTGCGCGCTCGCGCCCGTGGTGCCGCCGTACATCGCGCCGAGCATCCCGACCTTCGCCAGTTCCCGCGTCTCGACCGCGCCAGACGCGACGATGCCGGCGTACATGTCGCCCGCCTGGCCGGCGGCGGCCATCGCCTCGTCGGCCGCCATGCCGGCCAGGACCCGCGGCTCGAGCTGGGCGGCGTCGGCGACGACGAGCACCCAGCCCGGGTCCGCCTGCACCGCCCGGCGCACCGTCCTCGGCAGCTGCAGCGCTCCCCCGCCGCTCGACGCCCAGCGCCCGGTGACGACGCCACCCACGACGTACTCGGTGCGGAAGCGCCCGTCGCGCACCCACTGGTCGAGCCAGTGCCAGCCGTTGGCCGTGAGCAGCCGGTAGAGGTTCTTGTACTCGAGCAGCGGCTCGACGACCGGGTGGTCGAGCTTCTCCAGCTCCCACTTGCGCAGGCTGCGCGCACCCACGCCCGCGTACTGCATGGCCTTGAGCAGGTCGGGGTGCGAGTCGGGGTTGAGCGTCGGCGGCGCGTCGAGCGCGGCACGGATCCGCTCCGCGAGCGCCTCGAGCCGTTCGGGACGCCGCCCCTCGGGCGGCCGTGGCCCGAGCGCCTCGGTGAGGATCGCGTCGTGCACGTCGGCGCGCCACGGCAGGCCGGCGTGGTGCATCTCCGCCGCCACGAGCGCGCCGGCGGACTCGGCCGCGAGGAGCAGGCGCAGGCGGCCGGGGTCGGCCGAGCCGTCGACCGCGGCGAGCTGGGCGGCGAGCTCGGCCTCCGGGTCCGGGCCGCCGTCCCGGTCGCCCGACGACGGCGCGCCCGACGACGGCGCGCCCGACGACGGCGCACCCGGCGCGGTGCGGACGGGCCGGCCGGCGGCGGGCGCCGTGAGCTCGAAGAGTGCGTCGGGCTGCGGCGCGCGCCGGCCCGGCTCGGGCGCGTCCCCGGCCGGCGCGGGCTCCATGGCGTCCCACGGCCCGGGCGGGGCCGTCGCCAGCGCCGAGCCGGCCGCGAGCGCGGAGCCGCGCAGGATCCGGTGCGCGAGCCGCAGGTCGTGGGCGCGGTCCACCCGGACGCCCGCGCGCAGCAGGGCGGGGTACCAGCGGTTGGTGTCGTCCCACGTCCAGCGGGGTGGCGCCGTGCCCGTCGCGCGCGCCGTCTCCTCCCGCTCGGCCACGACGGCGGGGAGGTCGTCCGCGCGCGCGGTCAGCAGGAGGTGCACGTGCCCATCCTGCCGCCCGCGTCCGACACCTCAGCGCGCGTCGGCCCGGCGGCCGGCGCGCGGAGCCCACGGGTCGCGCGCGAGCGCCGCCGCCGCGTCGAGGCCCACGAGGTCCCGCGCGGTCAGCACGGGGTTCGCGCGCCGGAGCCGCACCGCCTCGGGCAGGTGGGCGACGTACTCGGTCCCGGCCTCGTCGGCGAGCGCGCGCAGCACCTCGCGCATGGTCGCGGCGACGGCCGGGTGCAGGTCGGCGGCCACGGGGACCATGGCGGGCGTGACGACCGCCTCGGCGCAGATGAGCGCCGTCATCGCGACGTCCAGCGCGGGCGGGCCGGGCCGCGCGTTCGCCCAGTCGACGAGCCGCGGCCCGTCGGGCGCGAGATGACGTTGAGCGGGTGGAGGTCGAGGTGCACGAGCGTGCCGCCGTCCCAGTCGACGGCGTGCAGCGCCGCGTGCAGGCGGGCCATGATCGCGCCGGCCGCCGCGGGCGTGACCTCGAGCGCGAGCAGGGCCTCGGCGAGGGTGGGCCCGTCGATGCGTTCGAGGACCATCTCGGGCCCGTCGACAGCGAGGACCGCGGGCGCCGGGAAGCCGGCGGCCACGACCTTGCTCAGGAGCGCCGCCTCGCGAGCCGCCGGCCGGCCGTCGCGGTACCGGCGGACGACGCGGCGCTCGTCGAGGGCGTAGACGTCGGCGTCCCGTCCGGAGGCGAGCAGCTCCATGCGTGCATCGTCGCAGACTCGTGCCGTCGTGGGAGCCCCGGGACTCCCGCGCGGGTCGCCGGGACCTGCGGGGCCGGTGTGTCGGACGCCGCGGCTAGCCTCTCGGACCGTGCCCGACGCGTCGCCCCTCTCGCCCCTGACCACCGACCGGCTCGTGCTCACCGCCGTCGAGCCGTCCGACGTCGACGAGCTCTACGCGCTGCACGCCGACCCGCGCGTGTGGACGCACTTCCCGTCCGGCCGGCACACCGAGCGCACGCAGACCGAGCGCGACGTCGCCGCGTACCGCGCCGACTGGGACCGCGACGGCGTCGGCTACTGGACCGCGAGGCAGCGCGACGACGGCGCGTTCGTCGGCGTCGGCGGCGTCCGGCTGCGGCCGCCGGGCGTGCTCAACCTCTACTACCGCGTCGACCCCTCCCACCAGGGTCTAGGGTTCGCGACCGAGCTCGGCCGCGCGGCGCTCGACGTCGCGCGCCGGCGTCTGCCCGACGTGCCCGTCACCGCGTACCTGCTCGAGCACAACCACGCGTCCCGCGCGACGGCCGAGCGCCTGGGCCTGGAGCTCGTGTGGCGCGGTCCGGACGCCGGGAACCCCGACCCGGAGGCGGTGCGGCTGGTCTACGCCGACCGGCCGCTGGGCGCGGAGCTCCTGGCCCTGCTCGTGCGGACGTGAGTCACACGAGGCCGTGCTCGAACGCGAAGGCGCTCGCCGCGGTGCGCGACCCGACGTCGAGTTTGGCGAAGATGTTCGACAGGTGGCGCGCGACCGTCTTCTCGGACAGCACGAGCTCCGGGGCGACCTGGGCGTTGGACCTGCCGGCCGCGACGAGGCGGAGCACCTCGACCTCGCGCGGGCTGAGGCCGCCCGGTGCCACGGCGTCGCCGAGCAGCCGCGTGCACTCCTCCCCGGCGGGCCGGGCGCCGAGCCCCACGAACGTCTCCCGCGCGGCGCGCAGCTCCGCGCGGGCAGCGTCGTCGTCGCCGAGCGACCGGTAGGCACGCCCGAGCAGGGCACGGCACCGCGCCACCTCGTACGCCGCTGTGAGTGCGGTCCATGCCGCCACCGCGCGACGCGCGGCACCTGCGGCGGTCTCGGCGTCGCCGCGCGCGAGCGCCACCTGCGCGGCCGCCAGCCCGGCGGCTCCCCGCGCGGCCGGGCCGTCGACCACGGTGGCGAGGCGGGCGAGCTCGTCCGCGAGCGCCGCCGCCTCGTCGAGCGCACCGGCGGCCACGAGGACCTCGACGGCGGTCGGCAGGACCCGCAGGCGGGAGACCTGGTCGCGCGCCTCCTCGAGGTGGCGCCGGACGGCACCGGCGGCCGCCCCGACGCGGCCCTGGGCGAGCCACAGGAGGGCCCGCCCGGGCGGCACGGCGTCGCCCGACGCCGCGGACCAGAGTCTCGACGTGCTGGGTGGTCATGTCCGTACCTCCGTGGTCGAGCTCGACGCTAGGCGACGGCCGGGCGCCCCGGCATCGGGAGGGATGCCCATCCGAGGATGCGGGACGATGAGTCGAACGACCCATGCCTGGGGCACGTCTGATCACCCGTTTTTCACCTGCCCGAGCGCGGCCCACGCGCCGAGAATGGGGTGAAGCCGGGTTGTGCAGAACCTCCGGGGGCTGGGCGATGCGACCCGCCCCGCTCGTCGAGGAGCGGGCGTGCAGCGTCGACCGGGCAGATGCCGACCAGTCCGTCTGCGAGTGGCTCCGGCCCCCACCGCCCCCGCAGACCACTCCTCCGCGCGTGCTCGCACGCATCCCCACGGACCACCAGGAGTGCTCCCATGAACGTCTCGAGGCGCACCGTGCGCACCGTTCTCGCCGCCGTGACGGCCGTCCTCGCCCTGCTCTTCCTCGCGGGCCAGGCCTCGGCGTCGAACCACATCTCGCCCCAGAACGCGCCGTCCGGCACGCACCTGCAGACCGGCAGCATCGGCTGCAGCACCGGCGGCAACAGCGTCTCGTGCACCGGGTTCGAGCTCGCGGGCGTCGGCAACACCGACGCCACCGTGGTGCTCGAGGCGCGGTACACGGCGAACATCCAGTGCACCAACAAGGGCGGCAAGCTCGTCGAGTCGCACACGCACACCGCGGTCGACCGCACCGAGGTGACGGTCACGTCGGCCAAGAACGGGCGGCTCGCGATCCCGGCGCAGATGTCGACCGCGCCGTCCGAGAGCCAGATCCTGGCCCAGGCCGACTGCCCGAACCCGAACTGGACGCCGAACGTGCAGCCCGGGAGCGTCATGCTCGCCGGCTTCACCTACTCGGTGACCTTCGCGGGCTTCACCGCCCCGTACATCCTCATCACGGGCTGACCCAGGGCCCGCACCGCGGGAGCCCGGCCGCTGGCGGCCGGCCGGGCTCCCGTCGTGCGCGCCGGCGTCAGCGCGCGTCGGTGGACGTGCCCTCCCGGCGGCCGGCCGCCGCGCGGCGAAGCTTGCGCGCGATCCAGACGACCACCAGGACCACGAGGCCGATCACCACCGCGGTGTGGAGGTAGCCGACGCCCGCCTCGACACGGTGCCACTGCTCGCCGAGCAGGTACCCGGCCGTCAGGAGCACCGTGTTCCAGCACCCGCTGCCGAGGGTCGTCAGCATCAGGAACCGTCCGAGGTGCATGCGCTCGACGCCCGCCGGGATCGACACGAACGAGCGCACCAGGGGTACGAGCCGGCCGAACAGCACCGACTTCTCGCCGTGACGCTGGAACCAGGCCTCGGCGGCGGCCACCTCGTCCGCCGAGAGCAGGGGCATGCGGTCCGCCAGCCGGCGCAGGCGGGCCGACCCGAGCCAGGCGCCCAGGCCGTAGAGCGCGAGCGCGCCCACGACCGAGCCGACGGTCGTCCAGACGACGAGGTGCCACAGCACGAGGGTGCCCTGCGAGGCCGTGAACCCTGCGAGCGGCAGGATGGCCTCGCTCGGCAGCGGCGGGAAGAGGTTCTCGAGCGCCACGGCCAGCCCTGCGCCGGGTGCTCCGAGCGTCTCCATGAGGCGGACGGCCCAGTCGGCCACACCGGAGAAGAAGGCGTCGAGCATGGTCGCAGGTGCTCCAGGGATCGCGGGTTGAGGAGAACCCCGGCGCCGCGGTCCGGGGGCCCACGCAAGCCTACGGGAGGCGCGGCCGCACCGGCCAATGCCACGATCGACGCCATGGCCCCACGAACGGTCCGACCGTGACGGAGCTCTTCGTCGACCCGGCCGACCCGCGCCCGCTGACGCAGCAGCTCTACGAGCAGCTCCGCTCCGCCGTCGTGGAAGGGCGGCTCGCCCCCGGCGCCCGGCTCACGCCCACGCGGCGGGCCGCCGCCGAGCTCGGCGTGTCGCGGTCCACGGTCGCCGAGGCCTACGCACGCCTCGTCGCCGAGGGGTACGTCGAGGGCCGGCGCGGCGGGGGCAGCGTCGTCGCCGCGGTCGCCACGACGCCGCCGCAGACCGCGCGCGACGCGACGGCGCTCGTGCCCGCGGCCCGCACGCGCGGGCTGCGGCCTTACGAGCCCGAGCCCGCTCCGGGCGTCGCCTGGGACCTGCGACCCGGCGTCGTCGACGACGACCTGTTCCGCGCGTCCGCGTGGCGGCGGTGCCTGGCCCGGGCCGCGGCCGAGACCACGGGCCACTACACGGACCCGGCGGGCACGCCCGAGCTCCGCGCCGCGCTCGCGCACTGGGTGACGCGCTCGCGCGGCGTCGTCGCCGTGCCGGACCAGGTCGTCGTGACCGCCGGTGCGGGCCACGCGACCGACCTCGTGGCCCGGACGCTGCTCGACCCGCCCGCCGTCGTGGCGGTCGAGGAGCCCGGCTACCCGCCCGTGGTCGAGCTGCTGCGGCACCACGGGCATCACGTCGTCGGGGTGCCGGTCGACGACCAGGGCATCGTCGTCGACGCCATCCCCCGCGACGTCCGGCTCGTGTACGTCACGCCGTCGCACCAGTACCCGTTGGGCATGGTCATGTCGCGGCCCCGCCGCGCGGAGCTCCTCGCGTGGGCATCGCGCGCCCGGGCGGCGATCGTCGAGGACGACTACGACAGCGAGTTCCGGCACACCGCGCGCCCGCTCGAGCCGCTGCAGCGTCTCGACCGCGACGGCCGCGTGATCTACGTCGGCACGTTCAGCAAGTCCCTCTCCCCCGGGCTGCGGCTCGGGTTCGCGGTGGTCCCGCGCGGTCTGGCGTCCGCGGTGGCCTCGGTGCGGCAGACGGTCGACTGGTCGCCGCCCCTGGCGTCGCAGGCCGCGCTCACCGCGTTCGTCACCGAGGGTCACCTGGACCGGCACCTGCGGCGCTGTCGCACCGTGTACCGCGAGCGCCAGCACCTCGTGCGCACGCAGCTCGAGAGACTGCTGCCGCCGGGGTGCGCGGTGCTGCCGGCGCACGCGGGCCTGCACCTGGCGGTCACGACGCCGCACCACGACGCCGTGCAGCGGCTGCGGTCGTCGTCACCCTCGCTGCGCGCCGGGTCGCTGGCGCGCACGTACCTGTTCTCCGACCCCGTGCCGGGGCTGCTCGTGGGCTTCGGCGGCGTCCCGACGGCGGCGGTCCCGACGGCGGTCGGTGCCCTGACGGCGGCGCTCGCCTGAACACTGCCCTGGGCACGACTTGGCCTGGCCGCTTCCGGCCGACTTGGCCCTGGGCTCCCGACCAAGCCGCACCTACGGTGGACCTACGCGCACCACCCGGTGGCGCGACGTCTCGACGAGAGGCCGACGATGGCGCAGCTCGACGCACCGGTGACCGCCGCCCGCCGCAGTGCCCGGCCCGACGTCTGGCCGGCCGTCCTGGGCGCCGTCGCCGCGGTCGCCCTGGTCGGCGCCGGGTGGCTCGAGGCGCTGACGTGGCGGCAGCTCGCGGCCGTCCTGGCGGCGGCCGGCCTCGTCTACCTCGGCTCCGCGGCGCTCGGGTCCCGTCCCGTGGCGTGGTGGACCTTCGCCGTCTCGGTCGTCGTCATCGGCCTGGGCCGGTGGGACGTCGTCGACCCGCTCGCGGTGCTGCTGGTGCTCGGGGTGGTGCTCGGCGTCGTCGGCGCGGCGCGGCGCGCCCGGATCGGTCGCGCCGCCCTGCTGACCCAGCTCGCGGCCACGGCGGTCACCCTCGTGGTCGCCTTCCTCGCCGCCGGGCTGCCCGCACCCTGGGGCGGCGTGGTCCTGGCCGCGGGCCTGCTCACGCACACCGCCTGGGACGTGGCGCACCACCGCGCCGACCGGGTCGTCCCGCGGTCGATGGCCGAGTTCTGCGCGGTGCTGGACGCGCTGCTCGCGGCCGGCGCCGTCGTGCTCGCGCTGAGATGAGCACCGACTCATGAGAGGAAGGACGACATGTCCGAGCTGCTGGTCGACTTCATCACCTCCCTCGACGGCTACGGTGCCGCCGAGGGCTGGCCCGGATGGTGGGGCCTGGAAGGACCGGAGTACCTCGCCTGGCTCGGCGAGGACTCCGCCAACCAGGACACCGTGCTCATGGGCGCGACGACCTACCGGCTGATGCACGGCTTCGCGGCCGGCGCGGCGGCCGAGGGCACGGAGGCCGACGCGATGGCCGAGCTCACCGCCGCCCCGAAGGTGGTGTTCTCCTCGACGCTGGAGGATCCGCCGGAGTGGGCGAACACCCGGCTCGTGGCGACCGACGCCGTCGCGGAGGTCCGCGCGATGAAGCAGGCGGGCGTGCGGATGCGCACGCTGGGCAGCGTGAGCCTCTGCCGCTCGCTCCTGGCCGCCGGGCTCGTCGACCGCTTCCGGGTCGGGGTGTTCCCGGTGATCACCGGCGCCACGGGCCAGGACCGCATCTACGACGGCTACCCCGACGTCGCGCTCGAGCTGGTGAGCAACCGCACGTTCGACGGGCGCATCGTCATGCTCGAGTACGTCCCCACGGTGATCGACGGTCCGCCTGGGGCGCGGCAGCCCGGCTGAGCTCGCCGCAGGCACACCGACCGACACCGGCCGGGCGGCGCGGCGCTGCCCGGAGCACCGGGCGTATCAGACGTCCGCAGATCACCTCCCACCTCGTGCAGTCCCGAAGGCGGTGATCCCTGATGACGATGTCGGTTCCGGTGCTGGCCGGCACGATCTCGCCGACCCTGTTCGTCGTGAGCTACCTGCCGATGCTCGTCAAGGCGGTGCGCACGAAGGACCTCACGTCGTACAGCCTCGGCAACCTCGTCATCGCGAACCTCGGCAACGCGGTCCACTCCGTCTACGTCTACTCGCTGCCGGTCGGGCCCATCTGGTTCCTGCACACGTTCTACCTGGCGGCCACCGCGGCGATGCTCGTCTGGCACCGCCGCTACGCACGACGCCCGCGCGGCGCCGACGCGCCGACGCCGACGCCCGCGGCGACGGCCGCGGACGTCGACGTCGGCCTCGTCAGGACCTGACCGGCGTCATCAGGCGGGGCAGCCGCCCAGCGCGATCGCACCGTCGATCCCGGCGATGCGCTCCAGGACGGCGGCGTACTCGGCCTCCAGACCGGCGACGACGGACTTCTGGGCGGCGACGGCGTCACGGTTGGGCTTCTTGGCGCTCTCGAGAGCGCGCAGGGTCGCGGACTCCGCGACGATGCGCGCGTCGAGCTCCGACAGGTCGGCCTTGGCGGTCGACAGCGCGGCCGCCTTCGCGTCGGCCTCCTCGGTGAGGGCGTTCAGCGCCTCCTGCAGCGGGGTCAGGCGGTCCTGCAGGGACAGGATCGCCGTCTCCGCCGCGGTGATCGCGTCGTTGACGCGGTCCAGGTCCTCGATCAGCTCGGCCACCTCGTCGTCGAGCGCCGTCACCTCGGCGGCCTGTGCGGTGACCGCGGCGGTCGCCGCGTCGAGGGCGTCCTGCAGACCCGGGAGCGCCTCCTCGAGGACGTCGAGCTCGCCGTGCTTCTCGGCGATCCGGGCCTCCGCGGCCGCCAGGTCGTCGTCCAGCCCCGGCAGGGACGCCTCGAGCGCGGCCACCTCCGCCTCCTTCGCAGCCACCGCGGCCTCGGCGTCGGCCAGGGCGGCGGCCGCTGCGGTGCGGTCCGCCTCGGCCGCGTCGAGCGCCTCGGTCGCGGCGGCGAGCTGCTGGTCGGCGGCGACGAGGCTGGTCTGCAGCGCCGGGAGCTGCAGCTCGAGGTCGCTGCTCTCCTGCTGCTTGTCCGACAGCTGCGCGGTCAGGCTCGCGAGCTCGGCCTGCAGCGCGCTCAGGTCGCCGTTGAGGGCCGCGATCAGCGCGGTCTTGTCCTCGATCGCCTGCTCGGCGTCGGCGATCTGGACGTTCAGCGTCTCGATGCTGGCCCGCAGCTGGGCGCGCCGTCCGTGCGCGGTGCCGGGAAGTGCCGCGAGCTGGGCCTCGAGCCCCGCGAGCTGGGCCTGGAGCGCGGCCGGGTCGTCGGTGGGGATCGCGCTCGCCGCGTCGATCTCCTGCTGCTTCGCGACGATCTCCGCCTCCGTCACGGAGATGTCGCCCTCGAGGCCGACGATCTGCACCTGGAGCGTCTGCAGCGCGGCCTTTGTCTGGGTGATCTGATCGGTGAGGCTCTGCACGCTCTCCTGGGCCAGCCGCACGTCCTCCTCGGCCTCGAGGACGGCGGCGGTGGCGTCGGCGACGTCGTCGGCGGCGGCACGCGCCGCGTCCTCCAGCGCCGGCAGCGCCGCGCGAGCGTCGGCGAGCCGCGTCTCGGCCGCCTCGACCGCAGCCCGCGCCGCGTCACCGTCGGCGAGCAGCCCGGCCAGCTCCTGCGTCGCCGTGTCGATCGCGGCGAGGTGCGCGTCGACGGCGTCCTGCGCCGCCGCCGCCTCGGTCGTCAGGCCCTCCAGGAGGTCCTTCGCGGCCGCGAGCTCGGCCTGCTTGGTGGCCAGGGCGTCGAGCACGTCGCCCCGCTCGGCGGTCAGGTCCGCGAGCTGGGCCTCGGCGGCGGCGCGCTGCTCCTGCAGCGGGGTGATCTCCTCGACGAGCGCGGCACGCCGCGACTCCAAGGACGCGAGCTCGCGCTCCGCCGCGGCGATCGCGGCGTCCAGCGCCGCCCGGTCCTTCTCGCGCGCGAGCAGCGACATCGTCACCGCGTCGATCTGCCCGAGCAGCTCGACGTACTGCGCGTCCAGGGCGGCGATCTCCTCGCGGGCGGCCGTGACCTGCGCCGCCAGGCTCTCCTGCGTGGCGACCAGCGCGGCCCGCTCGGCCTCCAGCGTCGCGATCCGCTCGGCGTTCTTGCGGGCCGCGGCCTTGAGCAGGTTCGGCTGCACGGTGCCCCGGTGCGAGAGCTGGTGCGTCACGCCGTTGCAGACTCCGTGGGCCGGGCCGGGCGCCGCGGTGGCGGGACCGGCGAGGACGAGCATCCCGGCGAACATCCCCGGGAGGACGAGGGCGGAACCGACACGGCGAGCGGTCTTCTGCGTGGGCAGGGGCATGGGGGCGTCTCCTCGGAAAGGGCGCGCGACCTCCGGGGGAAGGCCGCTCCTTCAACGGGGTGGACGCCCCGCTGCTGGGCCCCACGGTATGAACGGCCGACCCGGGAAGGCCACCACCTGAGGGGATGAAAAATGCGCCCGGACGAAGCAGTCGGAACGAGTCCGGCGTCGGTCACGCCGCGGTCGCGGCGCCACGCACCGCCTGCCGCTGCTCGCCGAGCCCGTCGATCGACAGCGACATCTCGTCGCCGTCGCGAAGGTACGGGAAGCGCCCGGACAGTGCCACGCCCTCCGGCGTACCCGTGTTGATCACGTCGCCGGGCTCGAGGGCCATGAACTGGCTGATGTGCCAGACGAGGAACGGGACGTCGAAGATCATGTCCGCGGTCGACGAGTCCTGCCGGGCCTCGCCGTTGACGGCGGAGCGGATGCGGAGGCCCCGGGGGTCCACCCGATCAACCGGCACCAGGTAGCGGGCCCACCAGGTTGAACGTGGGCGCGCACTTGCCCTTCGGCCACTGCCCGCCCGAGAGGTCGAGCTGCCACGCTCCGAGACGTCGTTCGAGATCGTGTACCCGGCGACGTGGCGCATCGCCTCCTCGGGCGAGGGCAGGCGCCACGCGCGGCGCCCGACTCTGCGGCGTGCGCGGCGTAGTTCTGCCCCACGCAGACGACGGCCGAGGGGCGAGCGACAGGCGCACCCACCCGGACCCCGTGCAGGTCGACCGGCTCGAGCGACCCGTCGGAAAGGGCCCGTCGTGCTCCACGCCGGGCACCTCGGCGCCCGCCGGACCGTAGCGCAAGAACCTCATCGTTCTCCTCTTCTCTCGTCGTCGGTGTCGTGGTCGCGTTGCGCCATCATGTCGTCGTCGCCGCCCGGGTCAGGGCAGCCGGTCCTGGTCCGGCATCAGCGCGTCCAGCTCGTCCCAGAGCTCGTGCGGGACGGGTACGGACAGCTCGACGAAGGTGTCGTGCACCGACGCCGGCCTACCCGGGCCGACGACGACGGAGCGGACGGCCGGATGCCGCGCCGGGAACTGCAGCGCTGCCGCGCGATGGGGCACCCCGTACCGCTCGCAGGCCTCGGACATCCGACGCGCCGCCGCCACGATCCACGGCGCTCGGCGCGGTACAGGCGTCAGTCGTGGTCGCCGTGGTCGTCGTGCCCGTCGCCCTCCTGTTCCTCGGACCCGTGATCGAGCGGGGCGAACTCGCTCGGGATCGAGTCGGGGTCCCCGTCGGGGGTGAGGAACAGGTGGACGTGGCGGCCGCTGCTGCCGATCATGAGCGTGTCGAGCTGCGCGGCGCCGGCGAGCCACAGCTCGACCGCCGCGTCGCGGCGGCTCCCGGCCGTCCCGGCGTCCCCTGACCGGAGCTCGCGCAGCGTGGCGTCGAGGAGATCCACGGCCCCCAGGAACGCGGCCCGGGTGACGGTGTGCTCGCTCGTCCCGTCGGGGACGGCCTCCAGGGCCGCCCGCGCCGCCGCGACCTCCTCGAGCCATCGGTCGACGTCCGCCTCCTCGGCTGCCGCGCCGGCCCCACCACCGACGGGCAGCACCGTGGAGACCTCCGCGAGCACAGGCATGAGCCGGTCGTACGCCTCCTGGCCGGCTGCGGACAGATCGGCCGCGAGATCGGCGCGCTCCGCGGCCTGCTGCTCGGCGAGCTGCGCGGCGATCGCCTCGACGGAGCCCGGCTCCGGCGTCTCGGCGGCGCCTGCGTCGCCCGTCGTCGAGGCGGTCGTGTCCGCGGGCGGCGCGGCCGTGGTGCGGCCGACGGCGTAGCCGGCGCCCCCGGCCACCAGCACGGCGAGAGTGGCGACGACGGCCACGGTGCGGACGACGCCCGGTTGCCGGGCCGTGGGTGCGGATGAGCTCACGGTGCTTCCTCGTCGTTGACGGCGATGTCACGGGCACCCTACTTTGTTCAAGCGCCGTAACCAATACGGCCCCCACCCGAAGGAGCGCAATGAAGCGACACACCAGCCCCGCACTTGCAGGTGCCCTCGGCGCCTGCGTCGCAGTCTCCCTGGTCACCATGGCACCGGCTCAGGCCGCTGCCGAGGACTACGACGTCCTGGTGGTCGGGAAGACCACGGGCTTCCGGCACAGCAGCATCGACGAGGCGACGACCGCGATCATGGCCCTCGGCGAGTCGAACGGGTTCACCGTCGACGTCTGGGACCCGGTCGTCATGAACGGCGACCGCGTCGTGAGCCCTGGTCAGCCCGCGCGGACGCTCGCCACCACCCCGTTCACCACCGCCGACGACCTCGCGAAGTACGAGACGATCGTCTTCGTCTCGACCGTCGACGGGACGAACAACCTCAACCCGGCCACCCCCACCCTGCTCAACGCCTCCGAGCTCGAGGCGTTCCAGGGGTACATCCGGGCGGGCGGCGGCTACGCCGGCGTCCACGCGGCCACCGACTCCATGCACACCATCCCGTGGTACTCCCAGCTCACGGGCGGAGGCGCCCGGTTCATCAGCCACCCGCCGCAGCAGACGGCGGTGCAGACGGTCGAGGACGGCACGCACCCGTCCACCGCGCACCTCGGCGAGACGTGGACCCGCTTCGACGAGTGGTACAACTTCACCCAGAGCCCGCGGCCGGTCGTGCGCGTCCTCACGAACCTCGAGGAGAGCAGCTACAACCCCGGCCGTAACGCGATGGGTGCGGACCACCCGCTGGCGTGGTGCCACAACTTCGAGGGTGCCCGCTCCTGGTACACCGCGGGCGGCCACACCGAGGCGTCGTTCACCGACCCGGCCTTCCTGGCTCACCTGCTCGGCGGCATCGCATGGTCGGCGGGCGTCGTCAGCGGCGGCGGCGACTGCGTCACCTGGTACGAGGTCGAGACCCTGGTCAGCGACCTGCTGGACGAGGGTGCGATCTCGCAGAAGGCGGCCACCCAGATCACCAAGCTTCTGGCGGAGGCCGAGGCGCTGGCCGACGCCGGCGACTCGGCCGAGGCGGCCGAGAAGCTCAACGCCGTCGCCGCCCAGGTGATCGCGCACGTCCGCGACGACGCGGCCGCGCGGGAGACCCTCGCCGGCAAGGTGGCGGACCTGCAGACCTGGCAGCAGGCGATCGGCTGACGGTCGTCTGGACCGGGACGAGCAGGCGTCGACGCCTCGACGCCATGACGCGGCGCGGCGGTCGGAGCACGTCTCCGGCCGCCGCGCGGGTCGTCTCGCACGGGTTCCGGGGTACCGACGTCGTCAGCCCGGGCCGTAGCGCAGGGCGAGCAGCTGCAGGCCCAGGGCGCTCGCGACGAACCGCTGCCGACGGTCGCCGGCGATCTGGGCGACCCAGTCGTGCGCGCAGACGTCCGCGAGCTGCAGCGGCTCGCCCGACGGGTCGGGCACGGTGAGCGTGACGCGCAGCCCCGAGTAGTAGGGCGAGGACAGCGGCTCACGCGTCACCGGCAGACCGGTCTCGGCCAGGCGCGCCGCGACACGGTCACCGAGCGCCGGGCGGCCGTCGTCGTCGGCGAGCACGGTGGCCGACGGCGCACCGGGGAGCAGCCCGAACCGATCGGCCGCAGCGCGCACGACACGCAGGGGCGCGGCGACCTGCTCGACGACCGCCCGCACCTCGAAGCCGTCGTCGGGCTCCCGGCGGCCCGCGTCGGCGAGGCAGAAGAGCCGGAAGTGCGTCGAGAACCCGGCGGGCAGACCGACCTGGCCGGGACGCAGCGTCTGGTGCACCGTGGTCAGCCGCACGCGCGCGTCCGGGTCCGCCGCGAGCCGGCTCGCCGCCTCGATCGCGAGCACGTTCGTCGGGTCCGACACCACCTCGGTGCCACGCGTCGTGGACACGGCACGGTCCTGCGACGTGGGGCTCACCACCGAGCAGGTGCCGAGCGGCGTCACCGGCGACAGGAGCACCGCCTCGTACCCGGTCGCCGCGTCCAGCGCGACGGCGTCGTAGGCGACCGCCGTGCGCTGGTCGAGCGGGCTCGGCCGCACCGTCGCGTCGGCGTGGCACTGCCGGCGCAGGTCCACCGGACGCCGGCGCTCCGCGAACCGGCGTGCGTCGGCGAGGTAGGCGGGCCGCACGTCGCTCGGCGACCGGTGGTGACCGTGATCGTCCATGCCCGCCACCATGCCGCGGCCGCGCCCGGGCGTCACGCCGATTCCCCGGTCGACGTCGACGACAGCGCTGGAGACGGTGGCGGTGGCCAGGGTCCCTCGCGTGGCCACGTTGTCTTCAGTGGCGGTTCACCTGCGGTCCGTCCCGAGTTTGAGCGGGCCTGGTTGTCTCGAGCAAGCGAGCCGGACGGTCCTCCTCCGCGCATGCTCGCACCCCTTTCGGCGTCGGCCCGTGCCGACGCCTCTGCCGCGAGCACCGAGGAGCTCCATGTCCGTGCCATCTCAGACGATCAGCCGCCGTCACCTGCTGCAGCTGGGCGGTGTCGGCGCCGCCACGTTGGCGCTGGGGATCAGCGCACCCGAGACGGCGATCGCACGGTCGGCACCGAGCTCAGCCGAAGGCCTCTTCGGTCTGGGGGTGGCGAGCGGCGCACCCGGCCCGGACTCCGCGGTGCTGTGGACCCGGCTCGCGCCCGAGCCGCTCGCCGAGGACGGCCACGGCGGCATGCCTCTGCACGCGTACTCGGTGCACTGGGAGGTCGCCACCGACGCGGCGTTCGTCGACGTGGTCCGCAAGGGCCACGCGTTGGCCCAGCCGGACCTCGCGCACGCGGTGCACCCGAAGGTCACCGGGCTGAGCCCGGGCACCGAGTACTACTACCGGTTCCGGTCGGGTGAGCGGTACAGCCCGGTCGGTCGCTTCCGCACCCTGCCCGGGCCCGGGGCCCTCGCCGAGCGGTTCACGTTCGGCGTGGTGTCCTGCCAGGCCTGGTACCACGGCCACTTCACCGCCTACAAGCACCTGGCCGCCGACCCCGAGCTCGACCTCATGGTCTTCACCGGCGACTGCATCTACGAGTACGGCATCACGTCGGCGAACCTGTGGCGCCACGGCGCCTCGGTGACCGCCGCCCACGCCGCCGAGGTGCAGACGCTCGAGCAGTACCGGCTGCGCTACGCGCTCTTCAAGAGCGACCCCCACCTGCAGGCGCTGCACGCGCGCGTGCCCGCCGTCGTGATCTGGGACGACCACGAGGTGCAGAACAACTACGTCGCCGGCACGTCCGCGTACGGCCTCGAGGACGACCTGTTCGAGCACCGCGTCGCGGTCGCCTACCGGGCGTTCTACGAGAACCTCCCCCTGGACCTGGACGCGCTGCCCCATGGCCCGACCGGGGACATCACCACCGGCTTCGACGTCGGCGCCCTTGCCCGGTTCACCCTCCTCGACACCCGCCAGCACCGCGACCCGGTCCCCACGAGCCCCGAGGACCAGCACGCCGAGGACCGGACCATGCTCGGCGCCGAGCAGGAGGCCTGGGTGACCGAGCGGCTCACCCGGAGCCCGGCGGTCTGGAACGTGCTGGCCAGCGGCGTGGTCCTCACGGCCATCACCGAGAACCGCACCGACCAGTGGGACGGCTATCCCGCCGCGCGACGCCGGCTGCTCGACGCCATGGCCCGCAGCCGCAACACCGTCGTGGTGACCGGCGACATCCACCACGCGGTCGCCGCCGAGCTCCGGGCCGACTTCGACGACCCGACCTCGGCGAACGTCGGCGTGGAGCTGATCTGCACCTCCGTCGCGTCCGACGGCGACGGCGCGCCGACCCACGGCTACGCCCCCGACTGGCTCCAGCACGACTACGTCAAGCTCTACGACGGCCGCCGCGGCTACCTCACCGTCAGCCTCGCACCGGACCAGATGACGTCGACGTTCGTCATCGTGCCCTGGATCGAGGCGGACGACACCGCGCCAAGGCAGGTCCTCGCTCGCTTCACCACTCCCGCCCGCCAGCCCCGGCTCGACCGGGCCTGAAGGAGGCACGCATGTCACGTCGTCCCGACCGGGTCACGGGGCTGGCACACGCGTCGGAGATCGCACGCACCATGCTCTCCTGGCGCTCCCTCGGCTTCGACCCGCTCATCGACCACTACCGGGTGCACGCCGTGCCGGGTCACGGTGTCCCGTTCACCCCGAGCCCTGACAACCTGCTGGCGAAGACCGTCTACCCACGCCTGGTGCATCACGTCGACCCCCGCGGCGAGACGTGGACCTACCAGGTCGTCGCCATCTCCGACGCCGGCGCCACCAGCAAGCCGAGCGACCCGCTCGTCGCGAGCTCCACGCCATCGGTCGTGGCCACAGGCGCTACACCCTCAACTGCGATGAGCCGGTTTCGTCGGCCATGCTGCGCGCGGGCAACTGGCTCGAGCCTCCGTCGCCGGTCACGCTTATGCCGTGCGAGGCGGCGCCCACGGTTCCGGCGACGACGTCGTCACTGCAGGGCGCGATCCCGGTCGGATCAGCTACCGCCGACCGAGATGCTGGTCGCGCGTGGGATGAGTGTGGGCAATGCGCGTCGCACCGGGTGGCCGCCCTCGGGACGAAGCACGAGATCGAGCGCGTCGGCGGCGATCTGTTCGAACGGCACCCTCACGGACGTGAGCGGCACAGGCAGCCGAGCAGCCAGGGGTATGTCGTTGTACCCAACCAGCGCGAGGTCACGACCGACGACCCTTCCGGCGGTGTGTGCCGCTCGCATCACCCCGATCGCCAGGTTGTCGTTGGCGGCGAAGACGGCAGTCGGGCGACCGCTAGTGAAAAGTTGCTCGCCGGCGGCGAGACCATCGTCGATGCCGTAACCGGCGTAGCGCACACTGTCGCCCGGGATCGACACCCCGCGCTCTGCCAATGCCCGGCGGGCGCCGACGACCCGGTCGTTCGCGCTGGAGGTGAAGCTCGGACCAGTCACGATGGCGATGTCCCGGTGCCCCAGATCGAGGAGGTGCCGCACGGCAAGGTAGCCACCGGTTTCGTCGTCACCCAGTGCGGACGGGCTCGCGCCATCCGTTCGGAGCACCAAAGCGTGCGGGACGCCTCGCTCCCGCAAAGAAGCGGGTAGCGCATCGTCGAGGCGCGCTGTCGCGAGAACGACACCCTCGACATTGCGGTCCAGGAGCGTTTCCGTCGAGCGACGCTCGTCCTCGGGATCGTCCCCACTGGTCGCCACGACCGCGAAATAGCCACGGCGCCTCGCCTGACGCTCGAGAGCCTCGTACATCATCGCCATCACGGTGTCCGTGAGTCGGGGGACGAGCACGCCAATCGTCCCGGTACCGCCCCGACGCAGGCTCGAGGCTACGACGTTGCGGCGGTACCCGAGCTCGTCGGCGACGCGCCGGACCCGCTCGGCCGTGGCAGACCGCGACCGGGGGGCGCGCTCGTCGAGCACGCGGCTCACCGTCGATGTGCTCACCCCTGCCCTCTCCGCGACGTCGCGCAACGTCACCACCCGCCGTTCGATGCTGTCCACCCGTCCTCCGATGTCTCACCGCCGTACGCCGATCGCCTGCTCACGGCCGATCTTTCGCCAGACCCCTTGACGTGTCCACAGCGTACCTGTCATGGTTGCAATCGTTCCCGGGAACGATTGCACTCCCGGCTTCCGACTCGACGAAGAGAGAAGAGAGGGCCATGACGCTCGACCTCCGCGGACTCAGCCCGGCACCCGTCACCCCGTTCACCCGCGACGGCGACATCGACTTCGACGCAATCGCACGCCTCGGCTCCTGGCTCGGTTCGATCGACGGCGTTAAGAGCCTCGTCGTCCTCGGCCACGCCGGCGAGGGCACGTTCCTGACGATCGACGAGCAGCTCGACGTCATCCGCGCGTTCCGGGACTCGGTCGAGGGCCGCATCCCGATCGTGGCCGGCATCACCGGCGAGGGGAACAAGGTCGCCGCCCTGGAGGCCAAGCGTGCCGTCGAGGCTGGAGCCGAGGCTGGCCTGGTCTACCCGTCTCACGGCTGGCTGCGGTTCGGGTACCAAAAGGGCGCGCCCCAGACCCGCTACCGCGACATCTACGACGAGAGCGGACTTCCGCTCATCCTGTTTCAGTACCCGGACAACACCAAGGCGACCTACGACCTCGACACCCAGCTGGAGATCGCCGGCCAGGACGGCGTCTTCGCCACCAAGAACGGCGTGCGCAACATGCGGCGCTGGTACACCGAGATCCCGGCGCTGCGAGCCGCGTACCCAGAGCTGCAGATCCTGTCGTGCCACGACGAGTACCTGCTGCCGACCATGTTCGACGTTGACGGACTGCTCGTGGGCTACGGCAACATCGCCCCTGAGCTCCTCGTCGAGCTCATCCAGGCGGGCAAGGCCCAGGACTACGCGCGCGCCCACGCCATCCACGAGCGGCTCCTACCGGTGACCAAGAACGTCTACCACCGCGGGTCGCACATGGAGGGCACCGTGGCGCTCAAGTGGGGCCTTGTGCACCGCGGCATCCTCGAGCACGCCACCGTGCGCACGCCCCTGCTCCCGCTCCCCGACGGCGCGGACTCCGAGATCGCGGCCGCATTCGCCTCCGCCGGACTCGGTCGGGTCACCGTCACGGCGTGAGCCCGCCCGACTGAACGGCCATCCGGGGCAGGGCTGCGCCCGCGGCCCTGCCCCGCCCAACAACTGCCACGAACCGCGACGCAGTCTTGGTCGATGACGACCACCTGGCGCGCTCCAACGAAGGAGGCCCGCAGTGAGCGAGCGCAGAATGTCCACCATCAGCACGCACGTACACGTCCCGACCGCGGGACCGGAGACCATGATCGAAGGCCACCGACGCCGCCGCACGCTCTGGCAGGGTCTCGCGCTCGCGGGCCCTGCGTTCGTGGCGGGCGCGTGGCAGTTCGGCCCCGGCAACCTCACGACCGCCGTCCAGGCGGGCAGCGGCTACCAGTACACCCTCATCTGGGTGATCGCCGTCTCGACGATCCTCATGATCTTCCTGACCGACATGAGCGTGCGCTTGGGGATCAACACTCCGGTCTCGCTCATCAGCTCGATAAAGGATCATCTCGGCCCCGTCACCGGCATGGTCGCGGGCGTCGGAGTCTTCCTCATCACGCTCATGTTCTCCGTCGGCAACGCGACCGGCTCGGGTCTCGCCCTGTCCATGATGCTCGGCGGCCCGCCGGTGATGTGGACCGTCATCTGCTCGCTCGCCGTCGGCGCGATCCTCGTGCTGCGTAACGTCTACAGGGTGATCGAGCGGGTCCTGGTCGTGACGGTCGCACTCATGTCGATCTCGTTCGTCGCGAGCGCCTTCATCGCCGCACCCGACTGGTCCGCCGCCGCCGCGGGACTGATCCCCGAGGTCCCGGCCGACGCGGAGCTGCTCGTCGTCGCCCTCGTCGGGACGAACCTCTCCGTCAACGCGGCATTCTTCACCGCCTACGGCACCAAGGCGCGCAACCGCACTGCCGACGAGTACCGCGACACGACGCTCGCGGACACCATCCCCGGAATCGTCGCGCCCGGCATCATGACCGCGCTCGTCATCATGGTCGCAGCCAGCGTGCTCGGCCACACCGGTCAGGCCGCTGACAGCCTGCCCGCGCTCGCCGGGGTCTTCGAGCCGCTTGCCGGAACCGTGGGAGCCACCATCTTCGCCGTCGGTTTCTTCGGCGCGGCGTTCTCCTCGATGATCGCCAACGCCACCGCCGGCGGCACGATGCTCTCCGACGCCCTCGGCCGCGGCCCGTCCTCCGGGTCACCCACGGCCAAGGTCGTCAGCGGTTTCATCCTCGCCTTCGGCGTGACGATCGCGCTCATCTTCCAGGCCTCACCCGTGGGCCTCATCGTCATCGCGCAGGCGCTCACCGTCCTCGTCGCCCCCGTGCTCGCACTGCTCATCATCATCATGAGCAGCCGACGCGACCTCATGGGCAACCTCCGCAACCGGTGGTGGCAGAACATCTTCGGCACGCTCGCTCTCGTCGCCGTCCTGGCCCTCAGCGTGCGCCTCGTCATCACCCTCACCGCTGGCTGAGCTAAGAATGCCGACGCGGGGCCGGCCCCAAAGCTGTCTCGCCCCGGGTTCAGTGGAGGCTCTGGTGTGTCCCGCGGGGTCTGTCCGATCAACGGTGGGCGGGGCTCGGCATCCTTCAGTTGCTCGAGGGGTTGATGCGCCCCTCGAAGGTGATCGCGAACGCGTTCAGCGCGGCCTTCCACCTGATGACCCATCGTGCCCGACCGCGGCCGGTGGGGTCCAGGGAGCGGGTGACGAGGTAGAGGCACTTCAGTGCCGCGGCGTCGTTCGGGAAGTGGCCTCGGGCGCGCACCGCTCGCCGGTAGCGGGCGTTGAGGGACTCGATCGCGTTCGTGGTGCAGATGATCTTGCGGATCTCAACGTCGTAGTCCAGGAAGCCGATGAACTCCCCCCACGCGTTGCGCCACAGCCTGACCGCGGCCGGGTACTTGCCCGCCCATTTCGCGGCGAACTCGTCCATCCGCATCTCGGCCTGCTCGGCGTTCACGGCCGTGTAGATCGGCTTCAGGTCGCGGGCCATCGCGTCCCAGTCCTGGCGGGCCGCGTACCGGAAGGTGTTACGGATCAGATGGATCACGCACGTCTGGACCTGCGCCAGCTCCCACGTGGTGGTGATCGCCTCCGGAAGGCCCCTGAGCCCGTCGCAGACCGCGATGCACACGTCGGCCACGCCCCGGTTCTTGATCTCGGTCAGCACGTTCAGCCAGAACTTCGCGCCCTCGCCGCCGTCGCCGGCCCAGATCCCCAGGATGTCGCGCTCCCCGCGGGTGGTGACCCCGATGACGACGTAGAACGGCTTGTTCGTGACCTGCCCGTCGCGGACCTTGACGACCAGAGCGTCGATGAAGATCACGGGGTAGACCTCGTCCAGCGGCCGGGTCTGCCACTCGGCCATCTCGGCCACGACCCTTGTCCGTGATCCGGCTGACCGTGTCCTTGGAGACGCTCGCGCCGTAGACCTCGGCGAAGTGCGCGCTGATCTCCCCGGTCGTCAGCCCCCGCGCGGTCAGCGACAGCACCAGCTCGTCGACACCGGTCAGACGCCGCTGACGTTTGCGCACGATCGCCGGCTCGAAGCTGCCGTCCCGGTCGCGAGGCACGTCGATCTGCACCGGGCCGATCTCGGTCAGCACCGTCTTGGGCCGGGTTCCGTCGCGCTCGTTCGTCCCCGTCATGGCCTCCCGCTCGCCCGGCGGGTAACCCAGGTGCTCGGTCAGTTCCTCCTCCAGCGCCGTCTCCAACACCTGCTTCGTCAGCCCGGTCAGCAGACCGTCCGGCCCGACCAGGTCGATCCCCGCCGCCTTCGCCTGAGCGACCAACTGCTGTGCCAGCGCCTGCTTCTCGTCATCGTCGAGCGTCACGGGCTCGACGATCTCGGTCACTCTGCCTGCTTCCCGCCAGACACCACGTCCAGCGTGTCAGGCCGAGACCCACCCACCGTTAATCAGACAGACCCGTACACCTCAAGCCAGCCGCGCAGCGTGCCGCGCACGATGCCCAGGTCCTCGGCGATCCCGCGGACCGTGGCCCCCGGGGTGGACTCGTACAAGTCGACGGCCTGACGACGGAACTCCTCGGAGTAGTTCTTCCTGGCCATGGTTACTGAATCATCTCGCTTCCCCAGCAGATGCTGGAATCAGCGTGTCCAAGAACCGGGGTCAGGCCCCCAGGCGACCGTTCATTGCGACAAGCGCCTGGCACCATGATCGTCGCCCGGGGAAGCCTCGCCGTCGTGAACATGTCCCAAGATGGCCCTCGCCGGTCGTCCGACGTCCGCGAGCTGTGGCGCGCCACGAGCCTCGCCGAGGTGTGGCTGCGCCCGGGGGACTGGTATCACCCGGCGGTCGACGCGTTGATCCAGGCGGTCGAGGACGACAGCTGCCCGATCGAAGCCGCGCAACGGCTCGGTGCCGCACGCGGCACCGCCGGCGTGGGCATCGGCGAGGCGCTCGACGACGTCACGTGCCTCTACCGCGCGACCGGCCGCTCGCTGTCGGTCGAGGTCGTCCGCGCGACGGCGATCGGCTGGGCCCAGGGACGCGAGGGCACCTCGATGCTGCCGGGCGTGCACGACCCGGCGACCGGCCTGCCGACCGGCGACTACCTCGCCGAGCGCCTGCGCGAGACCTACGGCCGCGCCGCGCGCGAGGGGCTGGACGTCACGGAGACGCACTGCCTGCTCGTCGTCGACGTGGGGGTCGACGAGCTCGACCGGTGGAAGCGCATGGCGCGCTCGGCGGCCGTGGGCCGCACGCTCGAGCAGATCTTCGGCGAGGGCCACCCGATGGCGACCATGGCCGACGGCATCTTCGCCGTGCTGTGCGAGCGCGGCGAGGCGATCACGCGCGTCGCACACTCGGTGCGCCGGATCGTCGAGCGCAACGCCGAGATTCTCGGGCTCAACGAGGCGCTCCGCAGCCCGACCCGGGTGCAGGTCGAGCCGTTACCCGCCACGCACGACGCGGCGGTCGAGCTCCTGCGCCAGCTCATGCGTTGACCGACACGGAACTTCCGGCCGGAGCTCGCCGCATACCTCGTCCACCGTCTCGAGTCGCACGCGTACTCACGCAGGAGCCGAGAAGATTCGCCGGTGGCCACCAGCACGAGTGGGGCAGAGCTTTGCACTCCGCCCCACTCGGTGCTCGTCTCAGCCGCAGGTCGCTCGCGCGTCGGCCCAGTCGGCGTGGTCGAAGTTCTTGCCGTTGGTGGCTTCATGGGCGACGAGCCGCAGACGGTCAATCCCGGTGACGTCAACATTGAGCGGGAGGGCCGCCTCGTCGTTCGTGAGGACCGGTGTCTGGGCCAGCAGCCGGCCGTCGCCGTACACCTCGAACCTGACCGAGCCGATACCGCTCTCCCGCGGGGTCTCGAGGACCTCGTCGTCGATCCCGACGACGGCGCCGAACGTGGTGCACGTGCCACCGAGCCAAGCGGTGAGTGAGCCGGTGGCATGCATGCCGATGCCCTTGGCATACCTGACATCGTCGATCTCCAGGGGGCGCCCGTCGCCCGCTGCCGCCTGCCCGTTCGACATATCGCGCTCGATGGGGCCGTACCCGTTGGACTGCTCGAGCCACGGCACGTCTGAGAGATAGACCGTGCCCGTCAGCGGTGGCGGCGTCACCCACATCGTCGACTGGTTCGCCGCCACATGCTGGCTCCCGCCGTCACGGTAGGTCGCCCGGACGGGCAGCTCCACCGTTCCGCTCTCGGCGTCCTCAGGCACCGTGACACGCCAGGTGCCTTCGAGCACCTGGCCTGCGCCCAGCTGCTTGGCACGGACCGGGTCTCCGTCGAGCACCCATCCGTCGGGCACGGCGGGCGACAGCGAGACCGTGCCTACCTCGCGGTCCGCGACGGAGAAGGTGGCACTCAGGTCCAGGGTGGTGCCGGGGGCAATGTCTGCACGTGCCGGCTCGACGTCGAGCTGCGCGGCAGGAACGGGTTCGACGGGGTCGAGACAGGAGTCGCGGTGGGGTGTGGCGAGGCACACGACCGCGGCGAAGCCACCGTTGGTCGCCGTGGGCACCGTGAGGGTTTCTTCGCTGGTGGCGCGAACTGTCTTGGCCACGGTCGCAGACCCGTTGCTGCCCTGGTCGGTGAGCAGGTCGACGATGAGCTTGCGGCCGCCGAACCGGTCGAGCGGCAGCTCGAGAGGCGCGCCGGTGCCGGCGCGCATGCCGCCGACGAACCATCGGTCGGCGGACTTGCGTGCGAGGACGAGGTCGGAGCCCGGGGTTCCGCTGATGAGTCGTGTCTCGTCCCAGCGGGCGGGGATGTTCTGCAGGAACGGCGCGGCGTTCGGCTCGGCGGCGTAGGCCTCGGGCTTGTCGGACATGTGCTGCCACCCGGACTCATAGACGATCGCCATGGCGACCTCGTGTGCCTTGGACGAGCTGCCGTTGCCGCGCGAGAAGGTCACGGGCGTCCAGTCCATCGAACCGACGACGTTGCGGGTGAACGGCACGGTGAGGCTGCGTTGCGGACTGATGCCGTTCTCCGCACCGCGGACCGCCTCGTAGGTCATGATGTGCGGCCAGGTGCGCTGCATGCCGGTGGGCAGCGATGCGCCGTGGAAGTTGACCATGAGGCGGTGCTCAGCGGTGTCGGCGGCGATTTGGTCGTACCACTGGTGAATGGCCTGGCTGTCGGTGTCCATGAAGTCGACCTTGATCCCGCGCACGCCCCAGGACGCGAGGCGAGGCAGCCATTCGTCGCGCTGCTCCTGGGTGCGCAGGTCGCGGCTGTGGAACCAGACGATGACCTCGACGCCCTTGGTCTGGGCGTACCGCACGGTGCGGGGCACCCAGCTGGCGTCCCAGCCCTCGTCGAGCAGGACGTACTCCCAGCCCATCCGGGACGAGAGGTCGATGAAGTCGCGCTGGCGGTCCTCGCTGCGTGGGCTGTTCCAGTCCGTCAGCCAGCTCCAGCTGGAGGTGCCGGTGCGGATCCAGGACGTGTCGGTACCGGAGAGCTGGTTCGGGCTCGCCAGGTCGTCGACGAGCGTCGACGAGACGACGTCATCGAGCCCGCCGACGATCGCAACCCGCCAGGGCGTGGACAGGTCACCGGTCGCAGTGACGGGTCGGTTCTGGAACAGGTCGACGCCGTACGACAGCGAGCCGGTGCCGTGCGACAGGTGTGAGCCGGAGTAGTCCCCGTGCAGGTCGGCCTCGGTCAGCAGCACGTAGCGCTCACCCTGCTGGAACAGCGCGGGGTAGCCGACCGATCCGGTGCCGTTGCCGCCCGACGCGGTGGTCTGGGTCCACTCCGCCTCGTAGTTGACGGCGTAGGACTTCTGCATCCAGGCCCGCCCGTCCGCCGGGAGCGTCCAGCGGCCGGACTCGTCGTCGACGCGGTGCTCGCCGTCGCCGTCGACGAGGTACCGGTAGGCGGCGCCGTCGGCGCCGAGGCGCACCTGGATCGAGAACCGCTTCCCGTCGCGGTTCTGGAACTCGAACAGGGACTCGGTGTGGGTGTACGCGCGCTCGGCCCGCTTGCCGGTGGTCATGGTGTACGAGTCGGCGACCACCGCGTCGGTGCGGCTGACGAACGACAGCCCCGAGCGGAAGTCGCCGTCGCTGCCGACCAGGCCGAGCCGGGTCGCCGACACCACGCTCTGCCCCGCAGCGCTGATGTCCAGGCCGACGCGGCCGGTGGAGTCGAGCGTGAGCTCCCCGCCAAGGTCCGAGCCTTCCGGTGCGCCGATGGCCCAGCGTTCGACGACCGCCGGGTCCTCGGGCGGCACGTCGGCGCACGCCAGCCTGGCATCGCCCCATGAAGCGTGGTCGAAGTTCTTGCCGTTGGTCGCCTCGTGGGCGACGAGTCGGAGCGTCTCGACGTCGGTGACGTCCGCCGTCAGTTCGTGCGAACCATCGTTTCCGGTCAGCACAGGGGTCTCGGCGAGCAGCCGGCCATCGCCGAACACCTGGAACCGGGTCGTGCCCACGCCACTGGTCACCTCGTCGTCGAGGCCCACGAACGCCGAGAAGCTGGTGCAGTTCGCGGCGAGGTCGACGGACAGGGCGCCGGTTGCGTGCATCCCGATGCCCTTGTCGTACTGCGTGCCCCCGATCGTGATGGTCCGCCCGTCCCCGGCCGCGGCCTCGCCGTTGGACGTGTCGCGCTCGATCGGGCCCCACCCGTTGGACTGGTTGAGCCAGGGCAGGTCTGAGACATACACGTCTCCAGTAGGCGCGTCGGCATGTGCGACAGCCGCCCCTGCGACGGTGACCCCACCGGCCACCACGGACCCGGCGGCTGCCGCGGCGATGATTCCTCGCGATCTCAGTGTGCGTCGTTGCACTGCATTCTCCTTCGTGGATACCTGACGTCGAGCGTGCAATCGGTCGTGCTCAGCCCTTGAGGCCGGTGTGGGCGAGGCCCTGGACGAACTGCTTCTGTGCGACGAGGAAGACCGCCAGCACGGGCAGGACGGTGAGCGTGGTGGCGGCGAGCTGGACGTTCCACATGGGGCCCCCGTAGGCGTCGACGTACTGGGTAAGGGCCTGCGGGAGCGTGAACCTGTCCTTGCTCGACAGGTACACGATGGGTTCGAGGTAGAGGTTACAGGACTTGAGGAACGTGAAGATCGCGACGGCTCCGAGCGCCGAGCGCGACAACGGGACGGCGATGCGCCAGAAGATTCCCCACCGCCCGAGCCCGTCCACCCGTCCGGCCTCCTCGAGCTCGGTGGGCAGGCCGAGGAAGAACTGCCGCATGATGAACACGGCCAGGACGGCCGGTGCACCGAGGACCGGGATGACGATGAGCGGCCAGTGCGTGTTGATCAGCCCGAGGCTGTTGACGATGCGGAACAGCGGCACGATCGTCACCTCGGACGGCACCAGCAGGCCGACGAGGACGAGGACGAAGAGCGCGTTGGCGCCGGGGAACCGGATGCGTGCGAAGGCGTAGCCGGCCATTGCGGCCACCAGCATCGTCCCGATCGTGACGACGGCGGCGATGTAGAGGGAGTTCCAGTACTGCTGGGCGAACGGCTGGAGCGTGAAGACCTGGCCGTAGGCGTCGAACGACGGGTCCTGAGGCCACACCGTCGGCACGGCCCGGAGGATCTCGCTCATGGGCTTCAAGCTCGACGTGACCATCCACCATGTCGGGAAGACGAAGGGCACGCTGAGCACGGCCAGCAGCGCCAAGAGTCCCCACCGGGTCCCGCGCCGGCCGGACCGCGAGGAGCGCGGTGCCGTGGGGTTCGCTGCACGGGCGATGTCGGCCGTGCCGGCCCCGGGCGCGGACACCTCGGCCGGCGGCTCCGTCGTGGTCGCGGGAATGACGTCAGACCTCATGGAAGACCCACCTCTTGCGCGATTGCCACTGCACGAGCGTCAGGACGAGGACGATGAGGAACAGCAGCACGGCGATCGCGCTGGCGTACCCGAACTCGTTGAACCAAAGGGGCTCTTCGCAGATGAAGGGGGTGCCGCGATGACACGCCGAGCGGCGCGGTGACGCCCGGGTAGGGGTCGAGGCCCTCCAGGATCGGTTGCGACCAAGCAAACCTGTCCGGAAGGCCTCGACTGTGTCCGAGCCTACGGCCTGCGTGCCGTGCTGCCCGTGTTCGACATCCGCCACTCCCGCGACGTCGTACTGTGATCGCTGCGACCTGCTGGTGGGCCTGGCACCGTTGCGCGCGATCGACGTCGAGCGCCGCGACGACGGGGCGCTGGTGGTGACGGTCGAGTCGCCGCCGGGGCTGATGGGCTGCCCGGCCTGCGGGGTGGTGGCGGTGAGCAAGGGCCGGCGCATGGTCGAGCTGATCGACGCTCCGGCGTTCGGGGCCCCGGTCCGGTTGCGGTGGCGCAAGCGGCGCTGGCGGTGCCCGGATCCGGGGTGTGAGACCGGGTCGTTCACCGAGCAGCACGAGCAGGTCGCCGCCGCGCGCGCGGTCCTGACCACCCGGGCGATCGGGTGGGCCATCGCCCAGCTGCGCGCCGAGCACGCCTCGGTCGCCGGTCTGGCGCGTCAGCTCGACGTGTCGTGGTGGACCGTGTGGGACGCGATCGCCCCGCTGCTGACGGCCGCCGCGGCGGACGAGTCCCGGTTCGCCGGTGTCACCACCCTGGGCGTGGACGAGCACGTGTGGCACCACGTCGACGTGCGCCGGCGGGGGCCGAAGGAGCTGACCGGGATGGTCGACCTGTCCCGCGACGATGCCGGCCGGACCCGGGCCCGGCTGCTGGACCTCGTGCCCGGTAGGTCGACCAAGGCGTACGCCGACTGGCTGCACCAGCGCGGCGAGACGTTCCGGGCGACGGTGAAGGTCGCGACACTGGACCCGTTCGCCGGCTACAAGAAGGCGATCGACGACCAGCTGGCCGACGCGGTCGCGGTGCTCGACGCCTTCCACATCGTCAAGCTCGCCACCACCGCCGTGGACGAGGTGCGCCGCCGGGTGCAGCAGCAGACCACCGGTCACCGCGGCCGCAAGGGCGACCCGCTCTACGGCATCCGCAACATCCTGCGCGCCGGCGCCGAACGCCTCACCGCCAAGCAACAGGCTCGCCTCACCCGGGCGATCGAGGCCGACGAACGACACCTCGAGGTGTTCGTCGCCTGGCAGGCCGCCCAACAGGTCCGCGCCGTGTTCCACCAGCCCAGCCCCGAGGCCGGCCGCCGGCTCGCCCGCCGGGTCCTGGACACCCTGCACCGGTGCCCGATCCGCGAGATCGCCCGCCTCGGCAAGACCCTGCGCCGCTGGTCCGCCGCGTTCCTGGCCTACTTCGACACCGCCCGCTCCTCCAACGGCGGCACCGAGGCGATCAACGGACTCATCGAGCTACACCGGCGCGTCGCCCGCGGCTTTCGCAACTACGACAACTACCGGCTCCGCATGCTCCTGATCGGTGGAGGACTCACCCCGTGACCCCCCTCATCTGCGAAGAGCCGCAAAAGGGCTGTTGGAGAAGGGATAGGCGTACAGTCCGTCGCCGTCCTCCCACAGGCTCAGCGCGCTGGGGACGAGGTCGTCGAAGTCGTATTCCTCATTGCCCTCCAACGCCGGTCGCAGGTCGACCAAGGCACCGCTCGAGACGAACTCTGGGGCGTAGCTCTCGAGGATCCACGCGAGGTCCGGGGCGTTGCCGCCCGCCAGCTGAGTCGTCAGCGAAGTGGTGTAGTCCTCGAAGGGAATGGTCTCGAACGTCACGCTCGAGACCAGCTCCGGGTTCTGCGCGACGTACTCGTCGGCGATCTCCTGGAACAGTGCGAGCTGCGACTCGTCGGCCGTCCACACGGTCATGCGCAGGTCGACCGGCTCCGACGGCGTGCCGGGCTCGTCCACGGCGGCGGGCTCTCCGCCGCCGCCGCGGCGGACGAGGTCGCCGAGCTGGACGCGCTCACCAAAGTGATGCCCGTCCAGGGCAACCGGTACAACGACGCTGGGATGCGTATGGTCGGCCTGTAGACCGACATAGGCGAAAGACAAGCGCCGTGAGTCAACTGTGAGCCTCGGGTGGCCGTCTGGGGCTGGCTGGTCCGGATGGCGCTCGGAAGAGGGAGATGCGCGTGCACCCTTCCCCCGCGAGGGCCTGGCGGAGAAAGTGGCACTGCGGGGCTCCGGGGGCCGGAGGCGTGTCCGAGGCGCGGACTACGGCGCGCAGGCCAGCAGCCTGGAACGAGAGGTGGTGGGCCCGGAGGGACTCGAACCCCCGACATCCACGGTGTAAGCGTGGCGCTCTAACCAGCTGAGCTACAGGCCCTGGCAGCGCAGCAAGGATACCGGCCGTCCGCCGCCTGGATCCGCGACGGCGCGCGTCAGACCTCGGCGAGCGCCTCGCGGTACGCGTCGAGGTCGCGACGCCGGCCGCGGGGGCTCACGAGCGACCAGCGCACGATGCCGTCGGCGTCGACGAGGAACGACCCCCGCAGCGGGTGCCCGGACTCCTCGTCGAAGACGCCGTACGCGCGGGACGCCTCCCCGTGCGGCCAGAAGTCGCTCAGCAGGTCGAACCCGAAGCCCTCGGCCGCCTGCCACGCCTTGAGGCTGAAGACGGGGTCGGTGGAGACGGCGAGGAGCCGGACCCCGGCCGTCTCGAAGTCCTCGATGTTGTCGCGCAGCTCGCACAGCTCGCTCGTGCAGATGCCGGAGAACGCGAACGGGTAGAACACGACGAGCACGGTCTCGCCGCGCAGGTCGGCCAGGTGCACGGGCGTGCCGTGCGTGTCCGGCAGCGTGAAGTCCGGCGCCGGGTCGCCGGGCCGCAGAGCGGGCTCCGGCGCGGTCCGCAGGTCCTGGGCGGCCACGTCAGCGCCCGCGACCCCGGTTGGCCAGCTTCGTCGCCGACCAGTCGCGCGCGACGGCGAACGTGCTCGTCGCATGGAGACCCGCCGTCGTCGCGGCCTCCTGGATCTCGTCGTGGCCCACGTGCCCGTCACGGCCCGGCTTGAGCGTGAGCAGCCAGATGAGCCCGCCGTCGTCGAGCACGGTCTGCGCGTCGACGAGCATGTCCGTGAGGTCGCCGTCCTCCTCGCGCCACCAGATGATCACGCCGTCGGTGACGTCGTCGTAGTCCTCGTCGACGAGCTCGCTCCCGACGACGGCCTCCAGATCGGCGCGCAGGTCGTCGTCGACGTCATCGCCCCATCCGAACTCCTGCACCACCTGTCCGGGCTTGAACCCGAGGCGTGCGGCCAGGGAATCCGCCTGCTGTCCCACGTGGTCCTTCGTTCCTCTCGTTGTCCGACGACGACCGCCGGGCCCGGTCGTGCGCCCTGCGTGCGCCCAACGTAGTCCACCCGAGGCACCGACGCCTCGGCAAGGCCTCCCGCAGCCCGGCTGCGTCCACCAGGTGGGAAGCATGACGCATATCACGCATCCTTGACTGCTCGATGGTGTGCCCGGGGAGGATCTGGGGACACAATGAGTGATGACCACCTGTACGTGGAGTGCGCCGTCGCCACCGTGACGGCGCGGTACCCACGCGACGGGGACGCCCTGAAGGGGCTCGCGCGACGACCACGTCGCCGCCTGCCCGCAGAAGAGAGAGGTTGCTGGTGGCTTCGTACGACGAGACCGGACCGCTGATCAATGGTCTGCTCAGCGCTGTGCCGGACATCGACCCCGCCGAGACGGCGGAGTGGGTCGAGTCCTTCGACGGCCTGATCGACGACAAGGGCGGCCCCCGCGCCCGGTACGTGATGCTCAACCTGCTGCGTCGCGCCCGCGAGCGGAACATCCAGATCCCGGTGCCGATGGCGACCCCCTACGTCAACACGATCGGGGTGCACGAGGAGCCGTACTTCCCCGGCGACGAGGCGATCGAGCGCCGCTACCGCTCGTGGATCCGCTGGAACGCCGCCGTCATGGTCACCCGTGCGCAGCGGCCGGGCCTGTCCGTGGGCGGCCACATCTCCTCCTACGCCTCGTCGGCGACGCTGTACGAGGTGGGCCTCAACCACTTCTTCCGCGGCAAGGACCACCCGGGCGGCGGCGACCAGGTCTACTTCCAGGGCCATTCCTCCCCCGGCCTCTACGCGCGCGCCTACCTCGAGGGCCGCATCAGCGAGCAGCAGCTCGACGGCTTCCGTCAGGAGAAGTCGCACCCGGGCGGCGGCCTGCCGTCGTACCCGCACCCGCGCCTCATGCCCGACTTCTGGGAGTTCCCGACCGTCTCCATGGGTCTCGGCCCGGCGTCGGCGATCTACCAGGCGTGGACCAACAAGTACCTGCACAACCGCGGCATCAAGGACACGAGCCAGCAGGACGTCTGGGCGTTCCTCGGCGACGGCGAGATGGACGAGCCTGAGTCGCGCGGCATGATCCAGCACGCGGCGCACCAGGGCCTCGACAACCTGACGTTCGTCGTCAACTGCAACCTGCAGCGCCTCGACGGCCCGGTCCGCGGCAACGGCAAGATCATCCAGGAGCTCGAGGCGCAGTTCCGCGGCGCCGGCTGGAACGTCATCAAGGTCATCTGGGGCCGCGAGTGGGACGCCCTGCTCAACGCCGACAAGGACCGCGCGCTCGTCAACCTGATGAACGCGACGCCGGACGGCGACTTCCAGACGTACCGCGCCGAGTCGGGCGCGTTCATCCGCGAGCACTTCTTCGGCCGCGACCCCCGCACCAAGGCCCTCGTCGAGAACATGACCGACGAGGACATCTGGAACATGAAGCGCGGCGGTCACGACTACCGCAAGATCTACGCCGCGTACGCGGCGGCGCGCGCCCACACCGGCCAGCCGACCGTGATCCTCGCCCAGACGGTCAAGGGCTACGGCCTCGGGTCGGGCTTCGCGGGCCGCAACGCCACGCACCAGATGAAGAAGCTCAAGGGCGACGAGCTCAAGGCGCTGCGCGACTCTCTGCACATCCCGATCACGGACGAGCAGATCGACGCCGACCCGTACCTGCCGCCGTACTACCACCCGGGCCCGGACGACGAGGCGATCCAGTACATGCTGGACCGGCGCCGTCACCTCGGCGGGTTCCTGCCCGAGCGGCGGACCAAGGCCGAGCCGCTGAAGCTGCCCGAGCCGAAGACGTACGAGCTGCTGAAGAAGGGGTCGGGCAACCAGGAGGTCGCCTCGACGATGGCCTTCGTGCGGCTCCTCAAGGACCTCATGAAGGACAAGGAGTTCGGCAAGCGGATCGTGCCGATCATCCCCGACGAGGCCCGCACCTTCGGCCTGGACTCGATCTTCCCGAGCGCGAAGATCTTCAACACCCAGGGCCAGAACTACCTCGCCGTGGACCGCGAGCTCATGCTGAGCTACAAGGAGTCCGAGGCCGGGCAGATCATGCACACCGGCATCAACGAGGCCGGCTCGGCCGCCGCGTTCCAGGCCGTGGGCACGTCGTACGCGACGCACGGTCAGCACATGGTGCCGGTCTACATCTTCTACTCGATGTTCGGCTTCCAGCGCACCGGCGACCAGTTCTGGGCCGCGGGCGACCAGCTCACGCGCGGCTTCGTCATCGGCGCGACGGCTGGGCGCACCACCCTGACGGGTGAGGGCCTCCAGCACGCCGACGGCCACTCGCCGCTGCTCGCCGCCACGAACACCGCGTTCGTCCAGTACGACCCTGCGTACGGCTACGAGATCCGCCACATCGTGCGCGACGGCATCGAGCGCATGTACGGCGACGGGTCCGACGGCCGCGACCAGAACGTCATGTACTACCTCACGGTGTACAACGAGCCGATGGTCCAGCCGGCCGAGCCGGAGGACGTCGACGTCGAGGGCATCGTGCGCGGCATCCACCGCATCGCGACGTCCGACGTCGAGGGCCCGAAGGTCCAGCTCCTCGCGTCGGGCGTCGGCGTGCCGTGGGCTCTCGAGGCGCAGCAGCTGCTCGCCGAGGACTGGGGCGTGTCGGCCGACGTCTGGTCGGTCACGAGCTGGAACGAGCTGCGCCGCGACGCGCTGGCCGCCGAGCACGACGCGCTCGTCGCCCCGTCGTCCGAGCCCCGCGTCCCGTACGTGACGCAGAAGCTGTCGGACGCGCAGGGTCAGGTCTTCGTCGCGACGAGCGACTACGACCACCTGGTCCCCGACCAGATCCGCGCCTGGGTGCCGGGCGACTACGCGGTGCTCGGCGCCGACGGTTTCGGGTTCTCCGACACCCGCGCCGCCGCCCGCCGGCACTTCCTCATCGACGGCCCGTCGATGGTGGTCAAGACGCTGCAGCAGCTCGCCCGCCGCGGCGACGTGCCGAGCGACGTCGTCGCCAAGGCCGTCGAGAAGTACAACCTGCTCGACGTCACCGCCGGCACGTCCGGCAGCGCCGGCGGCGAGTCCTGACCTTCTCGCCGAGGTAGCGCGCGGCGCGACGAGGTAGCGCGGGGCCCCGGACCGATCGGTCCGGGGCCCCGTTCGTTGCGCTACCTCGTCGCCTCGCGCGCTACCTCGGCGGATGGTGCGCTACCTCGGCGGGTGGTGCGCTACTTCGGGGAGGCCTGCTCGGCGTCGGCGATGGCCCGCTCGAGCTCGGCGCGCACGGGCGCGACGGCGGCCTGGTCAGGGTGCAGCGACAGGGACTCGAGGTGCTGGCGCGCCTCGAAGGCGCGGTCGGCCTCGAGCGCGGCGAGCACGAGCTGCCGCCCCACTTCCGGGGTGTGCTCGCGGGCCCGCCAGTGCCCCACGCCCAGGCCGAGGGCCTCGACCGGCATCCCGGCGTCGCGCAGGATCGTCAGGCCCTCGGCGAGCGCCCGTCCCTCGGGGTCGCGCTCGGCCGCGGTGGCGAGCCGGCGCACCGCGCCCTCCGGGTCGTCGCCGAGCGAGAGCCGGCCGAGCTCCAGCAGCGGCCGCCACCCGCGCGGGTGCGCGGCGAGCTCCTCGGCGAGCGACCACACCGCCAGGTCCGCGGCGCGCTGCTTCTCGATCTCGTCGCTCGGCGCCGACAGCGGGTCCTCCGGGTTGGGCGACTCCTGGGCCCGCCGGCGCACGATCTCCGCGAGGGCGTGGAAGGCGCGCTCGTCGTTCGGGTCGTCGATGAGCATCGCGCGCAGCGCGTCCTCCTGCACCGTGTCGCCCCGGCGGCGACCCACCGTCGGGCGCCGTGCCCCCACGGTCGAGGCGGAGAACGGTCGACGGATGAGGGCGCGGAGGCGGGGCAGCAGAGCCATGCCCTCGACCCTATCCAATGACGCCGACGCTCGACCGTGCAGCACGCCGTTTGTGCACTCCCCACAACTACCGCCGTATCCTCGGAGGATGCCGAGCCCTGCACCGACCACCGTCTCCCGCGGCGAGAACATCCAGCGCGTCCGTGACGGGCTGGGGATGCTCACCGCCGCGGCGATGCGCCGCCTCGACGAGGAGGTCCCGTGGTACCGCCAGCTGCCGGCCGAGGACCGCTCCTACGTGGGCCTCGTCGCGCAGTCCGGCATCAACGCGTTCGTCTCCTGGTTCGCCGACCCGACGCAGACCCCGCACGGCGTCGGAGAGATGTTCGCGGCGGCCCCGCCCGAGCTCACGCGCTCGATCTCGCTGCAGCACACGCTGCAGCTCGTGCGCATCATGGTCGACGTCGTCGAGTCGCACTCCGACCAGATCGCGGCGCCCGGCTACGAGCGCGAGCTGCGCGAGGCGGTCCTGCGGTACTCGCGCGAGGTCGCGTTCTCGGCCGCCGAGGTCTACGCGCGCGCCGCCGAGGTACGCGGCGCGTGGGACGCCCGGCTGGAGGCCCTGGTCGTCGACGCGCTGCTGCGCGGGGACGACGACGACTCGATCCGCTCGCGCGTGTCGGCGCTCGGGTGGAGCGGCCGCGGCCAGGCGCTCGTCGTGGTCGGCGAGGCCACGTCCAAGCTCGACGACGTGCGCACGGCCGAGCTGCGGCGCGTCGCGCGCCGGGCCGCCGGCGACGCGCTCGTCGGCATCCACGGCGACCGGCTCGTGCTCGTCCTCGGCGGCGAGGGCGACCTCGTGGCGGCGGCGACGTCCCTGCTCGGGCGCTTCGGGCCCGGCCCCGTCGTCATCGGCGGCGTGGTGCCCGACGTGAGCGCGGCGGCACGGTCCGCGCGCGCCGCGCTCGCCGGCCTCGCGGCCGCTCCCGCGTGGCCGCAGGCCCCGCGCCCCGTGCTCGCCGACGACCTGCTGCCCGAGCGCGTCCTCATCGGCGACGCGACCGCGCGCCGCACGCTCGTGACCCAGGCGTACCGACCGCTGCAGGAGGCGACGGGCTCCGTGCTCGAGACGCTCTCGGCCTACCTCGGCACGGGCCGGTCGCTCGAGGCCGCGGCCCGCCGCCTGTACGTGCACCCCAACACGGTGCGCTACCGGTTGCGCAAGGTCTCCGAGATCACCGGCTGGGACCCGCTCGACGCCCGGGAGTCGTTCGTGCTCCAGATGGCGCTCGCGCTCGGCCAGCTCGACCGGGCCGAGCGCCCCTGAGCCGGCGCGTTTGAGGATTCCCACAATCGCCCCCCACCAGGTTGGTGCGGGTCACGACGCGTCGGGCACCCCGCGGGGTGGCACCGTGGGTCCGTGCTCGCCGTCGTCTGCCCTGGACAGGGCTCTCAGACCCCCGGGATGCTCGCGCCGTGGCTCGAGCTGCCCGGCACCGCCGACCTCCTCGACTCGTTCTCGGCCGCGGCCGGGACCGACCTCGTCACGCACGGGACGACGTCGGACGCCGACACGATCCGTGACACCGCCGTCGCCCAGCCGCTGATCGTCGCCTCCTCGCTCGTGTCGCTGCGCACGATCCTCGACGGGCGCGACGCGAGCGAGGTCGTCGACGTCACGGCGGGCCACTCGGTCGGCGAGCTCTCCGCCGCGGCCGTCGCGGGCGTGCTCGACGACGCCGGCGCGGTCGGCCTGGTCTCGCACCGCGCCCGGGCCATGGCCGAGGCGGCCGCCGCGGCCGAGTCCGGGATGAGCGCCGTGGTCGGCGGCGACCCCGACGAGGTCCTCGCGTCGATCGAGGCCGCCGGCCTCTTCCCCGCCAACGTCAACGGCGGCGGCCAGGTCGTGGCCGCAGGCGGGCTCGCCGAGCTCAAGGCCCTCGCCGAGCAGCCGCCGGCGCGTGCCCGCGTCATCCCGCTCCAGGTCGCCGGCGCGTTCCACACGCCGTACATGGAGTCGGCGCGCGCCGCCTTCGAGCAGGTCGCGCGCGGCTGGCTCGCGACCGACCCGCGCCTGCCGCTGCTGAGCGACGCCGACGGCGCCACGTACGACACGCTCGCGCCGGGCTCGCACGGCCACGGCACCGCGGCCGACGTGCTGAGCCGGCTCGCCGCCCAGGTCACGGCGCCCGTGCGGTGGGACCTGTGCCAGGCGACGCTCGCCGAGCGCGGCGTCACCGCGATCCTCGAGCTCGCCCCGGGCGGCGTCCTCGCCGGCCTCGCCAAGCGTTCCCTCAAGGGCGTCGAGCTCGTCGCCGTCAAGTCCCCCGACGACGTCGAGGCCGCGCGCGACCTCGTCGCCCGCCACTCCGTCGTCGGCGGCGCCGGCACGGCCGAGGTGACCGCATGACCGCGCGGCGCACGCTGCGCCAGGCGGAGCCCGTGCGGTACTCCCGCATCCTGTCGATCGCCGGCGAACGCGGCAGCGAGGTCGTCACGAACGACGACATCGCGGGCCCGATCGACTCCTCGGACGAGTGGATCCGCCAGCGCACCGGGATCGTGACGCGGCGCCGCGCGACCGCGGACGTCGACGTGCTCGACCTGTCCGAGGCCGCCGCCCGCAAGGCCCTCGACGCCGCGGGGCTCACCGGCTCCGACGTCGACGCGGTGATCCTGTCGACCATCACGTACTTCCACCAGACGCCGTCGGGCGCCGCGATCCTCGCCGAGCGCCTGGGCGCGACGCCGGCCGCCGCGTACGACATCTCGGCGGCCTGCGCCGGCTACGCCTACGGCATCGGCCAGGCCGACGCGCTCGTGCGCTCGGGCGCCGCCCGGCACGTGCTCGTCATCGGCGCCGAGAAGCTCAGCGACATCATCGACCCGACGGACCGGTCGATCTCGTTCCTCCTCGGCGACGGCGCGGGCGCCGCCGTCGTCGGCCCCTCCGACACGCCGGGCATCGGCCCGACCGTCTGGGGCTCCGACGGCGCCAAGGCGCAGGCGATCCGCCAGACGCACTCGCTGACCGAGCTCGCGCAGGACCCGTCGCTCGGCATGCCCACGCTGCGCCAGGACGGGCCGTCGGTGTTCAAGTGGGCGAGCTTCCAGATGGCCCCGGTCGCCGCGAAGGCGATGGCCGAGGCAGGCGTCGAGCCCGAGGACATCCAGGTCTTCGTCCCGCACCAGGCGAACATGCGGATCATCGACCAGATGGTCAAGCAGCTGCGCCTGCCCGAGGACGTCGCCGTGGCCCGCGACATCGCGGACACCGGCAACACGTCGGCCGCGTCGATCCCGCTGGCGACCGAGCGCCTGCTCGCGGAGGGCTCGGCGGCGTCGGGCGACCTCGCGCTGCAGATCGGGTTCGGCGCCGGGCTCGTCTACGCGGCCCAGGTGGTCGTGCTCCCGTAGCCCGCCACTAACCACCCGACGTCGCGGTGCGGGAGAATCGCACCGCAACACCCACCGACCCGGTGCCGGACGGCCGGTACCCCGTTCAAGGAGAAACCCACCCCATGGCTTACACGTCCCAGGAGATCCTCGAGGGCCTCGCCGAGATCGTCGCCGAGGAGACCGGTCTTCCCACCGACGCCGTCGCCCCCGAGAAGTCCTTCACCGACGACCTCGACATCGACTCGCTGTCGATGATGACGATCGTCACGCACGCCGAGGACAAGTTCGACGTCCGCATCCCCGACGACGACGTCAAGAACCTCACGACCGTCGGCGACGCCGTCAAGTACATCGAGGGCGCCCAGAGCTGACCTGACCTCAGGTCAGCAGCCGCCCCGGGCCGGGGCGGACCGGTGACCCCGGTCCGCCCCGACCGACCCCCACCCGACCAGGAGAGCACCATGACCGCAGCACGCGACGTCGTCGTCACCGGCCTCGGCGCGACCACGCCTCTCGGCGGCGACGCGCCGACCACCTGGGCTGCCGCCCTGGCGGGCGAGTCCGGAGCCCGGACTCTCGAGAACGACTGGGCGGAGAAGTACGGGATCCCCGTGACCTTCGCGGCGACCATCAAGGTCAAGCCGGAGGAGGTGCTCCCCCGCCCCGAGCTCAAGCGCATGGACCCGTCCGCGCAGTACGCGATCATCGCGGCGCGCGAGGCGTGGCAGGACGCGGGCGCCCCCGAGGTCGACGGCGAGCGCCTGGGCGCGGTCGTGTCGTCGGGCATCGGCGGCATCTGGACCACGCTCGACGGCTGGGACCTCCTCAAGGAGCGCGGCGCGCGCCGCATGCTCCCCATGACGGTGCCGATGCTCATGCCGAACTCGGCCGTCGCGTACGTGTCGCTCGAGCTGGGGGCGCAGGCCGGCGCCCACGCGCTCGTGTCCGCGTGCGCCTCCGGCGCCGAGGCCATCGGCTACGCGATCGACATGATCCGCACCGGCCGGGCCGACGTCGTCGTCGCGGGCGGCACCGAGGCCACGATCCACCCCATGCCGATCGCGGCGTTCGCGGCGTCGCGCACCCTGTCGCTGCGCAACGACGACCCGCAGGGCGCCTCGCGCCCGTACGACGTCGACCGCGACGGCTTCGTCATCGGCGAGGGTGCGGCGGTGCTCGTGCTCGAGAGCGCGGAGCACGCCGCCGCGCGCGGCGCGAGCGTGTACGCGCGCATCGCCGGCGTCGGCCTCTCCGCCGACGCGTACCACATCACGTCCCCGGACCCGGACGGCAAGGGTCAGGTCGCGGCCATGCGCCGGGCGCTCGAGGACGCGGGCGTGACGGGTGCGGACGTCGTGCACGTCAACGCGCACGCGACGTCGACCAAGGTCGGCGACCTCACCGAGACCCGGTCCATCCGCGCGCTCCTCGGCGACGACGCGGACCACGTCCAGCTCTCGGCGACCAAGTCGATGACGGGGCACCTGCTGGGTGGCGCGGGCGCGCTCGAGACGCTGTTCGCGGTCAAGGCCGTGTCCGAGCGGCTCGCCCCGCCGACGATCAACGTCGACAACCCCGACCCGGAGCTGCAGGTGCCGCTCGTGCGGTCGGTGCCGGAGAAGCTGCCCGACGGCGACATCGTCGCCATCAACAACTCGTTCGGCTTCGGCGGCCACAACGTCGCGCTGGTGGTCGCGAACGCCTGACGCCGAGCGAGGCACACCCCGGCGAGCAGGCCGGGACGGGATCCTTCCCGTCCCGACCCGTTCCGCGTTCCAGGGCTGCTCCGTCCCCCGGTTCTGACGCCGACCTCTGGCGCACTCGGCCGAGCCGACGTAGCGTGTGGAGCGGCCGCTCTCGTGAGAGCGGCCCGACAGCAGACGAACCTTGGGGGCGGGGTTCGTGACGGCTCGGTGTCATCACGCGCGACGGTCGACGGTGCCGTCCGGCGCTTTCCGAGCCACCTCCTGCTCCCCCGACCCACGCACTCCGCGACGACCGTGACTGGTCTGTCCTTTTCGCGGGGAATCGTCACCAGAAATCACCCGCAAAGGTGCGTCATTTTCGGCTCGTTCGCATGGCGGAGCGTGATCAGGGCAACCTAGCGTCGAGCGCGAGGCCACCAAGGGGGTGGCTCCTCTGCTGCCAAGGGGGCAAACAGTGAGGACATGGCGTGGACACGCGCGTCACAGCGCAGCATCACCACCGGAGAGCCTGAAGAAGGCTCCGCGACACCGCCGCCGCTTCGACCGCAGGACGGTCAAGCGCACGATCGGGATCACCACCGCAGCCGGCGTCGTCGGCGCCGCGGCATTCGCCGGGGCGTCGGTCGCGACCGCCGAACCGACCGACCAGACCGAGGCGCTCGGCAAGTTCCTCGGCGGCAGCACGCTGTCGGTCAACCTTGACGACATCGCCGCGCTCGAGGGCGCGCACGCGGAGTACCCCTCCGGCGAGACGCTCGACACCAACCCGCTCGCCGCCGAGGTGCTCAACGCCGTCGCGGTCGATCTCGGAGACTCCCTCCAGCTCTTCGGGCCCAACGGTGTCATCGCGCTCGGGGCGGTCAACCAGTACGCCGAGGCCGACGCCGAGGGCGCGGCGGCCGCGTCCGGCGCGGTCAGCGACCAGGGCGCGATCTCGGTCGGAGGGTCGGCGGAGTTCCCGTCCGACGCCACCGTGTCGCTCACGCCGCTCCTGCCGGAGCTCGCCGACGGCGTGGTCTCGCAGCTCGACCTCGAGCTGGGGGCGCTGTCCGCGTCGGCTGCCTGGCCGGCCGGCGGCGAGCCCACCGGTGACTACGACATCGCCGGCGCCATGCTGCAGTTCGAGAGCCCGCTCGTCGGCGGTGTCTACACGGACCTGCAGGACGCGATCGTGCCTGTGCAGGGCACGCTCGACGACCTGACCGCCGATCTGACCGACGCGCTCGACGGCCTCATCAACCTGAACCTCGTGGCCGCGCGGTCCACGGGGACCGTCGACGTCACGCTCCCCGATCTGACGACGGTCCTGCCGTCCGGATTCGTCGGGGACGGCGCGGTCCAGGTCAACCTGCAGACCGGCGAGGTCCTCGTCGATCTCGAGCAACTCCTTGCCGAGAACCCGGACCTGCCGGACCTCAACGACCTGCCGGCCAACTACGAGATCCTCAACGGCGACGTCATCGCGGCGATCGGCGAGGCGACGACGAACACCATCACCTCGATCGTCGAGGACGTCGCTGCCGGCGTCCGGACCGCCGTCGAGAACACGGCGGTGTCCGTCGACATCAACTTCGAGGTCCTGACCCCCGACCTTCCGCCCACGTGGACCACCGTCCTCGGGCTCTCCCTCGACGCGACTCTCGCCGAGATCGACAGCGGTGCGGCGGTCGTCGACATCACGACGGTCCCCGGAACCGAGGATCTGCTCGACACACTGCTCGAGCTGCTCGGCCTCGAATCCACCGACGAGCTCGAGTCCGAGGTGCTCAGCCTCCTCCTGGCTCCCATCGGCGACGTCTTCGACGCCGTCGACGGGTTGGACGGCGCGCTCAACAACCTCACGACGGGTCTTGCCACCGAGGTGGTGGACCCGGTCCTCGACGTGGTGACGACCGTCGTGTCGCTCACCGGCAACGTCCAGGAGCAGCCTGGCGACCTGCCGGCTCACGACCCGACGGGTACCGAGTCGTTCACGCAGCGCGCGCTTCAGCTCACGCTGCTGCCGGGCGCCACGCCGCTCGCCCAGGTGAACCTCGCCTCGGCGACCGTGCGAGCCGTGGAAGCGGAGCTCGACCTCGCCGTGACGGTCACGCCGGACGTCGCGGCGCCGGGTGACACGGTGACGGTCGACGGCACCGGCTACACGCCGAGCTCGACGGTCACCGTCGAGATCCGCGACGGCGAGGGCACGGTCATCGCGACCGTCGAGGACGTCCCGACGGACGCGGAGGGTACCTTCACCACGCCCGTCACCATCCCCGGTGACACCGAGCCCGGTGCGTACGTCGCGGTCGGCATCGACGACACGACAGGCCAGGAAGCCGAGGACGCGCTGACCATCGAGGTGGACGGCACCGAGGTGGACGGGACCGAGGTCGACGGGACCGAGGTCGACGGCACCGAGGTCGACGGCACCGAGGTCGACGGCACCGAGGTCGACGGCACCGAGGTCGACGGCACCGAGGTCGACGGCACCGAGGTCGACGGCACCGAGGTCGACGGCACCGAGGTCGACGGCACCGAGGTCGACGGCACCGAGGTCGACGGCACCGAGGTCGACGGCACCGAGGTCGACGGCACCGAGGTCGACGGCACCGAGGTCGACGGCACCGAGGTCGACGGCACCGAGGTCGACGGCACCGAGGTCGACGGCACCGAGGTCGACGGCACCGAGGTCGACGGCACCGAGGTCGACGGCACCGAGGTCGACGGCACCGAGGTCGACGGCACCGAGGTCGACGGCACCGAGGTCGACGGCACCGAGGTCGACGGCACCGAGGTCGACGGCACCGAGGTCGACGGCACCGAGGTCGACGGCACCGAGGTCGACGGCACCGAGGTCGACGGCACCGAGGTCGACGGCACCGAGGTCGACGGCACCGAGGTCGACGGCACCGAGCCTGACGACCCGACGATCACGGTCGAGCCCGACACCGTGTTCCCCGGTGACCAGGTGACGGTGACCGGTGAGGACTGGCCCGCCAGCTCCACGGTCACGGTCGACCTCGTCGACCCGGACGGGAACGTCGTGGCCACGGTCGAGGTCGAGACCGACGAGAACGGCAGCTTCACCACGCCGATCACGGTCCCCGAGGACGCCGTCCCCGGTGACTACACCGTCGAGGCGTGGGACGACGCCGGCAACTTCGCCGACGACGACCTCACGGTCCTGCCGGAGGACCGCGTCCTCAGCTCCGTGTTCGAGAAGCCGCGCGTCCAGCGCGGTGAGGAGCAGACGTTCGTCGCGTGGGGCTTCGAGCCCGGCGAGCAGGTCCAGGCCCGGATCAACTCCGAGCCGCTCACGCTCCCGGTCCGCACGGCCGACGCAGAGGGTCGGGTCAGCTGGACCTTCGTGGTCCCGGCCGACTTCGAGGTCGGTCCGCACACCGGCACGGCGACGAGCGTCGAGGTAGGCGACTCGACGACGGCGGCGTTCGCCGTCTACGCCGAGACGTCGTCGGGTGGCGGCACCGGCGGTACCGGTGGTGCCGGCGGCACGGGTAAGACCGGCGGTGGCGGCATGCTGCCGAAGACGGGCGCCGACTCGGCGGCCTACCTCGGCCTGGCCCTGCTCCTGATCGGGACGGGCACCGCGGCGGTGATCGGCGCGAAGCGCCGGACCCGCTCCGCGAAGGGCTGATCCGCCAGTACCCGGTAGTACGGTCGGCCCGGCGTGACCTTCCAGGCCACGCCGGGTCGGCCGCTACAGGGCCACGTCACAGGAGATCACCAGTGCCTTCCACGACCACCTCGCGAGCCACCTGGGTCAAGCTGGTGGCAGCCGCGCTCGCGCTCGTCGTCACGGTGCACACGGCCGCGACGTTCCTGTGGATCGCACCGAGGAACGCGATCAGCACCGCGGCGGCGGAGCCGCTCGAGGCGTACATGGAACCGGTGTTCCAGCAGAACTGGTCACTCTTCGCCCCGACGCCGATCAACGTGGAGAACTCGCTCGAGGTCCGCGCCCTGGACGAGGACCTCAACCCGACGGCGTGGGTCGACGTGACGGACCTCGAGATCTCCGCCAACCTCACGCACCACGTGTTCCCCAACCGTGCGAGCCGGCCGACGCGCATGCTCGCAGCCCGCGCCGGCGCGCAGTTCCGCAAGCTCTCCGACGCCGAGCTGCAGGTCCTCGGCGGTCACTATCACGAGAACGCCTGGCCCCGGCTCGCGGAAGCGCTCGAGGAGGCGGACGGCAGCTCGTCCGAGGCACGCCGGGACCTCGTTCTCGCCTACGACCGTGCCATGGCCGCGTACGCGACGGAGTTCGTCCGCGCGACGGTCACCGAGATCGAGCCCGCCTACGTCCAGTTCCGGGTCGTCCGTCAGCCCGCCGCACGGTTCTCGGCCCGTGACGGCGAACCGCCTGCGGCGACGACCTACACGTTCGGCAGGCGCCCGCTGTACGAGTTCCCGCGCCAGGACAGCGACGCGTTCCGGGCGGCGATCGAGAGGTTCCGGCCATGACGACGACGATCGCCTCCGCACACCGGCAGGCGTCCGACCGGCTCGACGCCGCGCTGCGCTGGGTGTGCGACGACCGCAGGGCGACCTACGGCACGGCGCTGGTCCGCATGGCGTTCGGCGGCGGCGCCTTCGTCTTCCTGCTCACCCACCTGCAGAACCGCGAGTACCTGTGGGGCGAGGCGGCGCGCTGGGCCGCACCGCTCGACTCCAACGGCGGTTTCGGCGCTCCGTTCACGCTCTTCGCGGGCGGGCTCGCGTCCGTTCCGCTCACGGTCGCCTACGTCGTGCTCCTCGTGCTCGCGGCGCTCGTGACGGTCGGCTGGCGGGCACGCTGGGTGACCCCCGTCTTCCTCGTGATGTGGGTCAGCCTGCTCGAGTCGAACCCCCTGACGGGCGACCAGAGCGACAACATCTTCCGCATCCTGCTGCTCTACCTGTGCTTCGCCGACCTCGGCGGCCGCTGGTCGCTCGACGCCCGCCGCCGCGCCCGCGAGCTGGCGCGGTACGGGGTCCCCCGGCCGCTCGGCCGGTTCGGGTCCGCCCGGGCCAACGCGGCCGCCGTCCAGCTCGGCACGTTGCTGCACAACTTCGCCGTGATCATGGCCGCGGCGCAGATCTGCCTCATCTACGTGGCGTCCGGGCTCTACAAGGCCCAGGGCGCGCGGTGGCAGGACGGCACGGCGATCTACTACCCGCTGCAGCTCTCCCACTACCGGCCCTGGCCGTGGCTCGCCGACCTGCTCGTCCAGAACCCGCTGATGGTCACCCTCGTGACCTACTTCTCGGTGTTCATCCAGCTGTTCTTCCCGCTCATGCTGCTGCAGCGCTGGACGCGCATCGTCGCGATCGCCGGTGTGCTGGCGATGCACACGGGCATCGCCGTCGCGATGGGCCTGCCGTTCTTCTCGCTGTTCATCATGGCCGGCGACTGCCTCTTCGTCCGGGACCGGACCTTCGCCGCGGTCGAGCGCCGGGTACGGACGTGGCTCGGCCGCGTCGTCCGTCACCTCCCCGGTCCGCGGGGGCACGACGGCGGCACTCGCGACGGTACGCCCGCTCGCGAACCCGAGCAGGTGCCGGTGCCCTGACGTCGAGCAACCAGCAGGGACGACGGAGCCCCGCCGGCCGTGCGGCCGGCGGGGCTCCGTCGCGGGAGGGACGGACGGAGGCGCTACCCGACGCGGTGCAGCCAGCGCACGGGCGCGCCGGCACCCGCGTAGCGGAAGGGCTCGAGCTCGTCGTCCCAGGCGGTGCCGAGCGCGAGGTCGAGGGCGTCACGCATGGCGCGCGGGTCGTGGGCGAGGTCGAGGGCCGCACGGATGCGGTCCTCGGGCACGACGACGTTGCCGTGGACGTCCGTCATGGCGTGGAAGATGCCGAGGTCGGGGGTGTGCGACCACCGCGCGCCGTCGGCGCCGTGGCTCGCCTCCTCCGTCACCTCGTAGCGCAGGTGGTCCCACCCGCGCAGGGCAGACGCCAGCCGGGCGCCCGTGCCCTGGGCGCCCTGCCACGAGTACTCCGCGCGGTAGAGGCCGCGGCCGGCCGGCTGGGGCGTCCAGTCGAACGACACGCGAGTACCGAGCACGTTGCCCGCCGCCCACTCGAGGTGGGGGCACAGTGCCCGGGGTGCAGAGTGCACGAAAAGCACACCGCGGGTGATGGCTCCGGCCATGTTGTCCTCCCTGGTTCCGAGGTCCGTCTTCCCCTACGTCCTCGAAGCCGAGCGGAGGTGCTGGTCAGCGCCCACCGAGCGGTGTCAATCTGTCTTCTCGTCACATCGTGCCGGACGTTCGGCGCAGATGCGAGACGAATCACCCGCTGTCTGAGGCTTTCTCAGGAAGTTCAGAGCCTCTCGCGCAGCTCGCGCATGGCCTTCTTGCGCACGCTGCGCTCCAGGCGGTCGAGGTAGAGCTTGCCGTCGAGGTGGTCGCACTCGTGCTGCAGGCAGCGCGCCATGAGCCCCGTGCCCTCGACGACGATCTCCTCACCCTCGAGGTTGGTGCCCACCACGCGGGCGTACCAGGCGCGCGTCGTCGGGTACCAGAGGCCCGGGACCGACAGGCAGCCCTCGTCGCCGTCCTGGAGCTCCTCGGAGAGCTCGACGATCCGCGGGTTCAGCACGTAGCCGATCTCGTCGTCGACGTTCCACGAGAAGGCCCGGAGGTTCACGCCGATCTGGTTCGCGGCGAGGCCGGCGCGACCGTCGGCGTCGACCGTGTCGACCAGGTCCTCGACCAGCCCGCGCACGCGGTCGTCGATCGTGGTGATCTCCTCGCACGGGGTACGCAGCACGGGGTCGGGCAGCACCCGGATCTCTCGCATCGCCATGGTCCGCATTGTTCCAGATCGGGCGCCACGTCACGCTCCCCCTGGGGAGCGCCCCTGCGCTCCGGTAGGCTCACCGCCGCGCCCCGTTAGCTCAGCTGGTCAGAGCAGGAGACTCATAATCTCTCGGTCGCGGGTTCAAGTCCTGCACGGGGCACGACGCTGCTACCTCATCCCGTAGGCGAGCGCGGCGACGCCGACGAGCGCCAGCCCGCCGAGGGTGAGCGCGACGAACCCTCCGACGGCGCACGCCCCCCCCGGCTCCGCCGGTAGCCGGTGACGATCGCCTGCAGCAGCCAGGCGCCCGCCGCGACGACGACGGCGGTGACGGCGGTCGGGCGGCCCGCCGCCGTGACGCCGTCGTACGAGGCGGCCCAGCTCTCCCACATCGCCACCCACACCAGGTAGGCGGGGACGAGCACCTGACCGAACACGCACACCAGTCCTGTGGCGACGGCGAGCCCGACGTCGCGAGAGTCGGCGGACCGGTGGGCACGCCCATCGCGCTCGACGGACGCCTCGTCGCTCGGGTTCGGCACGGCCGGCGGTGACGTCATGGCTCCATCCTGCCCCGCTACCGTGTTGCCATGTGGTTCCGCCGCACCTCGCTGCCCGACGACGCCCGCCGCGCGCTCGACGTCCCCCGGGGCGAGAAGATCCTCGCCACCGCGGCGCTGGCCGACGGCAGCTGGGCGGTCGCGACGACGGCCGAGCTCGCCGTCGTGCAGGAGCGCCCCGGCCGCGTGGCGATGCGGCGGCCGTGGTGGGACGTCGACCGGGCGGCGTTCGACCCCGAGCGGTCGATCGTCACGGTCGAGTGGGTCGACGCCGAACCGGATCTGCGGCTCCCCCTGACCGACCCCGAGCGCACACCGTTCCCCCAGGTGCTGCGCGAACGCGTGCAGTGGTCGGTCGTCATCGCGGAGGTCGTCGGGCTGCCCGGCGGACGTGAGGTCAAGGTCGCGGTACGGCGTACGACGTCGGGCGAGCTGTTCTCGCAGGCCGTGGCCGGAGCCGGCGTCGACCTCGAGGACCCCACCGTCGCGCACGTCGTGGACGCGGCGGAGGACCGGTTGCGGTCCGCCGCGGGCCTGTGAGGTGACCTCGACCACCGCGCGCCCAAACCGGTCCGAAGCACCCTCCGAGGGCTGGTAGAGTTCTACCCGGCCGATCGCCCGGAGGCGGTCGCGTCGCGATCCCGCGTAGCTCAGCTGGCAGAGCATCCGACTGTTAATCGGACGGTCGTAGGTTCAAGTCCTACCGCGGGAGCCACGAGGCCCGGAACCTTCTTAGGTTCCGGGCCTTCTCCGTGTGCGCAGGTTCCGCTGCGGCCAGGGCGCGTAGGGTGCCGTGCAGAGCGTCCCCGCGCGCTCGATCCTCCTGACCGGTGGCCCGCACCCGTCGGCGTCGCGGAGGACGAAGGTGGTCACCATGCCGTCGCGGTGGACCGGTTCGGCAGCCTCGACGTACCTGGCGGTCGGCACGGTCGCGGTGCGGGGGCGAACGTGCCGCGAGACCGCCGGAAGGTTCCGAGATGACCAGCCACCGCGCTCTCAAGAGGCTCGTCCGCGCGCGCATGCAGCGCACCGGCGAGTCGTACACGACCGCCCACCGCCATGTCACGGCGCACCGGGTGGGCAACCGTGGGCCAGGTACCGGCCACCGCGAGTCGGCGCTCGTGCGCACGATGCTCGCCCGCGCAGGTCTCGACCTCACCGAGGCGACGGTGTGCGGCCTCGGCGGCGGCATCGGCTTCCTCTACGCCGTCTTCGAGTACGACGCCGTGCCCTACCCGCTCCTCACCGTGGTGACCCAGCACCACCCGACACCCTGGGTCGACGCCGTCGCCGACCACCTGGGCCTGGAGCTGTCGGCCGTCCGATCGGCCGCGACCGACGCGGCGATCCGCAAGCTCGCCCGCTCGCTCGACGAGGGCCTCGCCGCCTGGATCGTCGTCGCCCGGGGAGTTCTGCCCTGGCACGACGACGTGTCGCCACTGGAACAGGCCGACCCCTATCCCCTGGTGGTGACCGGCCTCGACGGCGACCGCTTCGTGGTGCTCGATCGCGAGGAGCACCTGCTGTCCCGTGACCGCCTCGCACCGGCGTGGGCAGGCCACCGGAAGGGCAGGTTCGCGATCTCCACAGTCCGCCCGGGCGGCGCCACCGACCTCACCGCTGCCCGCCGCGCCGCGACCGCCACGACCTACCGCCACCTGACCGGGCCGGTCCTCGGCAACAGCTTCGACGTCAACTTCGGGCTCAGCGGGATGCGGCGCCTCCGCGACGACCTCGCCGACACCACGAGCAGACGAGGGTGGCGGCGCCGCTTCGGTGCGGAACCGGCGTACGCCGTCGGGCTGGAGCGGCTGGCCGACTGCCTGACCTGGGCGTACGGGTCGCCGGGCGCGACGCGGCCGGCGTACGCCGAGTTCCTCATGGAGGCGGGTCTCCCCGACGCGGCCGTCCTCGCCCGAGAGGCCGGGAGCCGCTGGGCCGCGATCGCCGACGCCGCGGCGCGGGCGACCGAGGTGGAGCCGGGAGCGATGTTCGCCGACCTCGCCGCGCGCGTCGACGAGGTCGTGGCCGTGGAGGAGCGGCTGGCCGACGACCTCGGCCGGTCCGTCGCCGGCTGACCCCGGGCGGTCAGCCGCCGAGTGCACCCCGCACGGCGCCGGCAGCGCGCGCGAGCCGCTCGGCGATCCGCTCGGGCGGCGAGTCGCTCGCGACGTACACGGCCGAGACGGCGGCGGGCGGTCGCCCGCGCAGCACGAGGGGCACGGCGACGGCGCGCAGTGTCGGGATGACCTCGTCGTGGCTGGTCGCGTACCCGCGGGCGGCGGCCTCGGCGACCTGCTCGCGCGTCGGGTCGGGGACGCCGGGCGGCCAGCGCCGCTCGTCGAGCGCCGAGAGGATCGCCTTGCCGGGCGCGCCGAGCGAGACCGGGTGCCGGCTCCCGGGGCGCTGCGCGACGGACGCGACCGCGTGCCGCGGCTCGACGCTCACGAGCGTGACGCACTCGTCGTGGTCGAGCACGGCCACGAAGCACGTCATGCCGAGCTCGTTGGCGGCGGTCGTGAGCTCGGGCAGCGCCTCGGCCTGGAGGTCGTGCGCGACCCCGGCCGCGAGCGCCGCCATGCGCGGCCCGAGGGCGAGCCGGCCGCCGGCGTCGCGCCCGACCAGCCCGTGGTGCTCGAGCGTGCGCACCAGGCGGTAGGCGATCGAGCGGTGCACGTCGAGCCGCCGGCCGACCTCGTCGACCGTGAGCGGCTCGCGCGCGTCGGCGAGGATCTCGAGGACTCGGATTCCGCGGCTGAGCGTCTGGGACGGCGGCGCCGCGGCCCCCGGTGCGTCGGAACCCATGAACACCTCTCTTGCACCGTGTGGCGCGGGCCACTACTGTCCGTTGCGATAGTCGAGACTAGAGTTCGATTATCGAACGCGCAAGATCGACAGTGAGGTCGAGGAGAGACGATGCAGTTCCACCACCACGGGTACGTCACGCACGACCCGCGCATCCAGCCTGCGGCCGGCGTGGGCATCGACCGGCCCGCGGAGCTGCCCGACGAGGTCGACGTCCTCATCGTCGGCAGCGGCCCGGCCGGCATGATCGCCGCGGCGCAGCTCGCGCAGTTCCCCGACATCACGACGCGCGTCGTCGAGCGCCGCCCGGGCCGGCTCGAGATGGGCCAGGCCGACGGGATCCAGTCCCGCAGCGTCGAGACGTTCCAGGCGTTCGGCTTCGCCGAGCGCATCACGGCCGAGGCGTACCGGATCGTCGAGACGTGCTTCTGGAAGCCGGACCCCGACGAGCCGCGGAACATCGTGCGCACGGCCCGGCCGGCCGACGACCCGACGGGCATCAGCGAGTTCCCGCACCTCATCGTCAACCAGGCGCGCGTCCTGGACTACTTCGCCGAGGTCGCGGCCAGCTCCCCCACACGCCTCACCCCGGACTACGGGCTCGAGGCCGTCGGCGTCGAGATCGCCGAGTCCGGCGACCACCCGGTGACCGTGACGCTGCGGCACACCGCCGGCCCGCGTGCCGGCGAGGAGCGCACCGTCCGCGCCCGCTACGTGATCGGGTGCGACGGCGCGCACAGCACCGTGCGGCAGGCCATCGGCTGCCACCCCGTGGGCGACAAGGCCAACCACGCGTGGGGCGTCATGGACGTCCTCGCGGTCACCGACTTCCCGGACGTGCGCACCAAGTGCGTCATCCAGTCGCACGACGGCGGCAGCATCCTGCTCATCCCCCGCGAGGGCGGGTTCCTCGCGCGCTGGTACGTCGACCTCGGCGTCGTCCCCCCGGACGACGGCGGCGCGATCCGCCGCACGCCGCTGTCGGAGATCATCGAGCGGGCGAACCAGATCATCCACCCGTACACGCTCGACGTGCGCGACGTGCCGTGGCACAGCGTCTACGAGGTCGGGCACCGCGTCACGGATCGGTTCGACGACGTCCCGGTCGAGCTCGCCGGCACGCGCACGCCGCGCGTCTTCATCACGGGCGACGCGTGCCACACGCACAGCGCCAAGGCCGGCCAGGGCATGAACGTCTCGATGCAGGACGGCTGGAACATCGCCTGGAAGCTCGCGCACGTGCTCACCGGCCGCGCGCCCGAGTCGCTGCTCGCGACCTACTCGGCCGAGCGTCAGGTCGTCGCGCAGAACCTCATCGACTTCGACCGGCAGTGGTCCTCGCTCATGGCCGCGAAGCCCGACGAGCTCGAGGACCCGTCGATCCTCGAGGACTTCTACGTCCGCTCGACCGAGTTCTACTTCGGCTTCATGACGCAGTATGCGCCGTCGATGATCGTCGGCGAGGCCACCCACCAGGACCTGGCCACGGGCTTCCCGGTCGGCAAGCGATTCAAGTCCGCGCCGGTCGAGCGCGTGGCCGACGGCAACCCCGTGCACCTCGGCCACCACGCGCGCGCCGACGGGCGGTGGCGCGTCTACGCGTTCGCCGACGCCGCGCCCGCGGGCGAGGACTCGGCGCTCGCCGCCTGGGCGGAGTGGCTCGGCACGTCGCCCGAGTCGCCGCTGCTGCGGCACACGCCCGAGGGCGCCGACCCGGACTCCGTCCTCGACGTCAAGGTGGTCTACCAGCAGGACCACACGGGCGTCGACATCGGGAAGGTGCCGCCGGTGTTCCTGCCCCGCGTCGGCCCGTTCGGCCTCGTCGACTACGAGAAGGTCTACGCGACCGACCCCCACGCCGACATCTTCGACCTGCGCGGCATCGACCGCGCGTCCGGCGCGGTCGTCGTCGTGCGGCCCGACCAGTACGTGGCGCACGTCCTGCCGCTCACCGCGACGGACGAGCTCACCGCGTTCTTCGCCCAGAACCACCTCCCCGCGTCGGCCGCGCAGGCCGCCCGCCAGCCGGTGAAGGAGCTCGCATGACCGCCGACCGTGAGGCCCCGCTCCTCGCGTCCGTCCCCGACGGCCTGCTCGTCGGGGGCCGCTGGCGCCCGGCGTCCTCGGGCGCGACGCTCGACGTCCAGGACCCGGCGACCGGCCGCACCGTCGCCACGATCGCCGACGCCGAGCCCGACGACGGCGTGGCGGCGCTCGACGCCGCGGTCGCGGCCGCCGCCGCGTGGGCCGCGACGCCCGCGCGCGAGCGCGCCGAGATCCTGCGCCGCACCTTCGACCTGCTGCGCGAGCGTGCCGACGACGTCGCGCTGCTCATGACGGTCGAGATGGGCAAGCCGCTCGCCGAGGCGCGCGCCGAGGTGACGTACGGCGGCGAGTTCCTGCGCTGGTTCTCGGAGGAGGCCGTCCGGGTGCAGGGCCGCTACGGGCCCAACCCGGAGGGCACCGGCCGCATGATCGTCTCCCAGCACCCCGTGGGCCCGTGCTACCTCATCACGCCGTGGAACTTTCCCCTCGCCATGGCCACCCGCAAGATCGCGCCCGCGCTCGCCGCCGGCTGCACGGTCGTCGTCAAGCCCGCCGCGCAGACCCCGCTGACGACCCTGCTGCTCGCCCGGCTCCTGCAGGAGGCGGGCCTGCCCGACGGCGTCGTCAACGTGGTCACGACCTCGCGCGCCTCGGCGGTGTCCGCCCCGATCATCGCCGACCCGCGCCTGCGCAAGCTGTCGTTCACCGGGTCCACGCCGGTCGGCCGGCGCCTGCTCGCCCAGGCCGGCGAGGGCGTCCTGCGCACGTCGATGGAGCTCGGTGGCAACGCCCCGTTCGTGGTGTTCGAGGACGCCGACCTCGACGCGGCGGTCGACGGCGCCCTGACCGCGAAGTTCCGCAACATCGGCCAGGCCTGCACGGCCGCCAACCGCTTCATCGTGCACCGCTCCGTGGCCGAGGAGTTCACGCGCCGGGTGACCGAGGCCGTGCGCGGCTTCGCCGTCGGGCGCGGCACCGAACCCGGCGTGCGGATCGGCCCGCTCATCGACACCAAGGCCGTCGAGAAGGTCGACGCGCTCGTGCAGGACGCCCTGGCGCGCGGCGCCCGCCTCACCACGGGCGGCAGCCGGCTCGAGCGGCCCGGCACGTTCTACGCCCCGACCGTGCTGGCCGACGTCGCGCCCGGATCGGAGCTGCTGCGCGAGGAGATCTTCGGGCCGGTCCTCGCGATCTCCGCCTTCGACACCGAGGACGACGCCGTGCGCCTCGCCAACGACACCGAGTACGGCCTGGTCTCCTACGTGTACACCCGCGACCTCGCGCGCGGGCAGCGCATGATCGAGCGGCTCGAGACCGGGATGATGGGCCTCAACACCGGCGTCGTGTCCAACGCCGCGGCACCGTTCGGCGGGTGGAAGCAGTCCGGGCTCGGGCGCGAGGGCGGTGCCGAGGGCATCGCCGAGTACCTGCAGACCAAGTACACGCTCACGCCGTCACCGTTCTGAGCCCCGGCGGGCGCGCGACGCCGTGCCTACGGTGGGCCCATGACCGAGAACATCGACCCCACGCTCAAGGACCCCGAGGACCAGGGCCCGGGAGACCTGCCGGCCACGGGCGCGCAGCTCGGCCACCTGCAGCGGCTCGCGCACGAGGCGGGCCGCACGGTGCCCGAGGGCCTGAGCAAGGACCAGGCCGAGCGGCTCGTCGCCGAGCTCGAGGGAGGCGACGAACGCATCGCCGACCAGGACCAGCACTGACCCGGGTGGTGCGTCGGAACCCCGGCGCACCACCCGGGCCGGCCGGTCACGACGACGCGAGCATCTCGCGCATGCGGTCGATCTCGTCCTGCTGCGTCGCGATGATCTCCTCGGCCATCGCGACGGCGCCGTCGTGCGTGCCGTCGGACACCTCGGTCTCGGCCATGGCGATCGCGCCCTCGTGGTGCTCGATCATCTGCTCGAGGAACAGCCGGCTCGCGTCGGCCCCGTCCGCGTCCGCGAGCGCGGTGAGGTCGTCCTGGCTCATCATCCCGTCCATGGCCCCGTGGTCGTGCCCGCCGTGCGGCTGCTCGGGCGCGTCCCACTCGTCGAGCCAGGAACGGAGCTGGTCGATCTCGGGCTGCTGCGCGGCCTTGATCTGCTCGGCGAGCTCGGCGACCTCGGGGTCGACGCCGTCGGCGGCGAGCACGACGTCGGACATCTCGACCGCCTGCTCGTGGTGCGGGATCATCATCTGCGCGAACGTCACGTCCGCGGGGCCGGCGTCGGCCTGGGGCTCGGAACCCGTGGAGCAGCCGGCCACGGCGGCGGTGAGGGTGGCGGCCAGGGCCAGGGCGAGGCCGGGCAGGACAGGTCGGTTCATCGGTGGGGCCTTTCGTACGAAGGGGAGGTGGGCGCGGGCCGGCGGCCCGCGCGCGGCGTCGGCGCACGACGGCGCCGCTCCCCTACGTGCGCAGGATCCCCAGGGCGTGCAGCGACGGGGGCGCTCCCGCCCAGGGCGCGGGGCGGACGAACCGCGCCGGCGCGTCCGCGCGGCGTGCCCCGGCGGAGGTTCCGGCCGACGTGCCGGGCGCGAGCAGCGGCGTGACGGCCGCGAGCACCATGAGGCATGCGGCGGCGGCGAGCCCCGCGGTGCAGGTGTCGTCGCACGCCTCGGTCGGTGCGGGCGCGTGCTCGCGGGGCCGCTCGACGGCGGGGAGGCGCCCGGCGTGGGCGTGGACGGCGGGCGCGCGCTCGCCCCCGGCGGCGGCGACCGGGCTGCCGTGGTGGCCGCCGGTACCGCTGGTCGCGTGCACCACGACGACGCCGAGGAGCAGCGCCGTGACCAGGGCGGCACCGCCCAGCCCCCGGCGGACGGCGGCGAGCAGGGCTCCCAGCGAGGTGGTGGTGCGCATGACGCGCTCAGCATACCCACCCGGGGTACCGCCGTCGGGGATCCTTGCCCGGGAATACGAACCGGTGGCACGGGGCTTGTCGTTGACGTGCCTTCCTGCCTGCTCACCCCGGTGACGACGCCGTGAACCGGGTCGACGTCGGCCTGCGCTCCGAGCGCGGCCCCATCCTGCTCTCGCTCATGCTCGCGACGGCGCTCGTCGCGCTCGACGCCACGATCATCGCGACGGCGTCCGCCGTCATCGCGCGCGACCTCGGCGGTTTCGAACAGGTGCCGTGGCTGTTCTCCACCTACCTGCTCGCGCAGGCGGTCAGCACGCCGCTGTACGGGAGGCTGGCCGACATCCTCGGCCGCAAGCGACTCATGCTCGTCGGCGTCGGGCTCTTCTTCGTGGGCTCGGTGCTGTGCGGCGCCGCGTGGTCGATGGGCGCGCTCATCGCGGGGCGCGTGCTGCAGGGTCTCGGCGCGGGCGCCGTCATGCCCGTGTCGATGACCATCACCTCGGACATCTACACGATCGAGGAGCGCGCGCGGACCCAGGGCTACCTGGCGTCCGTGTGGGCGGTCTCGTCCGTCGTCGGCCCGACGCTCGGCGGCGTCTTCTCCGAGTTCCTGTCGTGGCGCTGGATCTTCTTCGTCAACGTGCCGCTGTGCGTGCTCGCGGCGTGGATGCTCGTGCGCAGCTATCACGAGTCGCCGCTCGACGGCGAGCGCGAGCCGATCGACTACCTCGGTGCGGCGCTCCTCGCGGGCGGCAGCACCCTGCTGCTGCTCGGGCTGCTCGAGGGCGGCTCGACGTGGGCGTGGGACTCCCCCGCCTCGCTCGGCATCTTCGGCGCGGCCGCGCTGCTGCTCGCCACGTTCCTCGCCCGCTCGCGGCGCACCTCCCACCCGCTCCTCGACGTGACGATCCTGCGGCGCCGCGTCGTCGGGGCGTCGACCGCCGTGTCGCTGCTCGTCGGCGTCATCGTCCTCGGCCTGTCGACCTACGTCCCCATCTACGCGCAGGGCGTGCTCGGGTGGGGGCCGCTCGTCGCGGGCTTCGCGCTCGCGGCGCTGACGCTCGGCTGGCCGCTGTCCGCCTCGAACGCCGGGCACCTGTACCTGCGGATCGGGTTCCGCCTCACGGCGGTGATCGGGTCCGTGGTCGTGCTGACCGGCACGTCGCTCGCGCTGCTGCTCGACGCCGGCTCGCCCATCGGCGGCGTCGCGGCGCTGTGCTTCGTCGTCGGCGTCGGCATGGGCCTGACCGCCGTCCCGACGCTCATCGCGGCGCAGTCCTCGGCGCGGTTCACGGAGCGCGGGGCGGTCACGGGCACCAACATGTTCGCCCGCTCGCTCGGCTCCGCGGTCGGGGTCGCGGTGTGCGGTGCGATCGTCAACGCGCACACCACGATCGCCGCCGACGGGACGCCCGAGGGGCCGGGTCTCATGACGGCGATGCGGCTCGTCTTCCTCGTGCTCGCGGCGTGCGCGGCCGTGCTGCTCGTGTCCGCCGCGCTCATGCCGGCCGACCGGACGCAGGCCCGCGAGCGCCGCGCCGCCCTGGCGACCGAGCACGCCCGGCCGGCGGACGCGGCGGAGCCGCAGGAGGCGTGAGCGGTCAGGCGCTCTCGCGCAGGCGCCGGCGCTCGGACTCGATCTGGAGCAGGTGCTCGAACGCGGCCCGGTAGGCGTCCGGGTCGGCGGCCGGGTCGAGCCGCTGGAGGCGGCTCTTGGCGTCGGCGATGCGGCGCGTGAGCCCCAGGTCGAGCAGCGCGCGCACGACGTCGGCCACGTACGCGCCGATGACCTCCTCGCGGTCCTCCGGCACGGGGGCGACGGAGAGCTCGGTCACGAGCGGCGCGACCGCCTCGGCCGCCTGCTCGGTGACGGCCTCGACCCAGGCGCTCCCGCCCATCGTGCGGCCCGTCCCGGTGCCCCCGGCGGCGCGGACCGCGGCGTGCACGGCCTTCCACGCGGGCACGCCGAACGCGTCCTCGCCGAGCTCGTCGAAGGCGGGCGGGACGTGCTGCGGGTACTGGAGGGCCACGACGAGCGCCTGCCGCTCGACCCGCGCGACGGGGTCGCGCGGGTCGGGCATGGCCAGCACGGGCGCGCTCATGCCCGACGCCGGACCCTGCGGCGTGTTCGGCGCCTGCGGCCCGTGCCGGGTCGGCTGCTCGGACCGTCCGTCGGGCCGCCGTGCGGGTGCCGGGGCGGCCGCCGCCCTGCTCACCTCGCGGCGGACCTCCTCGGTGTCGAGGCCGATCCAGCGCGCGAGCGAGCGTGCGTAGCCGAGCTGCATCGACCGGTCGCGGATGCCCGCGACGAGCGGCGCCGCGGACCGCAGCGCCCCGACCCGTCCCTCCACGGTGTCGAGGTCGAACTGCTCGAGCGTGGTACGGATGACGAACTCGAACAGCGGCACGCGGGAGTCCACGAGCGCGCGCACCGCCTCGGGGCCGCGCGCCATGCGCAGGTCGCACGGGTCCATGCCCCCCGGCTCGACCGCGACGAAGGTCTGGGCGTGGAAGCGCTGGTCCTCGCCGAACGCGCGCACCGCCGCCTTCTGACCGGCGGCGTCGCCGTCGAACGTGAAGATGATCTCCCCGCCGAGCGAGGCGCCCGAGGCGAGCTGCAGGCCGCCGCCCGCCGTCGTGTCGCCGAGCAGGCGGCGCACGACCTTGGCGTGGTCCGCGCCGAACGCCGTGCCGCACGTGGCGACGGCCGTCTCGACGCCGGACAGGTGGGCGGCCATGACGTCGGTGTAGCCCTCGACGATGACGACCCGCTTCTGCTGGGCGATCGCGCGCTTGGCCAGGTCGATTCCGTAGAGGACCTGGGCCTTCTTGTAGAGGGTCGTCTCGGGGGTGTTGAGGTACTTGGGGCCCTGGTCCTCGTCGAAGAGGCGGCGGGCGCCGAAGCCGATGACCGCCCCGGTGACGTCGCGGATGGGCCACACGAGCCGGCCGCGGAACCGGTCGTAGATGCCGCGCTGACCCTGGCTCACGAGCCCCGACGCGACGAGCTCGGCCTGCGTGAAGCCGCGGCCCTGCAGGTGGCGCATGAGCGCGTCCCACCCGGTGGGGGCGAACCCGACGCCGAAGCGCTCGGCGTCGGACCGGTCGAAGCTGCGCTCGGCGAGGAACGCGCGCGCCGCCTGGGCGCCGGGCCCGAACAGCTGCTCGGCGTAGAACTCGGCGGCGACCCTGTGCGCCTCGAGCAGCCGCTGGCGCCGGCCGGGCTCCTCGCGGGGACCGCGGCCGGCCGCGGCGCCGGTGCGCGAGTCCTCGTAGCGCAGCTGGACCCCGACGCGGTCGGCGAGGTACTCGACGGCCTCGGTGAAGCTCATCCCATCGATCTTCTGCACGAACGAGATGACGTCGCCGCCCTCGCCGCAGCCGAAGCAGTGCCAGCGCCCGACGCCGGGCCGCACGTGGAACGACGGCGTGCGCTCGTCGTGGAAGGGGCACAGGCCCTTGAGCGAGCCGACGCCGGCCGGCTTGAGCGTGACGTGCGCCGAGACGATCTCCTCGATCCGCGCGCGGTCGCGGACGGCGTCCACGTCCTCGCGCTTGATCAGGCCTGCCACGGGTCGGAGTCTATGCCCGCTCTACGCGCGCCCCGGACGCACCAGACGGGCGTGCAGCTGCACGGCGGAGACGTCGGTGAGCGACGCGACCTGGTCGACGACGACCCGCAGCCGCGCGGCGTCGTCGGGCGCCGTGTCCCAGTCCGCGGCGAACGGCGGCTCGAGCGCGACGGGTGCGCGGTCGGCGAGCACCTCGACGAGCTCCGCGATGATGTCGCGCTGCGCCTGGTAGACCGGCTCGGACTCGCGCGGCGCCATGACGTAGGTGACGGCGACGCCCTTGAGCGCGAGGATCTCGTCGGCCGTCTCGGGCGGGACCACGAGGCGCGCCGAGTACCGCGTCAGGGGCCCGTCGCCGTAGAGCTCGCGCGTGGCGTCCTGCGCCGCGCCGCTGAACCGCCCGATGAGCTGGCTCGTGGCGTCCTTGAGCCGGGCCAGCGCGCGGCGCGACCCGTCGAAGTCGGTCACGAGGTAGCCCGTCTCGCGCAGCCGCACGAGCGCGGCGTCGAGGGCGTCGGGGTCGTGCCACTCGCCGTACCAGGCGCGCACGTGCTCGACGACGCGGGCGCGCTCCTCCGGGTCGTCGAGCACGGCGAGGTCGAGCCGGCCGCCGACGACGGCGTCCTCGACGTCGTGCACCGAGTAGCTGATGTCGTCGGCGAGGTCCATGACCTGCGCCTCCATGCAGCGCACGCCGCGCGGCGCGCCCTGGCGCAGCCAGGCGAAGACCGGCGCGTCGTCGGCGTAGACGCCGAACTTGTGCGTGGGCCGCCCGTCGGGGCGCAGCGGGCCCTCGTCGAACGCCCACGGGTACTTGACCGACGCGTCGAGGCTCGCGCGCGTGAGGTTCAGGCCGCGTGGGGTGCCGTCGTCGGCGAAGATCTTGGGCTCGAGCCGGGTCAGGAGCCGCAGCGTCTGGGCGTTGCCCTCGAAGCCGCCGATGCCGCTCGCGAGCTCGGCGAGCGCACGCTCGCCGTTGTGGCCGAACGGCGGGTGGCCGAGGTCGTGCGTGAGGCACGCGGTGTCGACGAGGTCGGGGTCGCAGCCGAGCGCGCGGCCCATCTCGCGACCGACCTGCGCGACCTCGAGCGAGTGCGTCAGGCGCGTCCGGACGAAGTCGTCGCTGCCGGGCGTGAGGACCTGCGTCTTGGCGCCGAGCCGGCGCAGGCCCGAGGAGTGGACGACGCGGGCCCGGTCCCGCTCGAACGGCGTGCGCGCCTTGGACTTGGGCGGCTCGGCGGCCCAGCGCTCGGTGTCGGCGTCGGTGTACGACGCCCAGCCCTCCTCGCCCGGGGCGGGACGCGGGACCGTCCCGATCACCGCCGGGTCGAAGGCGCCCTGCTCGAAGGTCTGCACGGGCCCAGCGTAGTCAGCCCCGCCGACGCTCCCGTCCGGGTCCGCCGACACATCCCACCTCGTGCGCCGACGGCTACGGATCGTCACCGGATCCGGGCGGGAACGGTGACGATCCGTAGCCGTCGGCGGGGGGTCAGACCGTGGCGGGCTCGGCGGCGACGGCCCGGCGGCGACGGGCGATCGCGTGGTCGACGCTCCACCGCCCGGCTCCCGCGGCGACGAGCAGCACGACGCCCGCGGCGAGCGCGAGCACGAGCTCGTAGCCACCCTGGTCGACGAAGATGCCCGCTCCCGCGTGGACGAAGGCGAACGCGCCGATCATGTCGACCACGAGCAGCGCTCCGACCACGGGCACGGCGACGCCGAGCACGAGCGCCGCGCCGCCGACCACCTCCACGAGCGCCACCAGCCAGGCAGCGGCCGCGGCGGCGGGCACGCCCACCTGCTCGAAGAACGCGGCCGTGCCGTCGATACCGTTCGTCACGAGCTTCTGCCAGCCGTGGGCGAGGAAGATCGCGCCGAGCGCGACGCGGGCGAGCAGGACCGCGAGGTCACGGGCAGGGGCGGGGAGATTCATGGGGTTCCTCTCGACGGGGTGTGCGTCACGGACGTGACTGACGGGGTGATGAGGGACGGTCAGGCGACGACGGCGAAGCCGCCGGTCCACGAGACCTTCTCGCTCGCGGCGAGCGTGATCTGCTGGAAGCCGAGCGCCTCGAGCTCGCGGGCGCGACGCAGCGGCCCGGCGTCGACCGCGCGGAGTCCGGCCGCGTCGACGACGTCCGACACGAGCCGCTTGGCGTCCTCGTCGTCGCCGGCGACGAGCACCGTCGTCGTGACGTCGCCCACGGTGCCGGCCGTCAGCGTGCCGGCGAACGTCGTGTTGAACGCCTTGACGACGCGCGAGTCGGGCAGCGCCGCCTGGATCTCGGCGGCGGCGGACGAGTCGGCCGGCACGACCAGGCCGTCGAACGTCTCGAAGTCGACCGGGTTGGTGATGTCGACGACGACCTTGCCGGCGAGCTCGGCGCCGCGCTGCTCGACGATCTCGGCGACCGCCCCGTACGGGACCGCGAGGACCACGACGTCGCCCGTGACCGGCGTCGTGTCGCCGCGCCCGATCAGGTCGACGGTGCTGCCGCCCTTGCGCGCGACGTCCGCGATCGCCTGTGCCATGGTGCCGGTACCGATAATGCTGAGGTGTGCCATGTCGTGCTCCTGACGGTTGGTTGTAACGACAACTGACACTAGCCCTAAGACTCTTGTACCGACAACTATTCCCGAGGACGTGACGCGTGACCGACGACGTGCCCTGGCTGGACCGCTCACAGCTGCGCGCCTGGGTGCGGCTGGTCGCCGTGCTCGAGCTGCTGCCGGGGGTGCTCGACGCCCAGCTGCGGCGCGACGCCGACGTCACCCACTTCGAGTACTACGTGCTCGCCGTCCTCTCGGAGTCGGACGACCGGACGCTGCGCATGAGCGAGCTCGCGCGCGTCACGAACGCCACGCCCCCGCGGCTGTCGCACGTCGTGCGCCGGCTCGAGGAACGCGGCCTCGTCGAGCGCTTCCCGTGCCCGACCGACGCCCGCTCGACCAACGCGCGCCTCACGGAGGCCGGGTGGCAGAAGGTCGTGGAGGCGGCCCCGGGGCACGTGCGCACCGTGCGCCAGCACGTCATCGACGCGCTCGACGACGAGCAGGTCGAGCAGCTCGCCGCGATCAGCGAGGCGATCCTCGGCCGGCTCGACCCGTCCGGCGCCATGGCGCCGACCTACCGCCGGTACGACGACGACGCTCCGGACGCCGCTACCTGATGCCGGCCCGCGCGACCGCCACCGTGACGGCCGTCGCGTAGGCCCGGTAGCCCTCGGCGTTCGGGTGGAACGCGCCCGGGTCGCCCGAAGGCAGGATCCACGGTTCCGGCGCGTTGACGCCGTGCCCCGCGAACCGCGCGGTGACGTCGACGAACCGGAAGCCGTGCTGGGCCGCGGCCTGCGCGATCACGGCGTTGAGCAGGTCCGCGCCGGCGTTGAGCCGCTCCTGCTTCTCGACCGAGGCGCCGCCGTACGCGCCGTGCTCGGGCGAGAAGAGGCGCGGGTAGCCGGTCACGATCACCTCGGCCCGCGGTGCGCGGGCGCGGACCTGCGTGTACGCCCGGTCGAGGAGGAGCGGCAGCGTCGTGGCGATCCGTCCCGTGACCGTGTCGAGCGCGGCCGTGCAGCTCGCGTCGTCGCGGACCAGGCACGCGGTGACCGCCTGCGACCACCCGGTGTCGTTGCCGCCGATGCTGAGCGTGACGAGCCGGGTCTCCTCGTCGAAGGCGTCGAGCTGGCCGCCGCCCACCATGGAGACGGTCGTGGCGCCCGCGCAGGCGGCGAGGTCGTCGAGGTCGATCCGCACCCTGCCGTCCACCTGGGCGGCGTACGCAGCCTCCGACCGGCCGCACGCGCCGTCGTACGGGGGGACGCCGTACCCGGAGGCGTAGGAGTCGCCCAGCGCGTCGTAGGTCAGGGGCCCGGGCGGCGCCGCCACGGCGGTCGGCCCGACCAGGGCGCCCGCGGCCGCGAGGACCACCGCGACCGGCACGCCCTCGTACCAGCGAGATGGGAGTCTCATGTGCCGGACCGTACCCGGGTCCGGCGCCACCCGCAGGACGTCCGCCGGGCCGACGCGTCAGGCGAGGCGGTGGATGCCGACCGCCGGCCCGTCCCCGGCGACGTCGAGGCCGCCGTCGGTCACCGTGAGCTCGAGGTCGCCGTAGAGGAGCTCGGGCCGGGCGCCGGGCGCGAGCAGGTGCCGCGGCAGCCGCGCGCCGGACCACGGCGCCCGCGCGAGGACGACGAGCAGGCGCTCGTCGGGCGTCTCGCGCAGGTACGCCACGGCGTCGTCCTCGACGACGGCCCACCGCAGCCCCCCGTCGCGCAGCGCGCGCGACGCCGCCCGGAGCCGCGACAGCGACCGGTACACCTCGAGCGTCGCGGCGTCCCAGCGCGGGCCGCCGCCGCGCGCACCCTGGTCCCACGCCATGGTGGTCCGCGCGTGTTCGCCGTTGAGGCCGGTCGCACCGACCTCGTCGCCCGCGAACACCACGGGCGTGCCGGGGTAGGTGAACAGCAGGGCCGCGGCGACCTCGACCATCTCGCGCGAGCCCACGATGGAGCGCAGCCGCGCCGTGTCGTGCGAGCCGAGCATGCTCCACTGCCGCACCGTGACCTGCCACGGCACGGTCGACGCGAACTCGCGCATCGTCTCGACCATGCGGGCCGCGGGCCGGCGGGGCACGGCCGTGGGCAGCCCGAGGAACGGCACGCCGGAGTCCTCGGCCGCGAGCCAGGACCACGCGGGGCGCGTGAAGCCCGTGTAGTTCATGTTGGCGTGCCAGCCGTCGCCGAGCAGGTCGCCCGAGGCGTCGTGGAAGTGCTCGGCGACGAGCGCGCCGTCGGGCCGCTCGCGCGTGATCCGCTCGCGCAGGGCCCGCGCGACGGCGTGGGTACGGTCCTCGCTTCCCCACCGGCCGGTCATGTTGGCGACGTCGACGCGCCAGCCGTCGATGCCGAACGGCTCGCGCAGCCAGCGCGCGACGACCGCGTCGTCGCCCGTGACCATGCGGCGCCACGTCTCGTCCGAGCCCCAGTCGAGCTTGGGCAGCGAGCCGTGCCCGAGCCACGACGCGTACGCGAGGCCGTCGTCCTGGAGCGCGACGTCGGTCCCCGCCGTGCCCGGCGGGGCGTCCGCCCAGAGGTACATGCCGTGCTCGGGCGACGACGGGTCCGCGAGCGCCCTGGCGAACCACTCGTGCCCGTCGCCCGTGTGGTTGGTGGTGATGTCGCCCATGAGGCGCATGCCGCGCGCGTGCACGGCCCGGGCCAGCTCCGCGTAGGCCTCGTCGCCGCCGAGCAGGGGGTCGACGTGGTCGAACGTCGAGGCGTCGTAGCGGTGGTTGGACCGCCCGGGGAACACGGGCGTGAGGTACAGGGTGCGGACGCCGAGCGTCTCGAGGTGGTCGAGGTGCTCGACGATCCCCGGCAGGTCGCCGCCGAACAGCTGCGTCCCGACGTGCGGGCCCGCGCCGAGCGGCTCGTCGTCCCACGCCGCGGGCACGGCCCAGTCGGGCAGGGGCCGCGCGTCGGCCGCCGCCGACCGCGCGAACCGGTCGGGGAAGACCTGGTAGACCAGCCCCTCCCCCAGCCACGACGGCGCCGGGGCGTGCGTGGTGAGGCGGAAGCTCCCGGCGTCGGGCACCTCGCGGTCGTGGACGCCGCGCCCGTCGAGCCACCGGTAGCCGCCCGGGACGTCGAGGAAGAAGCGGTAGGGCGTGACCGGGTTGTGCACGACGACGTCGGCGACGTACCAGTCCTCGCGCTCGTCGCCCCCGTCGCGGCGGGCCGGCGTGAGCCGCGGCTCGCCGTCGCGGACCGTGCGGAGCCACACGTCCCGCACGCCGGCCGTCCGCGGGACGCGGACGCGGACCGGCACCACGTCCCCGAGGGCGGGCGTGCCCTCGGGGACGTACGACGCCGAGCCGTCGTGGTGCGGCGCGTCGAGCAGGTGCATCTCAGCCCTTCACGGAGCCGGCGGTGAGCCCGCCGACGATGTACTTCTGCAGGAAGAGGAACAGCGCCAGCACCGGGATCGCCGAGATCACCGCGCCCGCCGCGAAGAGGCCCCAGTTGGCCTCGAGCAGCGACGAGACCCACCCGTAGAGGCCCACGGCCAGGGTCCAGTTGGCCTCCGACTGCAGCAGCACGCGCGCGATGATGAACTCGCCGAACGTGCTGATGAAGCTCAGCAGCGCCACGACGGCGAGGATCGGCGAGACGAGCCGCAGGATGATGCCCCAGTAGATCTGGGCGTGCGAGGCGCCGTCGATCTTCGCGGCCTCGTCGAGCTCGCGCGGGATCGTGTTGAAGAACCCGTACATGAGGAACGTGTTCACGCCCAGCGCGCCGCCCAGGTAGACCGCGACGAGCGCGAGCTTGGAGTTGAGCCCCAGGGCCGGCACGACCTCGCCGAGGGAGATGAGCAGCAGGAAGATCGCCACGAAGGCGAGCATCTGCGGGAACATCTGGATGATGAGCAGCGCCGTCAGCCCCACGCGGCGGCCCGTGAACCGGAACCGCGAGAACGCGTACGCCGCGGCTGCGCCCATGAGCACCGTGCCCACGGCCGTGACGACGCCGATGACGAGCGTGTTGGCCATCCACGTCCAGAACCGCGTGTCGCCGAGCTCGGCGTAGTTGGCGCCGCTCGTCGAGCTGAACAGCGCGTTCGAGCCCGTGAGCGTGCCGCTCGGCGAGAGCGACGCCGACACGACGTACACGATCGGGAAGACGGCGAACAGCACGGCCAGCACGCCCACCAGGTGGCGCCACCCGAGCTCGCGCGCCCACCGGCCGGCGGGCATCCGCGTGCGCAGCTCCCCGGCGGGCGCGTGCTGCCGCGTGGTCGAGGTCGTCGTCGTCATCAGCTCAGCTCCTCGAGCTTGCGGGTCTGGCGGAACGCGATCGCGGAGATCGTGCCGACCACGAGGAAGATCACGATCGACAGGGCGCTCGCCAGGCCGTAGTTGCGCGGCGCGGTGCCGTCGAGGCCGGACACGTTGTAGACCATCGAGATGAGGATGTCGGTGTGCCCGAGGGGCACCGACGCGTCGGCGAACCGGGGCCCGCCGTCGGTCAGCATCTTGATGAGCGTGAAGTTGTTGAAGTTGAACGCGAAGCTCGAGATGAGCAGCGGTGCCGTCGAGACGAGCAGCAGCGGCATCGTGATCGAGCGCCACGTGCGCCACCGGCCCGCGCCGTCGATCCGCGCCGCCTCGTACACGTCGCCCGGCAGCGACTGCAGCGCACCGGTGCAGATGAGGAACATGTACGGGAAGCCGAGCCACAGGTTGACGAGCAGCACCGACACCTTCGCGAGCCACGGGTCGGTGAGCCACGGGATGCTCGCCCCGCCCAGCAGCACCTGGTTGACGAACCCGTAGCCGCGGTTGAGCATGCCGGCCCACAGCAGCGCCGCGAGGAAGCCCGGCATCGCGTACGGCAGGATCATGAGCGTCCGGTAGATCCGGCGGCCGCGCAGGCGCGGGTCGTTGAACGCGATCGCCAGGAACATGCCGAGCAGGAACGTCGAGACCACGCTCAGGAGCGCGAACGCGAACGTCCATGCGAGGATCTTGACGAACGGCTCGGAGTAGCGGGAGTCGCCGAACGCCGTCGCGAAGTTGTCGAACCCGACCGACACGCGCCAGCCGACCGCGAGCGTCGTGCCGTCCGGCGCCTCGAACTGCCCCTCGTCGTTGGGCGTGTACACGACGCCGGTCGACGTGTCCGTCATGGTGTCGGCCTCGGCGTCGTACTCCAGCACGGGCTGGAACACGTACCCCGTGCGCGCGTCCTGCGTGCGGATCGACCCGTCCTCGGGGTCCTCCGAGACGGGCACGCGCAGCGTCGTGACCTCCTGCTGCCGCTCGAGGACCTGCGCCCGGTCGAGCACGGTCCAGCCCGGGACGTCGGTCGCGACGCCGTCGGACACCGTCGCGCCGGGGGCGGCCTCGAGCGGCTGCTCGGCCGACCCGACGCGCACGTCGCCCGACTCGTCGACGACGGCGAAGCCAAGCTCGCCGGCGTCGCTCTCGACGACGGTCAGCGGCGCCGCGGGCGAGCCCTCGACGCGGCGCTCGTTCTGTGCGAGCAGCGCCTCGACGGCCTGCTCCTTGGTCGAGTTGTGCCCGTCGCCGTAGTTGGTGAAGGCGACGTAGCCGGTGTAGCCGACGACGTAGACCTGGAAGACGAGCAGGAACAGCAGGCCGGGGAGGATGTACTTCAGCGGCAGGCTGCGCCGGCTGAAGTAGACCCAGTTGGCCGCGACGAGCATCGCCAGCGTCGCGGCGAAGATGCCCCACGACTCCTCGGAGTACGCCGCCAGGAGCGCGAAGACCCCGAGCGCGTCGACCACGCCCATGAGCACGAGCTTGACGACGAACCCGACGCCGAAGCCCTCGCGGCTCGGGGCCAACCGGAGCCGGGGACGGGGCGTGCGCGTGGTGCCGGATGCGGCGCCGCCGCCATCGCTCGGGGCGACGACGGCGGCGCTCACGTTCGAGTCCGCGGCGGACATCAGCCGAGCGCGCCCTCGATGTCGGACACCATCTTCTGCCAGGCCTCGGCCGGCTGGGCCTGGCCCGAGATGATGTTGGCCTCGGTCACGCCCCAGAAGGCCCAGACGGAGCCCATCTCGGGGATCGACGGCATCGGGACGGCCTCGGCGCCCACCTCGCGGAAGCCCGCTACGATCGGGTCGTCCGACACGGCGTCGGCGGCCGCGGTCAGCGCCGGCGGGCGGCCGCCGGCCTCGAACAGCGCGACCTGCGCCTCCTCGGTGGACAGGTAGTTGACGAGGAAGTCGTTGGCGAGCAGGGCGTTCTGGCTCTGCGCGCTGACGTAGAAGCCCTGGACGCCGACGAACGGCTGGGCGGGCTGGTCACCCGGCGCCGGGATCGGGTCGATCGCCAGCTCGAGGTCGGCGAACTGCTCGAGCATCCACGGGCCGCCGACGATGAACGGCGACTCGCCGTTCTTGAAGGACTCGACCGCGATGTCGTACGTGATGTCGGTGCTCAGCACGCCCGCGGAGCCCTGGTCGGCGAGCCACTGCGCGAACGCCTCGCCGTTCTCGCCGCCGAGCGTCAGCTCGGGACGGTACGAGCCGTCGTCGTTCTGCGCGAAGACCGGGGCGCCGAACGAGGTCTGGAACGGGTAGTACGTGTACGGGTCGCCCTCGGTGCCCGTCTGGATGAGGAACGGGTACTTGGTGCCCGCCTCCTGGCCGGCCGCGACCATCTCGTCGAACGTCGCCGGGGCGGTGTCCGCGAGCGCCGTGTTGCGGATGAGGGCGATGTTCTCGATCGCGTAGGGCAGGCCGTAGACCTGGCCGTCCTGCGTGAAGGCCTGGACCGCGACCTCCTCGAACTCGGCGGCCTTGTCGCCCAGCTCGATCGGGGCGACGACGCCGTTGGTCGTCAGCTCGCCGAGCCAGTCGTGGGCGCCGACGGTGATGTCGGGGCCCTCGCCCGTCGGGACCTGCGCGAGGAAGTCGGTGCGGATGTCCTCGAAGTTCTTCTGGACGAGCTCGACCGTGGTGCCGGTCTCCGCCTCGAAGTCCTCGGCGGCGGCCTGGACGGCGGCCTCGCGGGTCTCGTCGACCCAGACCGTGAGGGAGCCGCTCGCCGCGGGGGCGCTCGTCTCCTCGGCCGGCTCGGTGGTCTCGTCGCCGGCCGGCTCGGTGCCCCCGCCGCACGCGGCGAGCGCGAGGGTCGAGGTGAGCGCGGCGGCAAGAAGGATGCTCCGTCGCATCGGTGTACTCCCAGCTTCGTCGAAGGTTGGCACTCGGGTGCCCCTGGTCGGGGCTGCGGGCCCGGCGTCGTGCCCTGTTGGGGAGAAACGTAGGGGTGTTGCAGACTGATTGCAAGATCTTGCGATAACGTTGCGGCAACGGTTACAGCCGTGCCGGGCGACCGGGATCCCGCCCGACCGGCTCAGGGCGACGACATCCGCCGTCGGACCGGGACGAGGAGGTCCGATGTCTCTTAGAATTCCGCGGGTGCGCACCCGTCTGAGCGACCTGGCCGAGCAGGCCGGCGTCTCCACCGCCACCGTCTCGCGCGTGCTGAACGGCAAGCCGGGCGTGGCGAGCGAGACGCGCCACGCCGTGCTCGCCGCGCTCGACGTGCTGGGCTACGAGCGGCCCCAGGCGCTGCGCGGCCGCTCGGCGGGGCTCGTGGGCCTGCTCGTGCCCGAGCTGATCAACCCCGTCTTCCCCGCGTTCGCGCAGGCCATCGAGTCGCTGCTCGCCGAGCGCGGGTACACCCCGCTGCTGTGCACGCAGGAGCCGGGCGGCACGACCGAGGACGAGTACGTCGACACGCTCGTCGACCACTCGGTGGACGGCATCGTGTTCGTCTCGGGGCTGCACGCGGACACGCGCGCCGACCACTCGCGCTACGAGGTGCTGCGCAGCCGGGGCATCCCGATCGTCCTGGTCAACGGGTACGCCGAGGGCATCGACGCGCCGTTCGTCTCGCCCGACGACGCGGCGAGCGTCGACCTGGCCGTGCGGCACCTCGTGTCGCTCGGCCACGAGCGCATCGGCCTGGCGATCGGCCCCGAGCGGTACGTGCCCGCCCGTCGCAAGGTCGAGGCGTTCCTGCGCGCGCTCGTCGAGCACGGGCTCGCGACCGACGCCGAGGACGCGCGCACGCACGTCGTGAGCACGCTCTACACGCTCGAGGGCGGCCAGGCGGCCGCCGCCGAGCTCGTCGCGTCGGGGCACACCGCGGTCGTGTGCGGCTCGGACCTCATGGCGCTCGGCGCCGTGCGCGCCGCGCGCTCGCGCGGCCTGCGCGTGCCGCAGGACGTGTCCGTGGTCGGGTACGACGACGCGCCGCTCATCGCGTTCACCGACCCGCCGCTGACCACGGTCCGCCAGCCCGTGGAGGCCATGGCCCGCGCGGCGGTGAGCGCGCTGCTGTCCGAGATCGCCGGTGACCGCGCCCCGCGCACCGAGCTGCTGTTCGCCCCGGAGCTCGTGGTCCGGGGCTCGACCGGGCCCGCCCCGCGCGGCTCGCACTGACCGCACCGGGGCCTTCCGCCCCGGCCCCGGGCGCCCGCCGGACCTCTCCGACGGGCACCCTGGTGAAAAGGTTGCAGCAACGCTTACACTCGTGCGCTGCACCGCCCGACGACCTGTGAGGAAGCACTTCCGCGATGACGAGCACCCAGCCCACCGCGCCCGCCGCCGAGACCCTGACCGCGGGCGCCGTCGTCCACGTGGGCAGCGACACCGCCCGCGAGTGGTGGCGCGAGGCGGTGATCTACCAGGTCTACCCGCGCTCGTTCGCCGACAGCGACGGTGACGGCATCGGCGACATCCCGGGCGTCACCGCGCACCTCGACCACCTCGCGACGCTCGGCGTGGACGCCGTCTGGCTCTCGCCGTTCTACCGCTCGCCCCAGAAGGACGCGGGCTACGACGTTGCCGACTACCGCGACGTCGACCCGCTGTTCGGCACGCTCGAGGACTTCGACGAGATGCTCGCCCAGGCGCACGCGCGCGGGATCCGCGTGATCGTCGACCTCGTGCCGAACCACACGTCCGACCAGCACGCGTGGTTCCAGGCCGCGCTCGCCTCCGCGCCCGGCTCGCCCGAGCGTGCGCGGTACGTCTTCCGCGACGGCCGCGGCCCCGCCGGCGAGGAGCCCCCGAACAACTGGCAGTCGATCTTCGGCGGCCCGGCGTGGACGCGCCTCGAGCCCCGCGAGGACGACGGCCCGCTCGGCCCGCAGTGGTACCTGCACCTGTTCGACTCCTCGCAGCCCGACCTCGACTGGACGCACCCCGAGGTGCGGGCCGAGTTCGAGGACGTGCTGCGGTTCTGGCTCGACAAGGGCGTGGACGGCTTCCGCGTCGACGTCGCGCACGGCCTGGTCAAGGCCGACGGTCTGCCCGACTGGGACGGCAGCGTCGCGATGGTCGAGGGCACCGTCGAGGAGGAGGCCGTCGACCCGGGCGCGCCCGAGGACGGCTCGACCGGCGCCGGCAACCACGGCCCCATGTTCGACCAGGACGGCGTGCACGAGATCTACCGCGAGTGGCACCGCGTGCTGGCCGAGTACGACGGCGACCGCTGCCTCGTCGCCGAGGCGTGGGTCGAGCCGCTGTCGCGCCTCGCCCGCTACGTGCGGCCGGACGAGATGCACCAGGCGTTCAACTTCTCGTTCCTCACGACCGGCTGGGACGCGAGCGCGCTGCGCACCGTCATCGCGGCGTCGTACCGCGCGAACGACGAGGTCGGCGCGCCCACTACCTGGGTGCTGTCGAACCACGACGTCGTCCGTCACGCGTCGCGCCTCGGCCTGGCCGACCCCGGCGCGCGGCCCAACGGCATCTTCGCCACGGACCCGCAGCCCGACGAGGAGCTCGGCCTGCGCCGCGCCCGCGCCGCCTCGCTGCTCATGCTTGGCCTGCCCGGCTCGGCCTACGTCTACCAGGGCGAGGAGCTCGGCCTGCCCGAGCACACGTCGCTGCCCGCCGAGGTGCGCCAGGACCCCGCGTTCTTCCGCACCCAGGGCGCCGAGGCCGGCCGTGACGGCTGCCGCGTGCCGCTCCCCTGGTCCGCCGACGCCCCGGGCTTCGGCTTCGGGCCGACCGGGAGGACGTGGCTGCCGCAGCCCGAGTCGTTCGCGCGCTACGCCGCCGACCTCCAGGTCGGCGTCGAGGGCTCGACGTTCGAGATGTACCGCGCCGCCCTGGCGACGCGCCGCGCCGAGGGCATGGGTCACGGCGGCCTCGCGTGGCTCGACGCCTACGCCGACTCGCCGGACGTCATCGCGTTCCGCAACGCCGGCGTCGTCGTGCTCGCCAACCTCGGGCCGGAGCCGGTCGTGCTGCCCGAGGGCGTCGAGCTCCTCGTCGCCTCCGGCCCCGTCGACGGCGTCGTGCCGACCGACACGACGGTGTGGTTCCGCGCCTGACCCACCCCTCCGCGAGGTAGCGCGTTCTCCCGCGAGGTAGCGCGTCCCACCGCGAGGTAGCGCGTTCTTCCGCGAGGTAGCGCGTTCTTCCGCGAGGTAGCGCGTTCTTCCGCGAGGTAGCGCGAAGTGCCCGACGCCGGTACCGGCGGGCGTGCGCTACCTCGACGGAGAACGCGCTACCTCGGCAGAGAACGCGCTACCTCGGCGGAGAACGCGCTACCTCGGCGTCATCGGAGGGTGTGGTCGCGTTCACAGCGGACCCCTAGGGTGCTGCCCGGGCGAACTACCCGTGCGCCCGAGTCATCCTGCGAAGGGACCACCGTGAAGAACCGCGCCTCCGCGGCGGTGGCGGCCGCGCTGCTCGTCAGCCTCGCCGCCCCCGTCTCGCTCGCGACCGCCGCGCCCGCACCGGCGTCGTCGGACACGCTCGACCTCACCCTGCTCGCCACGACCGACCTCCACGGACGCGTGGCGAACTGGGACTACTTCAGCAACGCGCCGTACTCCGACCGGGCCGGGGACAGCGTCGGCCTGGCGTCCGTCGCGTCGGTCGTGGACGACGTCCGCGCCGAGGTCGGCCCCGAGCAGCTGCTCGTCGTCGACAACGGCGACGCGATCCAGGGCACGCCGCTCAGCTACTACTACGCCGTCCAGGAGCCCGTGCACGAGACGGGCGAGGTGCACCCCATGGCCGCCGCGTACGACGCGATCGGCTACGACGCCCAGGTGGTCGGCAACCACGAGTTCAACTACGGCCTCGACCTGCTCGACGCGTACGAGGACGACCTGGGCTTCCCGCTGCTGGGCGCCAACGTGCTCGACGCCGAGACGGGCGAGCCCGCGCTCGAGCCGTACACGCTCGTGCGCCGCCACGTGCCCGGCCACAAGCCCGTCACGGTCGGCATCCTCGGCCTGACGACGCCGGGCTCGGCGATCTGGGACAAGGGCAACGTCGAGGGCCGCCTCGAGTTCCAGGACATGACCGAGGCCGCCGCCACGTGGGTGCCGCGCGTGCGGGCCGCGGGCGCCGACGTCGTCGTCGTGCTGTCCCACGCGGGCACGGGCGCGTCGTCGTACGACGAGTCGGTCGCACCGCCCGAGAACCCCTCGGACGTCATCGCGCGCACGGTGCCCGGCATCGACGTCATGGTCGTGGGCCACACGCACCTCGACCGGCCGTCGCAGGTCGTGACCAACGAGGTCACGGGCGAGCCCGTGCTGCTCACGCAGCCGTACCGCTGGGGCTCGACCGTCTCGCGCGTGGACCTCTCGCTCGAGAAGGTGCGCGGCCAGTGGGACGTCGCCGCGGCGGAGGCGTCGGCCATCCGCACCAAGGACTACCCCGAGTCGCAGGAGATCCTCGACCTCGTGGCCGAGCAGCACGAGACGACGGTCGACTACGTCAACCAGGTCGTGGCCCAGTCGACCGAGGAGCTCTCGGCCGTGACGTCGCGCTACGAGGACACGCCCATCATCGACTTCATCCAGAAGGTGCAGACCGACACGGTCGACGCCGCGCTCGAGGGCACCGAGTACGCGGACCTGCCGGTGCTGTCGATCGCCGCGCCGTTCTCGCGGACGGCGGTGTTCCCGGCCGGTGACGTGAGCGTGCGCGACATCGCGGGCCTGTACGTGTACGACAACACGCTGCACGCCGTGACGATGACGGGCGCGCAGGTCAAGGACTACCTCGAGTACTCCAACAAGTACTTCGCGACGGTCCCGGCCGGCGGCACGTTCGACCCGGCGCGCGACACGGGGGCGGGCAACACCCCGGACTACAACCTCGACATCCTCGCGGGCGTCGAGTACGAGGTCGACCTGTCGCAGCCCGTCGGGTCGCGCATCGAGAACCTCGTGCTCGCCGACGGCACCCCGCTCGCCGACGACGCGCAGGTGGTCGTCGCGGTGAACAACTACCGCCGCTCCGGTGGTGGCGGGTTCCCGCACATCGCGTCGGCGCCGCTCGTGTACGACGAGCAGAAGGAGATCCGCCAGCTCCTCATCGACTGGGCGCAGGAGCGCGGCGTCATCGACGCCGCCGACTTCTGGGACGAGTCGTGGTGGCTGACGGTCGACGGCGTCCGGGTGCCCTGACGCCGGGCTGACGCCCCACTCCCCTGCCGAGCACAACGTGGGAGCCGTCATCCTCGCGGATGGCGGCGCCCACGTTGTGCTCGAGCCGGGTATCCGGCGGCCACGTTGTGCTCGTCTACCCTGGCGTCGTGCGCGTACGCCCCATGACCCCCGACGACGCCCCCGCGGTGGCCGACGTCTGGTACCGCGCCTGGCGCGACGGGCACCTGGGCCACGTCCCCGACGAGCTGGTCGCCCTGCGCACGCCCGAGTCCTTCGGCCCGCGCGCCGCCGCGCGCGTGCCCGGCACGTGCGTGGCCGACGTCGACGGCCAGGTCGCGGGCTTCGCGACCGTCGTGGGCGACGAGCTCGAGGAGCTGTTCGTCGACGCCGGGCACCGCGGGTCGGGCGTCGCGGCGGCCCTGCTCGCCGACGCCGAGCACCGACTCGCCGCGGCCGGCGTCGAGACCGCCTGGCTCGCCGTCGTCGCGGGCAACGCGCGGGCCCGGCGGTTCTACGCCAAGCAGGGGTGGCGCGACGACGGACCGTTCGACTACGCCGCCGAGGGCCCGGACGGCACGCGCATCCCCGTGCCGTGCCGCCGCTACGTCAAGGAGCTGCGCCAGGCCTGACGCGCTCGGCGCGCACGTGCCGCAGGGTGCGTCAGCCGCCCGAGACGCTCAGCTCTGCCTCGCGCAGCCTCGTCTCGAACTCGGCGTCGAGCTCGCGCGAGTCGAGCCACCCGTACGGCAGGTGCGGCGTCTTGGGTGAGCCGGCGCGGCCGCGCTGCCCCTCCGCGTCGGGCCCCGGGTACGGCGTCGACAGGTCGAGCGAGCCCAGCAGCTCGCGCAGCTCCGCGAGCGACGACACCATCGCCAGCGCGCGACGGACGTCGCCCCCGACCGGGTAGCCCTTGAGGTACCACGCCATGTGCTTGCGCAGGTCGCGGACGCCCTTGTGCTCGTCGCCGTCGAAGTAGTCGATCATGAGCTCGCCGTGGCGGTAGATGGTCTCGGCGACCTCGCGCAGGCCCGGCCGGACGCGGTGGTCGGAGCCGTGGAACGCGGCAGCGAGGTCGGCGAAGAGCCACGGCCGGCCCTGGCACCCGCGCCCGACGACGACGCCGTCGGCCCCGGTCTCGCGGACCATGCGGACGGCGTCCTCGGCGGACCAGATGTCGCCGTTGCCCAGCACCGGGATCGTGCGCACGGTCTCCTTGAGCCGAGCGATGGCGGACCAGTCGGCCGTCCCGGAGTAGTAGTCGGCGGCCGTGCGCGCGTGGAGCGCGACGGCGGCGACGCCGAGCGACTCGGCGATCTGGCCCGCCTCGAGGTATGTGAGGTGGTCGTCGTCGATACCCTTGCGCATCTTGACGGTGACGGGGACGCCGTGCGGCTCGGCGGCCTCGACCGCGGCACGAACGATGTCGGTGAAGAGCTGCTTCTTCCACGGCAGCGCCGAGCCGCCGCCCTTGCGCGTCACCTTGGGCACGGGGCACCCGAAGTTGAGGTCGACGTGGTCGGCACGGTCCTCGCCGGCGATGATCTTCACCGCGGCGCCGACGGTCGCCGGGTCGACGCCGTAGACCTGCGCCGAGCGCGGCGTCTCGTCCTCGCCGAACGTGACGATCCGCAGCGACTCCACGTTGCGCTCGACGAGCGCGCGGCTCGTGACCATCTCGGCCACGTACAGGCCCGGGTCGAAGCCTTGGGACGCGCCCGCCTCGCGGCACAGGGTGCGGAAGGCGCGGTTGGTCACGCCCGCCATCGGGGCGAGCACCACGGGCGTGTCCACCGTGATCGGCCCGATCTGCAGCGGCGGCAGCACGCGGGTGCCCGACGACGGCACACCGGTCGCGGGGGCGGGCTGCGGCGTCGTCGTGCTGACGGTGTCGATGGTCGAGGTCACGCCCCCCATTGTGACAAACGGCCGCGCCCGCCCCGCGGCGTCAGGTGCGCACCGCGGGCGCGACCCCGGTCACGCTGTGCTCGTCCTCCCAGCACTCGACGCCGTCGACGTCGGGCAGCTGGGCCCGCGTGAACACCGGGTCGCGGCCGGCGGCCTTCTGCGCGCGGTAGTCGGCCAGCAGGCGCCAGACCAGGCCCGAGAGCAGGGCGATCGCGACGAGGTTGACCAGCGCCATGACGCCCATGATCCCGTCCGCGGTGTTCCACACGATGTCGGACGAGAGCACCGAGCC